>CACJYR010000041.1 GCA_902597675.1 uncultured Pelagibacteraceae bacterium | reverse complement strand
GCCTTAATATTAAAATTGCTGGTCTAGAAAAAAAGGTTGCTGAAAAAAAAGCAAAAAAACTTGCTAAGAAGAATGCAGAGCAGTCTCCTGCATCTATAAATAATTAATTCCAAATTGTCTTTCTTCCTTCTCTAAAATGAGAAGGAAGAAAGAAGCTAATTAACAAAATTTAAACAGGGGAAAAAATAATGAATATTTAAATTTTGTAAATTATTTTAAAAAGATTAAGTTACAGAAATATTTACTTATTATTAAAGTTTAATTAATTTAAGTTTATTTTGAATTATTTGAATAAATTACTCTTGGCTCTAAAAATAATTCTCTAGCAAGAGCTTTAAATCTTTTGGTAACTTGTTTTGAGATTATTTCTTGATGTTGTGATGGAATTTTTAAAAATACAGCATTACCTCTTTTATACAATTTAAACTCTTCAAGAAATATCGTAGATATCGAGGTCAATGATTGTGAAAATCTCAATGCTGCACCAACTTGTTTGCTTGAAAAAATTTCATTATTATTCAAAAAAGTTAAATACTCGATCTTTGGATTATACTTGATACTACAGTACCGCCAATAGCATGACAAAGCTAATTGTATTCTTTCTTTATGAGTCAATCTAAGTAAAGGAGTATTTATCGTTTCTTGAAATACCAATTCAGCTTTTTGAAATGCTCCCAATCCCCAATCCATATGACTTAATACACATGCCAGATATAATAATTTCTTATTAAAGTGCTCATTACCTTCAAAAACTGGATGAATAAAATCATAATATTTTTTATAATTTGACCCTAAATCACCTCTTTTTTGCGCAACCTTCTCAATTGCTTTGTAAAAAATTTCAGATTCTTTTACATCTTTAAAATGGTCAATTGATAAAGATCCTTCACGCAAACCACTGATAGAACAAATAATTTTTTTTGGATTTGAAACTTTCATAATTTCATCAAGTATAATACAGCTATAAGGTAAATATGGTGTTCTAGATTTTGAAATATACTCAACTGTTTTAAGTTTGGATTTATTAAAAGAAGAAATTTTTTCAACAAACTTAGATAAAACATTATTATCAATACTATATTGATGAATTATGTGTACTGGATGATTATTTTGAAAAAGATGTAATTTAAATAATGCACGCCAAGTACCTCCAACTAAATATAAATTATTAAATTTCTTTTTTGAGAGCCATTTTTCATCTCTTAATAATTTTTTAATATATTTTGCTAAATTTCTTTTTTTAACTATAGGATTATTCATTAATCTTAAAACACCAACAGGTAATGAGGTTTTATTGGTTACTATATTGTTTTCAACTCGGGCTAACTCCAAACTACCACCGCCAAGGTCAGCAACTAATCCATCAACATTTTCAAAACCTATTTTTACTCCCTCAGCTGTGCATTTAGCTTCTTCTTCGCCTGATAATATATTAATCTTAGTTTTAAAAAGTTTTTCAACTTCATCAATAAAAGGTTTTGTATCAGTTGCTTCTCTTATAACTGCTGTTGCAATAATCTTTAGATTTGTGATTTTTGAAACATTTAAAATTTCAGAAAATCTTTTTAAAACTTTTAAAGCATATTCAGTACCAGATCTGTGAAGTTTTTTCGATTTATCTAAATTTTTTCCAAGTTCACAAACTGCTTTTTCATTAAAAAAAGGCACACGAGAAGAACTGAAATCTTCATAAATTAGCATTCTTATAGAGTTTGATCCAATGTCTATTATAGCTAATTTTGCCTGTTTTAATTTTAAACTATTTTTACTTTTAATTACTTCCACTTTTTATCAATCTTAAGTGCAGTTGTTTCGGCTGCATTTTTAATTTAGCTTTACCCCTTCCAGATAAGCTCGGATTATTCATAAAATATTCATGAGCTGAAAAGGAATCGCTCTTACTATATTTAATTTTTTTATAATTACCATCAGCTTCAAGTTCCCAGCTCTGATTAGTATCAAGATAATTTGCCAACATTATTTGATCTAAGATCTGTTCATGAACAGTCTCATTTTCA
>CACJYR010000040.1 GCA_902597675.1 uncultured Pelagibacteraceae bacterium | reverse complement strand
AGAATCGACTATTAAAAAATAATCTTTTCCAGGCCTCTTTTTTTTTAGAAAATTTTTAAACCACAAACCTCGTGCTGATGAATGATTAATAACCATATCAGCCATAACATTACTTGATTTTGAGACATTTTTAATATCTGACCAATTTCCAAGTGTTTTTTTGACTTTATAGTGATCTTTAACAGCAAAGCCACTATCACTACTTGATGGATAGAATGGTAAAAAATGAATAGTGTTAAAATAATTTTTTAATTTTTTTTTAAAAAAACTATGAAATATTTTTATCGATTTCTTTTTTTCAGAATACACACTATCACCATAACAAATAACTAAAGTAGTTTTTTCAGAGACACTTTTTTTCTTTTTAGGATTTCTTTTGTTAAAAAGTTTAATAATTTGAACAATTTCATTTTCAAAATAATCAATATCTTTTTTCGATAAGAATTTTTTGTAAATATTGTCTAATTTAGATCTTATAGTTCTCTGATCTTTTTGAGTTAACATTAATAATATTTTTTATTATCATCATTAACTACTTTTTCAAGTCTTCCAAGGAAATCTGGTATAGCACTTTTTACTCTACTCCATGTGGGTATAAAAGGTGTATCCATTGGATTAAGAATAAAGGCTTCTCCAGCCTTCATTATATTAATTGCAAATAATTCAACTGCTTTTTCTTCAGTATGAGAATCAAATTTAAGACCATTCATAACCGCATCATTTCTATATATATCAATTAAATCTAAGGCAGATCTATAATAGGTAGCTTTTAATGATCTAAACTTTTCTCTGCTAAAAGTATTACCTTGAGTTGCTAATTTTTTTATAAATGTTTTAATGATATCAATAGACATTCTTGATAGTCCTTTAGTTTCATCATCAATTGATAACACTTGATGTTTGTGGTCATATATGTCTGCTAAATCTACTTGACAGATATTTTGGGGAGAAAAACTTCTTTGCATTTCAGATAAAATTCCAACTTCTATTCCCCAGTCTGAAGAAATTCTTAATTCAGGTAAAACATTTCGCCTAAATGAAAACTCACCTGCCAAAGGATATTTAAATGATTTCATAAAGTCTAAATAATCACTTTTCCCAATTGTTTTTTCTAATGCTGTCAGTAAAGGAAAAACTAATAGTCTTGCAACTCTTCCATTCATTTTTTCATTAGCCACTCGTGGATAATAACCTTTGCAAAATTCAAAGTTGAATAGGGGATTTACCACTGGATAGAATAGCTTTGCAAGCATTCTTCTATCATACGTTTTTATATCACAATCGTGTAAAGCAACTGATCGAGCACTATCTCTTGCTATACACATACCTATACAATACCAAACATTTCTACCTTTACCGAGTTCATTTGGTGCAAGATTGTTTTTTTTTAATTCTTGATCAAGTTTTTTCAAACCAGGGCCATCATTCCATAGAATTGAAAAAGGTGATTTTAATTTTTTAAAAAATTTCCAAGCTTTTTTAGCCTGTGTTTCGTTTGCCTTATCTAATCCGATAATTATGTGATCTAAATATTTCGTTTTACTAATTTCCTCAACTATTTTTGGTAAAGCTGTTCCCTCTAATTCTGAATAAAGACATGGTAAAATTAATTCCATTTTCCTTTGTTTTGAAAATTTTGATAGCTCACTTTCAATGACTGCTGTAGACTTTGTCTTAAAGTCGTGCAAAGTTGAGACTAGTCCATTTTGAGAAAAATCGCTCATGCCAGGTTTTTAATCTTAATAGTCTAGTTTAACTAGTGCCGTTTTGATCACATCAGCCCAGCCCTCAGGTGATGGCTTGCTAGAAACTATTAAATTATTAATGTTTATTTGATCTTGTTTAAATTGATCATTAAAGACTAAACATGGAATATCACAATTTCTCAACATATCTAAATCATTAAAATTATCCCCTACAGCTATTGTCTTAATTTTATCTTCAGTTTTTTTTAAAATTTTTATAACTCTATTCATGGATTTTACTTTATTAATATTATCACAAAGATTTAAAATACGGCCACCTTCTAGAAGCGTTAATGAGTTGGAATTTAAAACTTTTAATAATTTATTTT
>CACJYR010000039.1 GCA_902597675.1 uncultured Pelagibacteraceae bacterium | reverse complement strand
ATTTCTCAAAAGTAATTTTAGAGAAATTAAAAATAAATGGCCAAAAAAATTGCCAAATGGAATAATACATGGTGATCTTTTTATCGATAATATATTTTTTAAAAAAAATAAGATCTCTGGAATTATTGATTTTTATTTTGCCGCGAATGATTATTTTATGTATGAAATAGCGATATGTATCAACGCTCTTTGTTTTGATAAAAAAAAATCACAATTTAAATTAAATAAGAAAAAGGTAAAAAATTTAATCAGGGGATATGAGGGTATTAAAAAGATCTCTGGTATTGAGAAAAAATCATTGAATATTTTATGCCGTGCTGCTGCAATGAGATATTTTCTCACAAGACTTTACGACTATACAAATACTCCAAAAACTGCTTTGATAAAAATTAAAGATCCAAGAGAATATTATCAAAAACTGATAATTCACAATAATTTAAAAAGCTACAGGGATTATTTAGTTTAATGATTAAAATTTATACCGATGGTTCATGTCTTGGCAATCCTGGTAATGGTGGTTGGGCAGCAATAATATTAAATGATGGGGAAAAAACTGAACTCAAAGGGAGTAAAAAAGATACGACAAATAATCAGATGGAATTATTAGCACCTATAGAGGCGCTTAAAAAAATTCCAAAAGGAAGCAAAGTTCAAATTTTTACAGACTCTAAGTATGTAAAGTCTGGAATAACAGAGTGGATACACAATTGGAAAAAAAATGGATGGAAAACTGCAAACAAAAAAGAGGTAAGTAATAAAGCACTTTGGACAGAATTAGATCTACTAAATAATGAGTTTGAAATAAGTTGGAACTGGGTAAAAGCCCATTCAAATGATGAATTAAATAATGAAGTAGATTTACTCGCTAAAGATGCTGCTAACTTATAGTCAGGTCACCTGGCAACAGAGCTGCCCTACTTAAATTAGATTATTTAATAAGTTTTCTGCTGAAGTTAAACCACATTCTTTAGTTTCTTTTTCAACATGGATATTAACGACTGTGAAATTTTCAATCACCATTAAATAACGATTTGATCTAATTCCCATACCTTTTGCATTACGATCAACTTCTGCCCCAATTGCTTTCGTAAATAATAAATATGGGTCAGATAACATTTTAATTTTATCTCCAGTATTATTAATCTCTCCCCAACCATTCATTACGTAAGGATCATTTACTGATAAACAAAATATATTTTCTATTCCTTTTGCTTTAATTTTTTCTGCATTTGCTACAAAACCTGGTAAGTGAAGTTTGGAGCAAGTTGATGTAAACGCCCCAGGTAAACCAAACAAAACGACTTTACCATTACCAATAGTTTCTCTTAATTTGCTTTTTTGAGGTTCTCCATCAACAAGTTGAAAAATCTCTGTATCTGGGAGTTGATCTTTTATTTTAAGTTTCATATCGAATTCATTACATATTTTTTAACTTTTTCAATATCATTTGATAAAAGTTCAAATTTTTCTTTTCTATCATTAACGTATTTAAGACTATCTGGTAAATTTTCAGTTTTTGAAATTGCATCTTCTATTGCTTTTGGAAATTTACATGGGTGTGCAGTTGATAATACAACACAATTTTTTTCCAATCCTAATTTTCTTACAGCACCAATCCCTACTGCAGTATGTGGATCCACTACCATCTGATGCTCATCATTAATGCTTTTTATCATTTTAACAGTTTCGTTTTCATCAAGCATTTCAGATATAAAATTCTTTTTGATTTTATCTAAGTCGTTTTTATCAATCTTATAAGTGTTATTTTTTATTTCAGCCATTACATCTTTTGTAACTTCAGAGTTACAATCTTTGACGTCGTATAAAAGCCTTTCGAAATTACTTGCAATTTGTATATCCATACTTGGAGTATTTGTTTCCTCAACTTTCTTTTGACTATAATCACCACCAGATATTGCTCTGTGCAGTATGTCATTTTTATTTGTAGCTACGATTAGTTTATCAATTGGTAGACCTAGTTTTTTTGCTAAATAACCGGCGTAAATATCACCAAAGTTTCCTGTTGGAACAGAAAAGGATAAAGGTTGACCATTTCCAACTTTAAAGTAAGCGTAAAAATAATACACCGATTGAGCAACTATT
>CACJYR010000038.1 GCA_902597675.1 uncultured Pelagibacteraceae bacterium | reverse complement strand
ATAATTTTGGAATACTCAAGAAAAAAAATTTTTATAATATAGAAGATATGAATGAAATAAAGATAGTTGAGGGTACCACCGAAGCTTCATTTGCAAGAAATTCATTTATTTATGATTTTATGTCCAGTATGAGACAAAAAATCAATGACCCTATGGGTGTAAGGGCAAAAAAACGAGAAGAAATTAGCCAGCGATAACTGCAAGTAAAAGTAACGCAACAATATTTGTTATTTTAATCATCGGATTTACTGCTGGACCCGCTGTATCTTTATAAGGATCACCTACTGTATCACCTGTTACTGCTGCTTTGTGAGCCTCTGACCCTTTTCCACCATGATTTCCATCTTCAATGTATTTTTTAGCATTATCCCAAGCACCTCCACCTGCTGTCATGGAAACTGCAACAAATAGGCCTGTGATTATAACGCCTAACAACATAGCACCAACAGATGCTAAAGCTGCAACTTGGCCGCCAATCGCAAATATTATTAAATATAAAACGATTGGTGATAAGACAGGTAATAATGATGGAACAATCATTTCTTTAATTGCAGCGACAGTTAATAAGTCAACTAATTTTGCATAATCGGGTTTTTGTTTTCTTTTCATGATACCTGGATATTTTTTAAATTGTCTTCTCACTTCTATTACAACGGCTCCACCTGCTCTACCAACAGCTTGCATACCCATAGATCCAAATAAATAAGGTAACATTCCACCAATTAATAACCCAACAACAACGTATGGATTTGATAAATCAAACGTCACAACTATTCCCTCTAATTTTGAGCCAACTTCCTTGGAAAAATGCTTGATATCTTCTGTGTAAGCTGCAAAAAGAACTAGAGCACCTAATCCAGCAGATCCAATAGCATAACCCTTTGTTACTGCTTTTGTAGTATTTCCAACTGCATCTAATGCATCTGTTGTTTTTCTAACATTGTTAGGTAATTTGGACATTTCAGCAATACCACCAGCATTATCTGTAACAGGTCCATAGGCATCTAGTGCCACAACCATTCCTGCTAATGCTAACATAGTTGTTACTGCAATTGCTATACCATACAAACCAGCGATATGGTTAGTAAGTAAAATACCAGCAACAATGATTAAAGCTGGTATAGCTGTAGCCTCCAAAGAAATTGCCAAACCTTGAATTACGTTGGTTCCATGTCCAGTGGTAGAGGAACTTGCAACACTTTTTACAGGTCTATAATTAGTTCCAGTATAATATTCAGTTACCCAAATTAGCAACCCTGTAATAATAAGTCCTATCACACCACAATAATATAAACTCATTCCAGAAAATGGTTTATTATTTAAATCGTAAGAATTTTCTAAACCTAGAACGTAATCAGTTACTGGATATAAAATAATTAAGGAAGCTAAAGCTGATACAACAAATCCTTTATACAACGCTCCCATCACATTTTTACTTTTCCCAAGTTTAACGAAAAAAGTTCCAATAATTGAAGTTAAAATACATGCCCCACCAATTGTTAGTGGATAAATCATCATCGATAGATCTCCTGGAAAGAATATTGAGGATAAAACCATTGTAGCAACAATAGTTACTGCATAGGTTTCAAATAAATCTGCAGCCATTCCAGCACAATCACCTACATTATCACCAACATTATCAGCTATCACAGCAGGATTTCTTGGATCATCTTCTGGTATACCAGCTTCTACTTTTCCAACTAAATCAGCTCCAACATCAGCACCTTTAGTGAAAATACCGCCTCCAAGTCTTGCAAAAATAGAAATTAAAGATGCACCAAAACCTAAAGCAACTAATGCATTTACTATTTCTCTCTCATCGACATTAAATTTTAATAATAAATAATAATAGACAGCTATTGATAATAAAGCTAATCCTGCAACTAACATTCCAGTGACAGCTCCAGATTTAAAGGCTACTGATAAACCATTAGCTAATCCTTTTCTAGATGCTTCAGCAGTTCTAACATTTGCTTGTACCGAAACTAACATACCAACATATCCAGCTATACCTGATAAAGTTGCACCAATAAGGTAACCTAAGCCAACAAGCATACTAAAAGCGAAACTTACAATAACTAGGACAACAACACCAACAATAGCAATTGTTTTGTACTGCCTAGCCAAATAAGCTTTAGCACCAATTTGTATTGCTGAGGCAATATCCTGCATTTTAGAATTTCCAGCACTTGAATTTAAAATATTTTTTCCAGTTAAATATCCATAAACTATAGATAATAATCCAGCACCAATTGTATATAAAAGAATAGTCTCGATGGATGATGTCATATAAGCCTTAATTATGTTGTTGGTTAGTTATTAA
>CACJYR010000037.1 GCA_902597675.1 uncultured Pelagibacteraceae bacterium | reverse complement strand
TATGCAAGCTGGTTCTGTAATTTATGATTTGGCCGCTATTCAAGGTGGCAACACTGCATTTACAAAAGCAGATGAAATTATTGAAAAAAATGGAGTTAAAATTATGGGTGAAAGTAATATCTTAAATAAATTACCAGTGTCTGCTTCTAGCTTATATGCAAAAAATGTGTTTAATTTCGTTGAAAACTTATTTGATAAAGAAAATAAAAAATTAAATATTAATTTAGAAGACGAAATAATAGAAAAAACGCTTATTAAATGAAATATGGAAATTGATCCTTTAATATTTAGACTCAGTATATTTATACTCTCAATATTTGTAGGGTATTACGTTGTTTGGAGTGTTACACCATCTTTACATACTCCCTTAATGTCAGTTACTAACGCAATCTCATCTGTAATTATTGTTGGGGCAATAATTGCAGGATTATCTGGTAACGTAAATAGTGTGTTTAATATTTCTAGCATTTTTGGTTTTTTAGCCATTGCATTGGCAGCGATAAATATCTTTGGTGGTTTTTTAGTAACTCAAAGAATGCTTGCAATGTATAAAAAAAAGAAAAAGGATAAAAAATGATATCAGCAAACTTATCAGCAATTTTTTACCTAGTTTCTGGTGTGCTCTTTATTTTAGCTTTAAGGGGTCTATCATCTCCTGAAACATCAAGACAAGGTAATTTTTTTGGTATTCTTGGTATGATAATAGCTGTAACTGTAACTTTTTTATCTACTGGTAATTTTTCAACTGGATTTGTATATGTTCTGATATTCATTATAGTTGGAGGTTCAATAGGAGCTTTTATTGCTTACAGAATACCAATGACAGCGATGCCAGAGTTAGTTGCAGGATTTCATAGTTTAGTTGGTCTAGCTGCAGTTTTCGTCGCGATTTCTGCTTTTTTAAATCCTGAAGCATTTAATCTTGGATATCCAGGAAACATAAAACTTGGTAGTTTAATTGAAATGTCAATTGGAGCTGCAGTTGGAGCTATAACATTCTCTGGTTCAATAATTGCTTTTTTAAAATTACAAGGAATTATGTCAGGTTCACCAATAACATTTAAAGGTCAGCACCCTTTGAATGCTGTAATCTTAATTTCAATAATTGTTTTAATTTATTTGTTATGTTCAACACAATCATCAAATTTATTTTGGATATTATTAGCAGTCTCATTTTTAATTGGTTTTCTTTTGATAATCCCAATTGGTGGAGCAGATATGCCAGTCGTGATTTCTATGCTTAACTCGTATTCGGGTTGGGCTGCTGCAGGCATAGGTTTTACTTTAGAAAATACTGCATTAATAATTACAGGTGCTCTTGTAGGATCATCTGGTGCTATATTATCTTACATAATGTGTAAGGGAATGAATCGTTCATTTTTTAACGTAATTTTAGGTGGTTTTGGAGCAACTGACGAAAAGTCAAGTACTTCATCTAAAGAACAGAGACCAGTTAAAAGTGGAAACGCAGATGATGCTGCATTTTTGATGAAGAATGCCTCATCTGTTATAATAGTTCCTGGTTATGGCATGGCTGTTGCACAAGCTCAACACGCCTTAAGAGAAATGGTTGATACTCTAAAAAAAAACGATATTAAAGTTTCTTATGCTATTCATCCAGTTGCAGGAAGAATGCCAGGCCATATGAACGTATTATTAGCTGAGGCAAATGTTCCTTATGATGAAGTTTTTGAATTAGAAGAGATTAACAACGATTTTGCAAATGCAGATGTAGCCTTTGTGATTGGTGCAAATGATGTAACTAACCCTGTCGCAAAAACTGATCCGCAGAGTCCAATATATGGAATGCCAGTACTGGATGTTGAAAAATGCAAATCTGTTCTTTTTGTCAAAAGAAGTCTCTCACCTGGATATGCAGGTATTGATAACGACCTTTTCTATAAAGAAAATACACTTATGTTATTCGCTGATGCAAAGAAAATGACAGAAGATATTACAAAAAATTTATAGATAAATGAGTATAAAAGTTTTTTGCGATATAGCTGACCTAAATAATATTAAAAAATTTAATAATAACAATTTTGTGAAAGGGTTCACTACAAATCCCAGTTTAATGCGAAGAGCAGGAGCAAAAGATTATGAGTCATACTCAAAACAAATACTTAAAGTTTAAATTTAGACCTTCTACTATCAATCAAAAAATTCTTGACTGTCTCTTGAGTAAGTTGGTCAAAAGATTTTCCAAATTTTTGTATTTTTTCAATGATTGATGGTGGTATAGTTATTATATGACATCCTACTTGTTTTGCCTGAATATAATTATAAGGTTCTCTTACACTTGCCCATAAAATTTGAACATTTTTAAAACTTTTTGCAATTTTTATGCTTTTGATAAATTCAGGCACTGGATCTTT
>CACJYR010000036.1 GCA_902597675.1 uncultured Pelagibacteraceae bacterium | reverse complement strand
TTGCAATAAATAATTCTCATCACATGGCAGCGATGTGGCCTGAAACAGAAAAGTTAGCAGAGGAAGGTTTGGTTGCCTTTGCTTGCACATCTTACAAACCTGCTGTAGCACCTGCTGGTGCAATCAAACCATTGTTTGGAACAAATCCAATTTCATTTGCTTGGCCACGACCTGGCAAAACTCCAGTTGTTTATGATATGGCCACAGCATCAATGGCGATGGGAGAAGTCCAAGTTGCTAAAAGAGAAGGGCACAAGGTTCCACTCGGAACTGGTTTAACCAAAGATGGTAAAGAGACTACTGATCCAGGTGCAATTGCAGATGGTGGTGTATTACTCCCCTTTGGTGGTTACAAAGGTTCAGCAATAGCAATGATGGTTGAGTTAATGGCTGGTGCTTTGGTTGGAGATAATTTTAGTTTTGAAACAGCGACTAAAGATAATAATGATGGTGGACCACCAAGCGGGGGAGAATTTATCATTGCAATTTCACCTGATAAAACTTCAGGAACAAATTGGCAAAAACACGCAGATGAATTTTTTGATAAAATGAAATCTTTTGATGGGGTTAGACTTCCAGGTGAAAGAAGACACAAAAATAGATTAGATAAAGGCCCTCGAAATATTAATGAAGACTTGGTTAATAAAATAAAATCTCTAAGCTAAAGTTATCTCAATCGGTGTATGATCTGAAGGTTTTTCACGACCTCTTGGATCTTTATTAATATTTATACCTTTAATTTGATCAATTAAAGAATTTGAAACTAAGAAGTGATCAATTCGCATCCCATTATTTTTTTGCCAAGCACCTCTCATGTAGTCCCAAAAGGTATAACCTTCCTTAGTTTCATTAAAATGTCTATAGACATCACTAAAACCAAGGTTGATCATTTCTCTTAATTTTTTTCTGATTTCCAATCTAAATAAAGCATCATCCTCAAAACTTTTTGGATTATAAACATCTTCAGCTGCTGGAATAATATTAAAATCTCCAGCAAGAATAATATTTGAATTTTTTTTACTTAAACTCTTTAACTGTTTAATTAAATCATCCAACCATTGTTTCTTGTATTTATATTTATCTGTATCTACAGGATTTCCATTAGGTGTATAAATGTTTATTAATTGAATATTTTTCTTTTTATACACCAGTTCAGCTGAAATTATTCTTGATTGCTTTAATTTATCTTTAATTAAGTTAGTTTTAATATTTTTTAATTTACCTTTAGATATAATAGCAACCCCATTATAACTTTTTTGGCCAAATACATGACTTTCATAATCCATTGCTGAAAAATCATCATAGGGAAAGTTTACATCCTCTGTTTTGATTTCCTGCATCATTAGGATATCTGGTTTATATTTTAAGAGATAACTTTTAATATTATCAATACGAGCTCTCACAGAATTTACATTCCATGAAGAAATAATCATTAAAGAGAAAAAGAAACACCACAACCACAAGATGACTTAGTTTGTGGATTTGTTATCTTAAATTGTTCACCAATTAATTCTGAAACATAATCAACTTCAGAACCTTTTAATAAATCTGCTGAAGTTTTATCAATTAAAATATTTTCAAAGTTTAAATCATCTTTTGATTTTTCTTTATCAAAAGTGAATTCGTATTGAAATCCTGAACAACCACCACCTTTAATAGCGATTCTAAAAAAAGACCCTTTATCTTTTTTAGACAGCAAAACATTGATCTGTTTTAGTGCTTTATCAGTAAATTTAATTTCTTTAATCATAATTGATCACTGGTATTAGTAATATAATACTTAATATTTTATTTTAAAGGATGAAAAAATACTCAAAGATAGGTCAATTCAAAAGTAAAGGTAGGATATTTAAGGAATCTTTGTCAAAATATAGATCACCTTATCAAAGAGATAGAGATCGTATTATTCACAGCGCTTCATTTAGAAGATTGAAACATAAAACACAGGTATTTGTTAATACTGAAGGGGATCATTATAGAACTCGAATTACTCATTCTATGGAGGTTGCTCAAATAGCAAGATCCATCGCTAGATACTTCAGTTTGAATGAGGACTTAGCAGAAACACTCAGTTTAGCGCACGATTTGGGCCACACTCCTTTCGGTCATGCAGGTGAAGATGCTTTAAATGAATGTATGAGCATTCATGGAGGGTTTGATCACAATTTACAAACATTAAGAATTGTTATGTTTTTAGAAAATAAATATTTGAAATTTAGTGGCTTAAATCTTTCAGTTGAAACATTAGAGGGACTTTTAAAACACAATGGTCCAGTTGAAGATTTTCATTTAGTTGATGAATTGATAGGTGTTAAAAAATTTAAAAACATGATTAATTTTAAAACCTTTCCATCACTAGAGGCTCAAATTTCATCTATATCTGATGA
>CACJYR010000035.1 GCA_902597675.1 uncultured Pelagibacteraceae bacterium | reverse complement strand
GGATCTACTATTGAAATTAAAAATGAAAAATTATCAATTAATTTTTGGTCAACATCAGGGATGATGGCATCTTATTATGAAATATTAAACGTGATGAGTACTTGGTTGATAAAAAAAGGTATCAAAAGATCTGATGCACAGAAATATATAACTACTTTATTTTTGGCCTTATCCGAAGATGCAGTTGTAAATTCAAAAAAAGATTTAAGACATTTAGTCAAAGAGTCTCAAACTCCAAAAGGTTTAAACGAACAAGGTTTAAAAGAAATGAGTAAGAGCGGGGCTTATAAATCCGTGGTAAATGCATTAAATAGAATTTACAAAAGACTTAACAAATAATTAATGTCAGAAAATATTTTAGAAATAAACAATCTATCAAAATTTTTTGGTGGATTAGCAGCGGTATCAGATTGTTCACTCAAAGTTAAGAAGGGAACTATAACTGGAATAATTGGTCCTAATGGATCTGGAAAAACTACATTATTTAATTTAATTGCTGGAAATCTAAGATGTTCAGCTGGTAGTGTCATGTTTAATAACGAAAATATAACTGATGTGCCTGCGTATGAATTATTTTCAAAAGGTTTACTCAGAACTTTTCAAATTGCACATGAATTTACAAATTTATCAGTTTTAGAAAATTTAATGATGGTTCCCGGTAATCAGTCAGGTGAACAATTAATAAATGCAATATTTAAACCTTCATTAATCATGAAAGAAGAAAATATTATTAAGCGAAAAGCTATTGAAGTCATAGAGTTTTTAAATTTAGGGCATTTAAGAAATGAGCTAGCAGGAAATTTATCTGGGGGTCAAAAAAAATTATTAGAGCTTGGTCGAACAATGATGGTAGATGCAAAGTTAGTTTTGCTAGATGAAGTGGGTGCAGGCGTAAATAGAACACTACTGAAAGATCTTGGTACGGCGATTGAAAAACTTAATAAAGAAAAGGGATATACATTTTGTATGATTGAACATGACATGGATTTCATAGGAAGATTATGTGATCCTGTGATTGTAATGGCTGAAGGATCAGTATTATTTGAAGGTTCAGTTGAAGATGCAAAAAAAGATGAAAAAGTAATTGAAAGTTATTTGGGTAGAGGATCAAAAATAAAGGATAATTGATAATGGCTTTTTTTGAGGGAAATAGGATGACTGGTGGATATGGAAACGGTCCAGACATTATTAATTCTTGTTCAGTGAATGTCGATAAAGGTGAAATTGTTTCAATTTTAGGTCCTAATGGTGCGGGAAAATCAACTGCAATGAAAGCAATGTTAGGTTTATTAAATTTAAAATCTGGCTCAGTAATAATTGATGGTAAAGATATTACACAACTATCTCCTCAAGATAGAGTTAAGTCAGGAATTTCATTTGTACCTCAAACCAAGAATGTTTTTGCAGGAATGACTGTTGAGGAAAATTTAGAAATGGGAGCTTTCTTAATTGATGAAAGTTATAATTCAGTAATCAATGAGATCTATGAGTTGTTTCCAATATTAAGTGAAAAAAGAAATCAATTAGTTGGTGAATTATCAGGAGGGCAAAGACAACAGGTTGCGCTTGGTAGGGCACTAATGATCAAGCCATCAGTTTTAATGTTAGATGAACCAACTGCAGGAGTTTCACCAATTGTAATGGATGAATTGTTTGATCACATTGTAAAAGTTAAACGTACAAATGTTGCAATACTGATGGTCGAACAAAATGCTAAACAAGCACTAAGTATTTCAGACAGAGGTTATGTATTGGTTACAGGAGAAAATCGTTATTCAGGGTCAGGAAAAGAATTACTGAATGATCCAAGAGTAAGAAGTTCATTTTTAGGCGGTTGATATGGATTATATAAACGCGATCGTACTTTTATTAAATTATATTTTTGTACCAGCATTAGCTTATGGTTCTCAATTAGCTTTAGGTGCCATTTTTGTAACTTTGATATATGGGATCTTAAGGTTCGCAAACTTTGCTACTGGAGATATGATGTCTTTCGGAACCATGGTCACAATTTTGTTCACATGGTATTTTCAATCTTTAGGAGTAAGTTTGGGTATTTTACCTACTGCTCTTATCGCAATTCCTTTTGCTATAATATTCATGGTGGGTTATATGCTTTTAATAGATAAATTTGTTTTCAAATACTATAGAATAAGCAAAAGCCCCCCTGTTCAATTAGCAATGGTGAGTATTGGGGTAATGTTCGTCACGCAAGCAGTTGTTCGAATAATCATTGGTCCATCTGACAGAAGATTTTTTGATGGTGAAAAATTTTTGATTAAAGCTGGTGAGTTTAAAGAAATGACAGGTCTTAACGAAGGCCTGGCAATTAAATCCACTCAAGTAATTACAATTGTTGTAACATTAATTTTAGTTTCAGCTCTTTTTTGGTTTTTAAATAAAACAAAAACAGGAAAAAGTATGAGAGCTTATTCTGATAACG
>CACJYR010000034.1 GCA_902597675.1 uncultured Pelagibacteraceae bacterium | reverse complement strand
TTTCTCTAGAAATTCTTGATCTTTGACCATTTAAAGTTTTGTGCCACCAACAGTCATCTTATTAATTAGTATAGATGGTTGAGCAACGCCTACGGGAACACCTTGGCCAGCTTTTCCACATGTTCCAATACCGGGATCCATCATCATGTCATTCCCAACCATAGAAACCTCTTTTAAAATTGAAGGTCCATCTCCAATAAGTGTCGCGCCTTTAATTGGAGATCCAATTTTACCATTAACAATCTCATAAGCTTCAGTACAATTGAATACAAATTTTCCAGAGGTAATATCAACCTGTCCGCCACCAAAACTCACAGCAAAAATACCTTTGTCGACAGCTTTAATCATCTCATCTTGAGTCTGATTACCACTTAGCATCATCGTATTTCTCATTCTTGGAAGAACGATATGTCTATAGTTTTCTCTTCTTCCACTACCAGTAGATTTGGTTTTCATTAAACGAGCATTTAGACGATCTTGCATAAAATTTTTTAAAATCCCATTCTCAATTAAAACAGTTTTTTCTGTCGGAGTTCCCTCATCATCAATCGTAAGACTACCTCTTCTGTTATCAATAGTACCATCATCAACAATTGTAACTCCCTCACTTGCAACTTTTTGGCCCATTAAATTATGAAAAGCTGAGGTTTTTTTTCTGTTAAAATCCCCTTCTAAACCATGACCAACAGCCTCATGAATTAATATTGCCGGCCAACCAGGTCCTAGCACAACTTTCATTTCACCAGCTGGTGCAGGTTTACTCTCTAAATTTACCGAGGCTATTCTCAAAGCCTCATCACAAACACTTTTCCAGTTATCATCTTTTAAATAAGAGTCATAAGATTGTCTTCCCCCAACACCATACACACCCGTCTCTTTCCTCCCATTTTTCTCAAGCATAACGGATACATTAAATCTTATTAAAGGACGAACATCAGTTAAAGTTTCTCCACCAGATCTAATTATTTCAACCGATTTTTGTTCTCCCAAAAAATTAGCTGTAACTTGTTTAATGTTGTCATCTTTTGAACGTAAATAATTATTTACTTCATTAAGTATTTTAATTTTTTCATTAAGAGATTTTTGTTCAATAGGATTAATGTTTTCATAATATTTCTTATTAGATTTAGGAATTTCATGATTATAAGTACCTTTGACAGATTTAAGTGTCGATTTTAAATTTTCTGAAGATTGCTTTAAGGAGTTTTTTGAAATTTCGTTAGAGTGAGAATAAGCAACTACTTCATCGGAGATAGCTCTAAACCCAAATCCTAAATCTGAATTATAACTAGAATTTTTTATCTTATTATCATCTAATAAAATTGACTCGGATTTAGAATTTTCTAAGTACAACTCACCATCATCACATTTTTGAAGAGTATCCGAAATTATATTTTCAGCCTCACTTCTTGATAGGTCAGATTTTTCAAAGAAATTACTCATAAATGACATTAAATAGATTGTTTCAAAGATTTTTCAACTAGAGTATTTTACGCATGTACATATATAGGACAAATTAGTAATAAAACATCTAATTATGAAAGTTTATTTTAATAATTCTTGTAAAATTTGTAAGGCAGAAATTGATCTCTATAAAAAAGAAGAAATAGAGGAAATTGATTGGGTTGATATTACAAATAATGAATTGGCAGAACAAGAAACCTCTAAAGATAGTAAACAACTTTTAAGAAGACTGCATGTCAAAGATGGTGAAAAAGTTATTGGAGGTGCAGAAGCTTTTTTATTATTATGGAAAAAAATGCCAAAATATAAATTTCTTTATAAATTTTTTAAATTACCAATCATCTTTAATATATTTACAATTGTATATGAAATAGTAGCTTTTTTTCTTTACTTAAAAAATAAAAAGCAACTTAAAAAATCTAACTTGTAAAAAATAATAAAAATTTACTTAATAGAGACATAGAAGATACAAACATCACTAAGACTATTGAGTACATTAATAAAATAATTTTATTCTTTTTTCTTCTTAATCTAACAAAGTCCTTATCATCCAAATCAGAGACATCTCTCTCACCGACCACTGGATAATCATACGTAAACCGCCATGTACTATCACCAAGTCTTGGGTCTAAATTATTAAAATATGTGATCCACGCAATAATGTATCTGAAAATTAAATATAAAATTATTAAAAAGGCAGATCCTAAAATCATTACGGATAATACCTAATTTAATATAATTGTTTAATTATTATTTTTGGCTCTTTTCCTTGCAATGAGTTGCGTTAAAGAGTCTACCATTGTATCTGAGGCTTTGAAAATATCTACATTTCTAAACTCATGAGAAAGATTTTTTTCAGGATTAGTTTTATCTTCAATAATAATTCCTTCATCTGGAGAATTATTTTTAATATAAATTAATAATAACCATTCATCATCTTGTGACTCATCCCATTTAATAAAAACTTCACCTGTTTCAAATCTTCTATCTATACAACGAAAAATAGACATGTCGCGGGTGATATGTCTTTTATTTAACTGAAATACTAGGCTACTTGCACTTCTGTAAAAACTTTCTAATGCAAATTCAATTTTTTGTCTTGCTAAAGTATATTCTTTTTCTTTTTCTAATAAGGTTTCTCTATCTTCATCACCTTGAAGTTTAACCCCTAATGCTTCAACCCTTTCTTTAATTTTTTGATCTCGAAGTAATCGATATTTTTCCTTAAGTTTATCAATTCTTTCTTGTAAACCTGCATAGTCTTCTCTTTTTTCTTTTAAAGAAATTTTCTCAAGTTTTTCTAGCTCCTTAACTTCTCTAATTCTGAATTTTTCAATTTGTTTATCTAGTCTTAATTGTTTTAAAAACTGTTTTTGTTTTTCAGCTTGCTCAATTCTCAAAAGTGCTTGCTCTTTTCTTAGGAATAATTTTATATCTTTTACTCGTTGTTTTTCTAATCTAGCTTCTTCTTTAAGTGTTTGTTCTTTTAGTTTAACTCTAAGAG
>CACJYR010000033.1 GCA_902597675.1 uncultured Pelagibacteraceae bacterium | reverse complement strand
TTTAGATTTGACAGGATCAAATTTATCAAATGGGCCATATAGATTAGCAGGTCTAATTATACAAATTTTCATATCTTTTTTATACATTTCACATAGTTTTTCTGAAAAGATTTTCATCCAACCTACATTAAAATATTTAGAAAATAATTCATAATTTATATCATTTTCTTTCATAGGTTTTTTACTTACTGGATAAACAGTATTGCTACTCAGAAATATAAATTTTTTAATTTTATTTTTTTTGGCAGCTTTTAAAATATTTAAATTCATAAGTATGTTATCGTTTACGTGAAACATTGGATTATTTTGTATTATCATTGCACCACTTGATACAGCTGCACACATAACTATAATATCAATAGACTTAGTTATTCTCTCACAAAACTTAAAATTTTTTAAATTGCCTTTGAAATATTTAATATTTTTATTTTTAAAATAGTTTTTACTTTTATTTCTTGTGGCATAAACTTTATATTTATTATAATTAATCTTTTTTAAAATATTTGTTCCTACAAAACCAGACCCTCCAACTACTAGTATTTTTGATTTCATGTTATTTAAATTAGTTGTTTGTTATAAATTATATTGCTACCAGAATTTTCAAATTGGAAATCAACATTTACAAACTTTGACAATTTTTTTAATAAAAAACTTTTTCTTTTTGGGGAACAAAGTATATATATAAATCCACCGCCACCCGCACCCAATAATTTCACACCATATGCACCATTATTGTTTGCTATATCAAATATTTTATCAATTCTTTTATTTGTAACACCTTTTGAGAGATTTTTTTTCTCGAGCCAATATTCATTCATTAGACTTCCAATTTTCTTTAAATTCCAACTAGGTTTTGAAAACTCAATATAAGCTGTCTCAGTGATATTTTGAATATTCTTAAGATTTTGAAAAATAAATTTTTTTTTAATATTCTTAATCTTTTCTTTTTCCAATTTTTGACCATGCCTTTGTATACCAGACCAAATTAAAATAGAGCTTTTATTAAGTAACATTAATTTTTTTTTATCGTTTATCAAATTTTCGACTGAAAAATCAAAACCTGACTTAAATCTAATGCAATTAAATCCTCCAAAAGATGAAAAAATTTGATCTTGATGTCCTACATTTTCTTTTAAAATTCTTTTTTCAATTTTTATTGCTAAGTTAGAAAGATTTTTTTTGCTTATAATCGAACCTGTTAAAGCTGAGACTGCATTTATTGCAGATACAGTAGAGCTTGAACTGGAACCTAGACCTGATAATGCTGGAAGGTCAGATGTGTGTATGATTTCTATTTGGTTTTTATCTAATTTAAACATTTTTAATATTTCTCTGTATGGCCCATGCTTAATACTGCTTAATTTTTTTGTTGTTTCGGTTTCAAAATACCTTAACCTAAAGTTAAAATTGAATATGTTTGGTAGATATCTTGCATGTATATAATTATATTTATTTATTGTTCCTCCTATTACTAGGCCATTATTTTCTTCGTGCCATTCAGGAAAATCTGTTCCACCACCAAAAAGTGATACTCTCAAGGGAGTTCTACATATAATCATTTTTATTTATCTCTTTTAGATAGTATTGGTTTTTTTATAGACCATTTCAATTTAAGTCTAGGGTCATTCCATTTAATTGTAAATTGACCTGTTCTATTATAATAAGTCGACTGCTTGTAATGAAAAATTGCCTTTTTAGATTTAACTAAATGTGCATTACCAAATTTAGGTGGAATCAATATTTGCTCGTATTTTTTATCAGAAAGTTTAAATTTCACAGTCTTTAAATATTGTTTTGAAAGTCTATTGTAGTTTATAACTACCAAATCAAATGAGCCATGGACACAAGATACTAATTTCCATGTTTTGCTATCACCGTGAAAGCCTCTTAAAACATTTTTTTTTGATATTGAAAAATCATCTTGTAAAAATTTGATTTTTTTAAATTTCAAAAATTTTTTTAAATTAAATGATTCTATATATTCTCCTCTAAAATCTACAAATTTACTTATTTCAATTTTATATACCCCTTTAAGTTTTGTTTTTTTTATTTTCATTTATCTGTTTGGAAAATTCTTACTTTTGGAAATTATATCTCTCCAATGATTTAATAAATCATTTAATGTTTTTTCAAATTTAATTTTCGGTTTCCATTTATAATCTTTCACAAATTTTTTAGTACTTGGGATTTGTAGGTCAGCATCAATCGGTCTTAACCTCTGTTTGTCTAGCTTAATTTTTATATTTTTTACTGTTGATAATGAGATAAGGTATTTAGCTATTTCTGAGACTGTGCAACTATATTGGCCACCAATATTATAAGCTTCACCAAATTTGATGGGTCTAGATAAAATTCTAAAGTAGGCGTCTACAGCATCTCTCACATCAGCTATAGTTCTAAGGGAGTTTAGATTACCAACGTACAAGTATTTTTTTTGTAAACCGTTTTCAATTAAGGCAATTTGTTTAGCAAAGCTTGATTCTGCAAAAAAATCACTTCGACGAGGTCCTGTGTGTGTAAACATCCTTGTCGTAATAATTTTTAAACCATATGCTTCATAGTAAAAATTAGCTATTAGGTCTGTTCCAATTTTTGAAATTGCGTAGGGAGATGCTGGGTGAAAACGATTTTCTTCTTTTATAGGAAGATCCTTTTTTTTTACTCTTCCGAAAATTTCTGAAGATGAGCAAATATGTATAACAGGATTAATCTTACATTTTCTTATAACATCTAACAGTCTATCAGTACCTAAAATATTTGTATTATAAGTTATTTCTCTCTCGTCAAAACTTGATTTTGGAAAACTTTGTGCAGCTAAATGAGATATAAGATCTGGTTTTTCCTCTGAAATTACTTGATAGATACTTGAATAATCATTTAAGTCAAAATATCTTAATTTAATTTTTCCACGATTTATTTCATTAGATAGATGTATCAAATTATTTAAAGGGCTTCTCCATCTACAGGCACCTAT
>CACJYR010000032.1 GCA_902597675.1 uncultured Pelagibacteraceae bacterium | reverse complement strand
AAATAATGTTTCGAGATGGGGAATTTATAAGTTAAAAACTAAAATAAATAAAAATAATTATTTGATCTCAGATGTTATTGAAAAACCTTCGGTAAAAAAAGCACCATCTAATAAAGCAGTAATTGGAAGATATATTTTACCTAGAGAAATTTTTTCACAATTACTTAAACAAAAACCAGGTAAAGGAGGAGAAATACATATTACAGATGCTATCCAAACATTAATTAAAAATGATAAAAAATTCATTGCTCATAATTTTTCTGGAAAATATCTTGATTGTGGAAGCATGAGTGGTTACATCAAATCAACTTTAGAGATAGCTAAATCATGAAATTGTGTATGATTGGTACTGGTTATGTAGGTTTAGTAAGCGGAGTATGTTTTGCTGATTTAGGAAATGATGTAATTTGTGTAGATAATAATGTTGACAAAATAAATTTACTAAAAAAAGGAAAGATTCCAATTTATGAACCTGGTTTATCAGAATTAGTAATAAAGAATTTTAAGAATAAAAAATTAAATTTTTCTACTGATTTAAAAAAATCAATTAAAGACTCAGACATAATCTTTATTTGTGTTGGTACACCAACAAAAAAAGGTGGTAGTTCAGCAGATTTAAGTCAAATTTACAAAGTTGCTAAAGAAATAAGTTCTTCAATTAATAAATTTAAAATTATCATAACAAAATCAACAGTTCCCGTGACGACAGGAGATGAAATTGAAAAAATATTATCTAAAAAAAATAGCAAAAAGAAATTTTCTGTTGTTTCAAATCCTGAGTTTCTAAGAGAAGGAGAAGCAATAAGAGATTTTGTTTATCCTGATCGTGTCGTTATCGGAACTAATGATAAAAAAGCAGGTAGAATTTTAAAAAATCTTTATAGCCCACTTATTTCTAAGGGTGCTTCTTATTTACAAACTTCTAGAAGAGCCGCAGAATTGATTAAATATGCCTCTAATGCTTTTTTGGCAACAAAGATTACTTTTATTAATGAAATAGCTAATTTATGTGAAAAAACCAACATTAATGTTGAGGATATATCAATAGGTATGGGATTGGATAAAAGAATAGGCAGTCGATTTCTTAGAGCAGGACCTGCTTATGGTGGATCTTGTTTTCCTAAAGATACAAAAGCCATTATTACAACAGCAGATAAATTTAAAACAAATTTATCAGTGGTTAAATCAGTGATTAAATCAAATGAAAATAGATCTAAAATTTTACTAGATAGAATTAATAGAATCTTAAATAGGAAAATTAAAAATAAAATAATTACTTTTTTAGGTGTTACATTTAAAGCTAATACAGATGATATGAGAGATTCCTCAAGTTTAAAAATGATACCGTGGTTATCAAAAAGAGGAGCAACTATAAAATATTTTGATCCAACTGGTTATAAAACTGAATTTATGAAGTTTAAAAATGTAATTAATAAGACCTCAATAAAAGATGCTGTTCATGGGGCTGATCTTGTAATTATTCATACTGAATGGAATGATTTTAAATCAATTAATTTTAAAAGTTTAGTTAAAGGTAAGAAGTTCATGATTTTTGATATGAGAAATATATATTCTTCATCAAAGATTAAAGACCAAGGATTTAAATATTACAGCGTTGGAAAGTAATAATCTAATTTAACTCAAATATTGCATCTACTTCAACCGAAACACCTAATGGTAAACTATTTGTGCTTACAGCAGCTCTAGTATGCATACCTGCGTCTCCAAAAATTGAAGCTATCAAATCAGATGCGCCATTTATTACTTTAGGTTGATCAATAAAGTCATCTGTTGAATTTACAAATCCTGTTAATTTCACACATGATTTTATTTTTGATAAATCATTGTCGCAGGCTTTTTTAACTTGGGCAATAATGCTTAAAGCGCATCTCTTAGCAGCATTGTAACCAGCCGTGACATCCAATTCTTTACCAACTTTTCCTTTAATTAATTCACCATTATCATCAATAGAAATTTGTCCTGATATGAATAACATTTTTCCTGTAATTTTTGTTGCAACATAATTACCAACTGGCGCTTTCGCTTCAGGAAGTTGTATATTAAGTTCTTTAATTTTATCTTCAAAGTTCATAATCAATTAATTTTTTTTGATTTTAGTTTTAACTTTATTAAATATTTTCTTTGTACCTTCTTTAATTTGATTTGTTTTTTTTATAGATCCTTCCTTAACTTGATTTTTCTTTTTGACAGCACCTTCTTTAATATTTTTGGCTGTACACGCTAAATACTCTTTCGAAAGTTTTTTCATCCCAGAACATTTATGTTCATCAGCAATTAGTATATTTGTGGAAAATAAATAAAATATTGAAATTATAAATATTTTTTTCATTTTTTTTTCTTACTTTTTGATTTTTTACTCTTATCGTATTCTTTTCTTTTCTCAATCAATATTAAAGCTTCTTCCATCGTTAATTCAGTGGGGTCTTTTTCCTCAGGAATAGTTGCATTGAGTGATTTATATTTTATATAAGGCCCATACTGACCCTTCATGACTCTAACAGGTTTTTTATCCTCAGGATGTTCTCCCAAATCTTTTATCATAGAAGAGGACATTCGACCAGGTTTAGCCTCAGCTATTAGTGTTATTGCTCTATTTAAACCTATAGAAAATATTTCCTCTACATTTTCTATTCTTGCTGATTTATTTTCACATTTTAAGTAAGGACCAAATCTTCCAACGTTTAAAGTAATGTCTTTTTGATTATCTGGATTTATTCCCAAAGATTTAGGTAGCGAACATAAAAATTGAGCTTTTTCCAAATTAATACTCTCTAATTCTAATCCTTTTGGTATTGAAACATTTTTTAAAAGTTCATTAACATCTGACTTTAATTTTTTAGTTTTTTTCTTTTTCTTACTAATTTTTTCAACTTCTATATCAGATGGAATTTTCTCGTATTGAAGGTAAGGGCCAAATCTACCATTTTTCAAATATATATCATTTCCATTTTCATGTTTTCCTATAAATTT
>CACJYR010000031.1 GCA_902597675.1 uncultured Pelagibacteraceae bacterium | reverse complement strand
AAACGTTTTTTTAAATTACCCAATTTCAGATAAAAACCTGTCCTTAAGAAGGAATATATTAAAAGGTATCTTTGGTTCAAATATAAAAAAAGACAATATAGAAGCATTAAAAAAAATTAATTTAAAATTAGATAAGGGAGTATTTGGACTTTATGGAGAAAATGGCACTGGAAAAACATCATTACTCAAAATAATTGCAGGTATTTATCAACCAACATCAGGTAATATTGAAATTTCTGGTTCTATTAGTTCCATGATCAATATAAACTTTGGATTTAATCCTGATCTTACAGGAATTGAAAATATTGAATTAAGATTAATTGTTGAATGTATAAATAAAAATCACAGAAAAGGTTTAATAGATAAAATTAAATCAGAGACTGAACTGGGAGAATATCTATATTTACCAATAAAAACTTATTCGTCTGGAATGAAATTTAGATTTAAGGACAAATTTATTTATCAAGAGTTTAGCTGAAAATTGTAAAAAACATAAAATACCTGCAGAATTGATACTTGTAGAATGGAACCAAGTACCAAATGCGAAGACTTTATCTGAAAGATTAAATTTAATTTCTAATGAATATTTAAGTTCAAAAATTATACCAGTTCATCAAGATCATCATTTAAAACTTCCAAATAGTGATCGTCTTCAATTTTTCCAAATGATTGCTAAAAATGTCGGTATCAGAAGGGCATCAGGAAATTTTGTGTTAGCAACAAATATTGATGTGATAATAAACCAAAAAATTTATGAATTTATTTCTCAAAAAAAATTGAAAGAAAAAACAATTTATAGATGTGATCGACATTGTGTTGAATATGATTATTCAGGTAATATTACAGATAACTATCTTGATCAATCTACAAATTTTATTGATAAAAAATATTACTCTCTAGATAATAACACAAAAATAAAACATTATGTCTCTTCAAGTTTTTATCGGCACCTTAAAGATTATTTAATTGGGTTCATTGAAAGTAAAGATAAAAGTTTAATTCAAAAAATTTCTTTTGAAAAACTAAAAAGGTTCCTTAAAAAAATCACTTTTTATCTAAAATATTTTAAAGTGTTGCCAATATTTTTCTTTCAAAAAAAATTATACACAAATGCTTGTGGTGATTTCACCCTTTTAGATAAAAATTCTTGGATTGATTTAAAAGGGTACTGCGAACTACCTATATACTCTTGGCATCTTGATTCGCTTTTTTTGTGGGAGGCAAGATTTAAGAAATATAAATTTTTTGATTTTGATAAAAAATATTACATTTATCATATAAATCATAATTTCAGCGGTGTAATATCCGAGAAAGAAAAAATGTTTAAAAAATTAGAAGATGATAAAATACCTTATTTAACCAATGATGAATTTTTAGATCTAGCTTTGAAATTGAGTAAAAATCCTGATTATTTAAAAACCAACGAATTATGGGGTTTACATAATACAGATTTAAGTTAGAGCTTTTATATGTTCAGAAATATATCTGTTATAGGTCTTGGAAAACTAGGTTATCCTATGGCTCAATTTTTATCTAGCTCTGGAGCTAAAATCAATTGTTTTGATATAGATAAAAAACTTGTTGATGAATTAAAAGAAAATCATGGTGTTTATTTACATGAAACAGGCTTAAACAATCTTCTTAACAATAATAATGATTTAATTTTTCATGAAAATATTTCTGATTGCATCATTAATAGTGAAATAATTTATATTACAGTTCCAACACCTTCAAAAATGGATGGATCTTTTTCAAATGATATAATTTATAAAATTTTAGATGAAATTGCTGATGTGATAAAAAAAACTAAAAAGTCATACATAATTAATATCAATTCTACTCTTCAACCTGGTTCGATAGATAATGATTTAATACCTTATCTAGAAACTAGGGGCTTAGTGAATAATAAAGATTTTTATATTTTATATAATCCTTATTTTGTTGCTTTAGGATCTGTTGTAAGAAATCTTCAAGAACCAGATTATATATTAATTGGATCGTCTAGTATATATGCTGCGAAGAAAATAAGTAAGTTTTATAATACCTTGTATAAAAACCCTCAAATTAGACTATTGAAGTTTAAAGAGGCTGAACTAACAAAACTTTTAGTCAATACTTATTTAACAACTAAAATTTCTTACTCAAATTTCGTTAAAGAGATTTGTAAAGATTTTGATGACGTAAGTGATTTAAGAGTATTAGAATCTGTTGGCTTAGATAATAGAATTGGAACTAATTTTATGTTACCGGGGGGTCCTTATTCAGGTCCATGTTTACCAAGAGATAATTTGTCACTTAAAAAATTTTGCTTAGATTATAATATTCAAAGTTCTTTTCCAGATGAGGTTCAAAGAATAAATAATGCTGCATTAGAAAATTTATACAAAGTTATTTCAAATCTTAAAAACAAACATAAAATAAGTTCTTTCGGATTTTTAGGGCTTGGGTACAAATCTAATACTCAATGTTTTGAGGAGAGTTACTCTATAAAAATGATGCACTTTTTAGAAAGTTTAAACATTAAAGTATATTATTATGATCCTTACTTAAAAGAAAAATTTACTGCTCAAAAAGTTGAAACTTTTGAGGAATTAAGTTTAAAAAGTGATATTATTTTTCTTTCTTATATCGATCAGCAGTTTAATCCTATCATACAAATAGAACAGAATAAAAAGATTTGGGATTTATGGTATCATTTTTCTAATACAAAATATAATCAGGTTTTTCATAAACTATCTGATTTTAGTAAATTTGAAAATAACAATTCTGAAAAAAATCAAAAAATTATTCAGTTTAATAAAAAGTTAGCTTAATTTTTTTATCGATATAATAATACTTTCATCTCGTTTGTTTCTTATAGTTGGATAGATATTAATATTAAAATATCTTAGAAAAATCATTAATTTTAATCTAGCTAAGGAGTAATAATCTTTATTTTTAATTTTAGGATAATTCAATATGGCTCTCAATATTTCAATTAAATAATTCTTTATTTTAAATCTAGTAAAAAAATTATTTTCCAAGTACATTATAAATGAATTAGGCTTAATATATTTATATCTATTCACAAAAGTTTTGTTATGTAAAATTTTATAAACATAACCATTTTTAATCATTTTCTGTTTAAGACCCATGAAATATAGACATCCAACAATAAATGTATCAACATGGAAGCCAT
>CACJYR010000030.1 GCA_902597675.1 uncultured Pelagibacteraceae bacterium | reverse complement strand
ACCTGGAAAGATAATTAATGGCATTATTCATAGTCATAAATCAAATAAAAAAAATTTTTTTAAAATCTTTGGTGATAAATTTAAAATTGAAACATTGATTAAAGATAAGTTAAATAAAGATTTCTACGAAATAATACATACAAATAATGTTGTTAAAAGTACAGATAGTCCTCTTGAAGCTGCCAAAAGAGGTAAAGATACAAGTATGTGGCTCGCGATAGAAAGTGTAAAAAAAAAAGAAGCCGACATTGTAATATCTGCAGGAAATACTGGTGCGTTACTTGTTATTGCTAAATTGAATCTTAAGATGATTGAAAATATAGATAAACCTGCATTATCTGCATTATGGCCAAATAAAAAAGGTATGAGTGTTGTATTGGATTTGGGTGCTAATATTGAATGTAGTTCAAAAAACTTAGTTGATTTTTCAATTATGGGAGCGTCTTTATATAAGTCTCTTTATCCAAATGAAACACCTAACACTGCTTTGTTAAATATTGGTTCAGAAGAATTAAAGGGTAATGAAATTATAAAAGAAACTTTTCAAATACTTAATGAAAAAAAATCTAATAATTTTTATTTTTCAGGTTATATTGAGGGAAATGAACTAATGAATGGTAATGTGAATGTAATTGTTTCTGATGGTTTTACAGGTAACGTTGCTCTTAAAACAGCAGAAGGTACAGCTAATTTTATTACAGATGAGCTAAAAAAAGTTTTTAAAGACTCAATTTTAGGTAAATTATCTGCATTATTAAACTTTTCAAATTTGAATAAATTTAAAAAACGATTAGACCCTAGACTCTATAATGGTGCAATTTTTATCGGTTTAGACTCACCAGTTGTTAAAAGTCATGGGGGAACGGATTTTATTGGTTTTTCGAATTCATTAGAAGTGTGTAGTAAAATTGTCAAAGGTGATTTGATCAATAAAATAAGAGAAAATATTTAATTAATGAGAATTAATTTAACTAAAAAAGATCTTGTAAACTTAATATATATGCAAGTTGGATTCTCAAAACAAATTACAGAGAATTTAGTTGAAGAATTTTTTTCTATAATAGTTTCAAACTTATGTAAAAAACAAACTATAAAGATATCAAAGTTTGGAACATTTTTGACCAGAACAAAGAACTCAAGAGTTGGTAGAAATCCAAAAACAAAAGAGGAAAAAGAAATTTCTAAGAGAAATGTTGTCCTATTCAAACCATCAAAAGAATTTAAAGAATTGCTAAATAATAGTTTAAATAATGCAACCTAATAATACTTGATTAAGACAGAATTTTGCAATAGAAAGCAGAAATTTGGTCCCTTCGTCTATCGGTTAGGACACGTGGTTTTCATCCTCGAAAGAGGGGTTCGATTCCCCTAGGGACCGCCACATTTATGATATTTTATGTTTATATGCTTAAGAGTGTAAATAGTAAAATAACAAAAACCTACGTTGGATACACTAATAATTTAAAACTAAGACTAAAAAAACATAATTCTGGAACAGGTGCTAAATCCACTAGAGGATACAAATGGAAAATTATCTATAAAAAAAGATTTTATGATAAAAGATTAGCTATGTCGTTTGAATATAAATTAAAAAAAAATTTAAAAAAAAGAAGATATTTATTAAGTATAAGCTAAATATGAAGATTGCATCAATTCTACCTTATAAAGAAAACTATACGAAACGAGGAGCGGGAGCAGTTGCTTTATGGATTAGTAGTTTTATGAGAGATTCAATTTATAAAAGAAATACTATTGTTTTTGGTAATACAAAAAATAAAAATTTTCTAACTAAAAATTACACAAATATTCATATAAATAATGTCGATTCAAGACTAAATAGTACAACAAAAGAATATTTATCTAAAATTATAAAAAAAATTAAAACTATAAATTTTGATATTATAGAAATACATAACAGACCTATAATGGTCAAAGAATTTTTTAAAAAAATCGACTCTAAGATTATTCTATATTTTCACAACGATCCAACTACAATGAAAGGAGCTAAATCAATTGGAGAACGTATATACCTTTTGGAAAATGTGGATAAAATAATTTTTATTTCTGAATGGGTAAAAAAAAGGTTTTTTAAAGACTTGCCAGAACTATCAGATAATAAAACTCAAATTATTTATCACAGCATCGATCCTGTAAAAGTAAATGTAAAAAAGAAAAAAAATATCATTTTTGTAGGAAAGTTAAATGAGTCAAAAGGATATGATTTATATTGTAAATCAATGTTTAAGATTTTAAACAAAAACAAAGACTGGAAAGCATATTCAATTGGTGAAGAAAAAAGATTTCAAAATTTTCCAACACACAAAAGACATTTAAACTTAGGACAAATATCTCATAATAAAGTTTTAGATTTTTTAAATAAATCTGAAATAGCAGTTATACCATCTAGATGGGAAGAACCGTTTGGCAGAACAGCACTAGAAGCCTCATCAAGAGGATGTGCAACGATTATATCAAATACAGGAGGTCTAGCAGAAACAACTGATTATGCGATTAAACTTAAAACATTAAATGTCAGTAATATTGAGAATGAGGTTATTAAATTAATAAAAAATATAAGACTTAGAAAAAACCTTCAAATTAAGAGCAAAAAATTTGTTAAACACCAATTAAAAAAACAACTCAAAAAAAATTGATTTAATGAGAGATTCTTTATTTCCATTTAAAAATATTAACGTCAATAAGAATAAATTAAGGATTTTAAATATTTATAATATGGCTCAAAAATTGAATCATAGAATTTATAATTTATCTTTAGGTAAGAAATTTACAAATGGCTTCATCAGAAATGGTCATGATGTGATTGAAATCAGTGACAGAGATTATGTGAGACAAAATAAGGGGCTTAATATACTAAACTTCAAAGATAAATTTCACACCTATTTGATTGAAACATTTAAGAATTATAATCCTAATCTTATTATCTTCGGTCACTCCGATAATATTACAGAAAATATTTTATATGATTTTAAAAGACTTAATAAAAATATAATTATTTCTCAATGGAATGAAGATCCTTTTATGAACAACATATCTGATAAACTAGATAATAAAGATAAATTAAAAAAATTTTTACCATTTGTAGATCATTCATTTATCACAACAAATCCCTCTGTTTTAAATTTTTCAAAACTAAATAAACAAAATATTCATTTTTTTATGACTCCAGTTGATAAAAATATTGAATGTTTTGATGTTTATAAACTCAACCCTTATAATGATGTTTTTTACGCTATGAGTCACGGTGTTAACCGAGCCACATTAAAAGAAGGAAAGATAGATAATAGAGTAAATTTTTTAAATAAACTTATAAATAAAAGTAATGGTATTAAATATGATTTTTATGGATTTGGAAAACAAGAGCCTATTTGGGGTAATGATTTTTACAAATCACTATTGAACTCAAAAATGGCTTTAAATTTGAGTAGAGGTAATCCAATAAAACATTATTCAAGTAATAGGATTGCCTCTCTTATGGGTAACGGTTTA
>CACJYR010000029.1 GCA_902597675.1 uncultured Pelagibacteraceae bacterium | reverse complement strand
ATTTGGAGAGTCTACAGCTGTTCTTGCTGGAAACTCACTCTTAACTATGGCCTTCGAAATTTTGAGTCATAAAGATTTGAATGTCAATGAAAAAACAAAAATTAAATTAATTAATAAAATTTCTGAGAGTTCCGGACATCTTGGGATTGCTGGTGGTCAATATTTAGATCTTAGCTATGAACATAAAAAAATTTCAGAAAAAAAAATAATTGAAATGGAAATAAAAAAAACTGGAAAACTTTTTAGTTTTTGTTGTGTAGCTCCATTAATATTAAAGAACAAAAGTAAAAAAGATATCCAAAAATTTGAAAATATTGGAGCTGATATAGGTTTACTATTTCAGGTTGCTGATGATTTAATTGATTATAATGGAAATCTTTTAGCTGCAGGAAAAAAAACTGGAAAAGATAAGAAAAAAGGTAAAGCAACTCTTATTAGTTTACTGGGAGATAAAAATACTATTAAATATGCTAATAAGCTAATTTTTAAAATAAATACTAAATTAAAAAAGTATGGACCAAAATCTAAGAATTTAACTGAAACCATAAATTATATCTTAAATAGAAATAAATGAAAAAAAATTACGAATTTTTAGATCAGATTAATTTTCCATCAGACTTAAAAAAAGTTCCTGAAACAAAACTGCAGAAGGTTGCTGATGAATTAAGAGAGGAAATGATTGATGCAGTATCAGTTACTGGAGGACATTTGGGTGCTAGTTTAGGTGTTGTAGAATTAAGTGTAGCATTACATTATATTTTCAATACACCAAGTGATAAATTAATTTGGGATGTAGGACACCAATGTTATCCACATAAAATTTTAACAGGAAGAAAAGATAAAATAAGAACACTTCGGCAAGGAGGGGGTCTCTCAGGATTTACGAAGCGTTTGGAGAGTGAATATGACCCTTTTGGAGCTGCTCATAGCTCCACCTCAATTTCATCAGCTTTGGGAATTGCAGAAGCAAATAAATTATCAAAAAAATCAGAAAATGTTATAGCAGTGATTGGTGATGGTGCAATAAGTGCAGGTATGGCTTATGAAGCCATGAATAATGCAGGTGCCTCAAAGACCAAAATGATTGTGATATTAAATGATAATGACATGTCAATTGCAAGGCCTGTTGGAGCAATGGGAACATATTTAGCTAAAATTTTTTCTGGTAAAATATATTTTAGTTTAAGAGAAACTATAAAATTGATTACATCAGCATTTTCAAAAAGATTTAGTGCAAAAGCGGGCAAAGCTGAGGATTTATTAAGATCAGCTGTAACTGGTGGAACTTTATTTAGTTCACTAGGATTCTATTATATTGGTCCTATCGATGGCCATGACCTTTCTTCATTGATTCCAATTTTAAGAAATGCAAGGGACTCAAAACATCAGGGTCCAATATTAATTCATATAAAAACAAAAAAAGGAAAAGGCTATTCTTTTGCTGAAGAAGCGAAAGATCATTACCATGGTGTATCCAAATTTAATGTAAAGACTGGAGAACAGGAAAAAAGTTCTAGCAAAATACCGTCATACACCAAAGTTTTTGCTGATACTCTTATACAACACGCAAAAAGAGATAGTAAAATTGTTGCAATAACAGCAGCAATGCCAGATGGAACCGGATTGAGCAATTTTAGAAAAGAATTTCCAGATAGAACTTATGATGTTGGTATTGCTGAACAACACGCTGTTACGTTTGCAGCCGGCTTGGCGACTGAGAATTATAAACCTTATGCAGCAATTTATTCAACATTTCTTCAAAGAGCATATGATCAAGTCGTTCACGATGTTGCAATACAGAGTTTACCAGTAAGATTTGCAATAGATAGAGCAGGATTAGTTGGAGCTGATGGACCTACACATGCGGGTAGTTTTGATACGACTTATTTAGCAACACTACCAAATTTTATTGTGATGGCTGCAAGCGATGAGGCTGAATTGGTTAGAATGATTAACACCTCTACAGAAATTAATGATAGACCCTGCGCATTCAGATATCCAAGAGGGACTGGTATTGGATCAATATTGCCGTCAATTAATGAAAAGATAGAAATTGGTAAATCAAGAATTATTCAGGAGGGAAAAAAGTTAGCTTTGATTAACTTTGGTGCGAGATTAAGTGAAAGTTTAAAGGCATCAGAAAATTTAAAAAAAAAAGGTGTTAATATTACAATAGTGGATGCAAGATTTGCTAAGCCATTGGATGAAAATTTGATATGGCAATTAGCAACAACACATGAGGCAATTGTAACTATTGAGGAGGGATCGATTGGTGGGTTTGGTTCTCATGTAATTGATTTTTTATCAAAAAAAGGATTAATGGACACAAATTTGAAATTTAGGTCAATGAAACTTCCAGATATTTTTATTGATCAAGACAGACCTGAAAACATGTATAAACTTGCAAATTTAGATAGCATTTCTATTGAAGAGCAAATTTTAGATGTATTAAATTCAAATATTGTTTTACAAAAACAAAAATAAAGTAATTATCCACATTGAGCTTTATTCAATAAATAATGATCGAGTAAAACGCATGATAACATAGCCTCACCCACTGGAACTGCTCTAATTCCAACACACGGATCATGTCTTCCCTTAACAGATATACTAGTATTTTTTCCAAATTTGTTAATTGTTTTTCTACTCTTTAAAATTGATGATGTAGGCTTAACAGCAAATGAAACAACTATTTGTTGACCAGAAGAGATGCCACCCAGAATTCCACCTGCATTATTTGAGTTGAACTTTAATTTATTTTTTGATTTTGAAATTTCATCTGAATTTTCTTCTCCAGATAATTGAGCAGAATTCATTCCAGAACCAATATTAACACCTTTTACAGCGTTAATACTCATCATTGCAGATGCAATATCAGAGTCTAATTTTGAGTAAATTGGTGCCCCCAGTCCTGCCGGAATACCATTAGCTCTAATTTCGATTATAGCGCCACAAGATGAACCTGCCTTTCTAATACTCAAAAGATATTTTTCCCATATTTTAAGCATAGATTTATCAGGACAAAAAAATGGATTTTTATAAATTATCTTATCATCCCACTTGTTTGTATCGCATCCAAGAATACCAAGTTGTGTAACTGCACCAGATATTTTAAATTTTTTACCTAATTTTTTTTCTAAAACTTTTTTTGCTACAGCTCCTGCCGCAACTCTTGATGCAGTTTCTCTTGCTGACGATCTTCCACCACCTCTATAATCTCTAATGCCATATTTTTTAAAGTAAGTGTAATCAGCATGACCTGGTCTGAATTTGTCTTTAATCTCATTATAATCTTTTGAGCGCATATCTTCGTTATAAATGATCAAAGAGATTGGAGTTCCAGTTGTTTTGCCTTCAAAGACTCCTGAAAGAATCTCTACTTTATCACTCTCTTTTCTTTGAGTTGTAAATTTAGATTGACCAGGTTTTCTTTTGTTAAGTTCTATCTGAATATCTCGTTCATTAAGGTTTATAAGTGGTGGACAACCATCAATTATACAGCCAATTGCAGGACCATGAGACTCTCCCCACGTGGTGAAACGAAAAACCTTTCCAAAAGTATTAAATGACATTATTTATATTGTATAGATTATTTTGTTAAAATTATGAATGAAAAAAACTCATTAGGGCTTAATAAATGCTTTCAAGATTTAGATGATCCTTTTAAATTATTTGAAAGTTGGTACGAAGAGGCAAAAAAGAATGAAATTAATGATCCAAATGCTTTAGCTCTAGGAACTGCAACAAAACAAGGTGTTCCATCAGTAAGGATGGTGTTACTTAAAGGTTATGATAAAAATGGATTTGTCTTTTATACTAATCTTAATAGTCAGAAAGGAAACGAAATCAAAGAAAACCCTAATGCAACGATGTGTTTTCATTGGAAAAGTTTGCTTAGGCAAATTAGAATTGTAGGCACTTTGAGCAAAGTAGAAGATGAGGTAGCTGATAATTATTTTAATTCTAGAGCTTATGAAAGTAGAATTGGGGCTTGGGCATCAAAACAAAGTAGTGAATTAGTCAATAGAGAAGAATTGATAAAATCATTAGAAAAATTTAAAA
>CACJYR010000028.1 GCA_902597675.1 uncultured Pelagibacteraceae bacterium | reverse complement strand
TCTTAATTGTTTCTGATTATATTATATGGGCAAAAAAAAATGATATCCCAGTGGGGCCTGGAAGGGGATCTGGTGCAGGCTCTTTAGTGGCATGGTGTCTTTTAATTACAGATGTTGACCCAATAAAATTTAATCTTATTTTCGAAAGATTTTTAAATCCTGATCGTATTTCAATGCCAGACTTTGATATAGATTTTTGTGAGGAGAAAAGAGACCTAGTTTTTAAATATTTAACTAAAAAGTATAAGGAAAGTGTTGCTCATATAATTACTTTTGGAAAATTAAAAGCTAGAATGGTTATTAGAGATGTTGGAAGAGTATTAGGATTATCCTATGGTTTTGTTGATAGTATATCTAAAATGATACCTTTTGATCCATCAAGACCTCAAAATTTAACAGAATGTATTGCTGGAGAGCCAAGACTTCAAAAATTAATTAAAGATGATCCAAGAGTAAAAAAACTTACAGAACTCTCTTTAAAGTTGGAGGGATTGAACAGAAATGTTGCAACTCATGCAGCAGGTGTTGTCATAGCTGATAGAAAACTACAGGAAGTTGTTCCTTTATATAAAGATGCATCGACAGATCTATTACTTCCTTCCACTCAATTTGATATGTACTCCGCTGAGGATGCTGGATTAATTAAATTCGATTTTTTAGGATTAAAAACATTAACAGTTATTAATAAAACTCAAAAATTAATAAAAAAAAAAGAGAAAGATTTTAATATTGAGAATATTAATTATGAAGATAAGAAAGTTTTTGAAATGTTATCTTCAGGTAATACAGTTGGGTTATTTCAAATTGAAAGTTCTGGAATGAGAGAAGCATTAACTCATATGAAACCTAATCATATTGAAGACATAATTGCATTAGTTGCTTTGTATAGACCAGGTCCAATGAGCAATATCCCCACTTATAATGATTGTAAGCATGGGAAGCAAGAGCCAGATTATCTACACCCTTTATTAGAAGATATTTTAAAACCAACCTACGGGGTAATTATATATCAAGAACAAGTAATGCAAATTGCACAAAAATTGTCAGGTTTTACTGCTGGTCAGGCAGACATTTTAAGAAGAGCGATGGGAAAGAAAAAAAGATCTGAGCTTGAAAAACAAAAACAAAATTTTATTGCAGGGGCTGTTAAGAATGGAATTAGCAAAGACGTGGCAGCTGGGATTTTTTTAAAAATAGAACCATTTGCGGAATATGGATTTAATAAAAGTCATGCTGCTGCATATGCGATTATATCTTATCAAACAGCATATTTGAAAACTTATTATTCAACAGAATTTATTGCTGCCTCGATGACTATGGATATATCTAATCAAAATAAACTTAGTGAATTTTATGAAGAGCTTAAAAGATTGAATATTGAAATTGTTAGACCTGATATAAATCAATGTTTCGCAGATTTTAGAGCCGAAAATGGGAAATTTTATTATGCTTTAGGTGGTATTAAAGCTGTGGGGTATGAAGCTGTCTCTAACATAGTTCAAGAAAGAATAAGCAAAGGACCATTTAAATCAATTAAAGACTTTTTAAATCGTGTAAGTCCAAAAGATATTAACAAATTACAATTAGAAGGACTCGTTAAAGCAGGCGCCTTTGACAATCTAAATATTAATCGACAATCTTTATTTAATTCCATTCCCAATTTTATTACAAAATCAAAAAACATTTTTGAAAATAAATCTGCTAATCAAATAGATTTATTTGGTGAAAATACTAACGAAGAAGAAGAGTTAACTAATAATATTGATGACTGGGAGTTTGAGGAAAGATTATCCAAAGAGTTTGAAGCGGTTGGTTTTTTTATTTCAGATCATCCATTAAATCAGTTTAAAGATGTTTTTGATGATTATAATATATATGATTATCAAAAATTTAATAGCCAAGATGATCTAAAAGAGTCAAATGTGGCTGCAACACTCCTTAAAATACAAGAGAGAAAAACTGCAAAAGGTAATCCTTACGCTGTTTTAAAACTAACTGATTTATCTAGTGTTTTTGAGTTGTTTATTTTTTCAGATACATTGGAATTAAATCGAGAAATTTTAAAAGAGGGAAATTCTTTTATTTTGACTTTGTTTAAATCTTTATCAGACTCAGAAAATAGATTTAAAAGATTAAATGTTCAAAAAATTGTTTCTTTAAAAGATTTGTTAAACAGACCAATTCAAGAAGTAACATTTAATTTAAAATCGACAAAAGAACTAGATGAGATATCAAAATATTTGCCTAAACAAGGAAACACATTGATAAAGATTAATATTAGTGACAATAAAAATGATTTAAAGTTTCACCTAAAAAATAAGAGAAATATTGACAGAAAAACAATAAATATTTTAAGAAATAAGGAAATTTCAGCAATAATTGGATAATTAAGACTTGTCTAATTCAAAATTTCTTTGTAAATAATCTTCAATTTTAAATTAACACGCACACAGTTTGTTGGTTTTAAACCTCCGGTCCTTAATTGGAAATAACTGTGGTGGCTTAACCGGGAAAAAATATGAAGATACCAAACGTTACTATTCAACAATTATTAGAAGCAGGAGTTCATCTTGGTCACAAGACTTTAAGATGGAATCCAAAAATGAAGAAATATATATTTGGGAAAAGAGATAGTATTCACATTATCGACCTTACTCAAACTTTAGAATTAACTAAAATTGCTTTAGAAAAAGTTTACGAAACTATTTCAAACAATGGAAAAATCTTGTTTGTATCAACTAAAAAACAAGCTTCCGAGGCAATTGCAGAAGTAGCGAAAGAAACAGAACAATATTTTGTTAATTATAGATGGTTAGGTGGGATGCTCACAAATTGGGGTACCATTTCAAATTCTATTAAAAAACTAAAAAAATTAGAGATAGATTTAGTTGCTGAAAATAGAGGGTTCACAAAAAAAGAGCTTTTAAAAATGAGTGTAAAAAAAGATAAATTACAAAGATCACTTGGAGGAATTGCTGAGATGAAAAAAGTTCCTGATTTAGTATTTATTATAGATACAAATTACGAGTCACTTGCAATTCAAGAGTCAGTAAAATTAGGAATTCCAATAATTGCAATATTAGATAGTAACTCAAATCCTGATGGAATTGATTTTCCAATACCTGGTAATGATGACGCTAGAAGATCGATAGATCTATATTGCAATCTTATTAAAGAAACAATCGTAGGTGCTAAAAAAGCTGCACCAGCTGTTGAAACAAAAAAAGATACTGAGAAAAAAGAAAAAGTTGATAAATCTAAAACTGTGGCTGAAACAGACCGGGAAAAACTGGAAAAAAAATTCTCAAAAAAAAAGCCTGAAAAACTGAATTAAATGAGCGATATAGAAAAAGTAAAAAAACTTAGAGAGGCAACAGGTGCAGGATTTAAAGATTGTAATTTAGCAATTAAAGAATCTGGAGGTAATTTAGATAAAGCGGTTGAAATTTTAAGAGTAAAAGGAATTTCAAAAGCCTCTAAAAAAATGTCAAGAGATGCAAAAGAAGGAGTTGTTGCAGTTAGTGGAGATCAAAATAAGACATCAATTATTGAGGTAAATTGTGAGACAGATTTTGTTGCTAAAAATGATGATTTTGTAAATTTTGTAAAAGAATTGAGTGAAATAAACAATCAAAAAAATTCAGATGTTGAAAAATTAAAAAAATCTAAAATGAAAAATGATATTACTGTTGAGGAAAATTTAGTTGCTTTAATTGCTAAGATTGGAGAAAAAATCACAATTGGTAAAACAAAAACAATTTCAAACTCTTCCTCAATAAATTATCAATATTTACATACTATAGTGAAAGATAATTTGGCTAAATTAGCTGTGATTGTCTCATTGGAAACCAAAGATAATTCTGACGCTGTAAAAACATTTGGTAAACAATTATCTATGCATATAGCAGCATCAAATCCTTTAGCTCTAGAATCTAAATTAATTGATAAAGCCATTATAGAAAAAGAGCAGGAATTAGTAACTGAAGAACTTAAAAATTCAGGAAAACCTGAAGAGATTGCGAAAAAAATCAGTTTAGGTAAAATGAATAAATTTAAAGAGGAAAATGCTCTTTTAACCCAAGCTTGGGTTATGGAACCAAAAAAAAAAGTTCAAGATGTTTTAAAAGAACTTGCTATTAATGATTTAAAGATCAAGGAGTTTAGCAGAATTAAAATAGGGGAATAAATGTTTGATGAAAAATCACATAGCCTCAAAATGGACAAATCTATAGAAGCATTTACTAAAGAATTATCCTCACTCAGAACCGGAAGAGCAAATGCAGCAATGTTAGATATTGTCAGGGTGGATGTTTATGGACAACAAATGCCAATTAATCAAATTGGCAGTATAACAACACCAGAACCGAGAATGATAAATGTTCAGGTTTGGGATCAGAATAATATTCCTTTAGTTGATGCAGCTATAAAAAAATCTGAATTAGGACTAAATCCACAAATTGATGGTCAATTAATTCGACTACCAGTGCCAGAACTTAATGAAGAGAGAAGAAATGAATTAAAAAAATTGATTAAATCTATGGGTGAAAAATGTAAAATTTCTATTCGAAATATCCGAAGAGATGCAAATGAGGAACTTAAAAAACTTTTAAAATCAAAAGAAATTGGTGAAGATGAAGAAAAATCTTTTGAAAAAAATGTTCAAAACATCA
>CACJYR010000027.1 GCA_902597675.1 uncultured Pelagibacteraceae bacterium | reverse complement strand
AGTACCAAAATCTTTTAATTTGATTAAAAAATATTTTCATAAAAAAACTAAAATTAGATGTTATGAAATTAAAAATCTTAATTTGAGTTCATTAATTAAAATCAAAGTTAATTATAAACAGGCTGGTTCAGATCGTTTAGCTAATGCAATTAGTCTACAAAATGGTAAAGATAATTTTATAATTTTAGATTTTGGTACTGCCACCACATTTGATGTAGTTGAAAAAAAATATTATAGAGGTGGCATAATAGCCCCTGGAGTTAAAATATCGCTTGATACTTTGTCTGACAAAGCCTCATTGATACCACAAATAGATTTAAAGAAGATAAGAAATATAGTTGGCAACAATACAATTTCAGCAGTCCGTTCAGGTTTTTTTTGGGGTTATATAGGACTAATTGACAATATTATTAATTTGATTAAGAAAGAAACTAGAAAATCTTTCAAACTTGTAATTACTGGTGGTTACTCTGATTTGTTTAGAAAATCTTTAAAGACTCGTGTAATACAAAATAAAGATATCACAATTAAAGGATTAATTAAAATTACTAAGTTAATTAAATAAATGAAAAAAGAATTATTATTTTGTCCACTAGGAGGTTCAGGTGAAATTGGAATGAACATGAATCTTTTTGGCTATGGTGAGCCTGGAAATCATAAATGGATAATGGTAGATATTGGAGTAACTTTTGCAGATGATACAATACCAGGCATTGATCTTATATATCCAGATCCTGGATTTATTGTTGAAAGAAAAGAAAATTTATTAGGAATAATATTAACACACGCACACGAAGATCATATTGGAGCAATTGCTCACTTATGGCCAAAATTAAAATGTAAGATTTTCGCAACTCCGTTTACCGCTGTATTAATTAAGGAAAAATTTAAAGAAAAACACATCGACATAACAAAGGATTTACAGATAGTCGAGTTAAATGGAAATGTGCTATTGGAAGATTTTGAAATCGAGTACATTACTTTGACCCATTCTATTTTAGAACCCAATGGATTAAGAATTAAAACTCCCGCAGGTGTGGTTTTACATACTGGTGACTGGAAAGTCGACCCAAATCCCCTAATAGGTGACGAAATAAATGCGAAAAGATTAAAAGAAATAGGTGATGAAGGTGTATTAGCAATGATTTGTGATTCTACAAATGTTTTTAGTGCTGGCAGATCAGGCTCAGAGTTAGATGTAAGAAAAAATTTATTAAATATAATGGGTCGATTAAAAAAAAGAATTATTGTGACATCTTTTGCTTCAAACGTTGCTAGAATGGAGACAGCTTTTTATTGTGCTGAACAAACTGGAAGACAAATTTCACTAGTTGGAAGATCTATGCATAGAATTTATAAAGCAGCCAGACAATGTGGATATTTACAAAATACGATTGATCCAATTGATCCAAGAGAGGCTAAAAATTTTGCTAGAGAAAAAATAGTTTATCTGTGCACAGGAAGCCAAGGTGAACCAATGGGTGCAATGATGAGGATATCAAATTACACACATCCTGATGTTTTTATTGAAAAAGGTGATGCAGTAATCTTCTCATCAAAGATAATTCCAGGAAATGAGAAAAAACTCTATAAATTACACAATCAATTAGTCAAAGATGGAATTGAGGTTATCTCAGAAGAAACAGAATTTATACACGTCTCTGGACATCCAAATCGTGAGGATCTAAAAGATATGTATCAATGGGTTAAACCAAAATGTGTAATTCCTGTCCATGGAGAGCACAGACACATGATAGAACACATAAATTTTGCTAAAGAGATGCAAGTACCTCATCCAGTTCAAGTTGAAAATGGTGATATAGTGAAGCTATACCCCGGTGAAGCACCTGAGGTATATGATAAAGCACCTAGCGGAAGATTGTACCTAGATGGAAATGTGAGTGTAGAAGAGGATTCTCAATCAATCAAAGATAGAAAAAATTTAAGTAGCAATGGATATTTGGAAGTCACTATATTAATAACACCTAAAGGAAATATCCATAATAACCCTGTTACAACATTTAGAGGTTTACCCATTTATGAAAAAGATGAATTTCTTTATGGGTTAGAGGACGAAATTGAAAAAACAACAAGATCCTTTAAACTTGGAAGCAAACAGCAAGAAAGTAATTTAATAGATGCTCTTAAAATTGCTTGCAGAAAATTTACAAAAGAAAAAACAGGAAAAAGACCATATACTAATATTAATTTAGTAAGGATTTAATGAGTCCAACTGGCTTAGCTATAATCTACATTATTATATGGTGGATTGTTTTTTTTGCAATTTTACCAATAGATGTTGAAAGGAAAAAAAAAGTTAAAGTAGATGGTGAAGATCCGGGTTCACCAGAAAATCCTAAAATGTTAAAAAAATTCCTTTATTGTACTGGAATAACAACAATTATATTCACAGCCATTTATTTATTAATGAAATTTGAATATTTAAATTTAAGAAATATAATCATTTAACATGCATATTTCTAAATCTTTTATTCCTATTTTAAAAAATAACCCCTCAGAAGCAAAAATAAAGTCTCACCAGCTAATGTTAAGAGTTGGAATGATAAAACAATCTTCAGCAGGCATATACTCTTGGTTGCCTCTTGGTTTTAAAGTAATGAAAAAAATTGAAAGAATTGTGAGAGAAGAACAAAACAAAATAGGTGCACAAGAAATACTAATGCCTACAATACAATCCAGCGAGATTTGGAAAGAGAGTGGACGTTATGAGGATTATGGTGAGGAAATGTTACGAATAAAAGATCGTCAAGATCGAGAAATGCTTTACGGACCAACAAACGAGGAATTAGTAACTGATATTTTTAGATCTTCCCTAAAATCATATAAATCATTACCTCAACTTCTTTATCATATTCAATGGAAATTTAGAGATGAAATCAGACCAAGATTTGGAATTATGCGATGTCGGGAATTCTACATGAAGGATGCATATTCTTTTGATGTTACAGATGAAGATGCATTGTTTTCTTATAATAAATTTTTCTTATCTTATTTAAAAACTTTTAAAAGATTAGATCTTACAGCAATTCCAATGGCTGCCGATACAGGACCAATTGGTGGAAATCTATCTCATGAATTTATTATTCTAGCAGAAACTGGAGAGAGTAAAATTTATGCAGATAAAAGAATATTTGACTTGAATTTTGAAGGAACAAAACTTGATGTTAAATCCCTACTTGAATTGAGAAATCAATATGAAAAATTTTACTCAGTTACTGATGATAAATTTAAAGAAGATGAGTTTAATGAAAAAGTTTCAGAGAAAAATAGATTGAAAACAAAAGGTATAGAAGTTGGTCATATTTTTTATTTTGGAGATAAATACTCCAAACCAATGGATGCAGCAGTCGATTTACCTGGAGGAAAAAAAGACTACGTTAAAATGGGATCTTACGGAATAGGAGTTTCAAGGTTAGTAGGAGCAATTATAGAGGCAAAATATGATGAAAAAAATGAAATCATGAAATGGCCAATTTCTGTTGCACCATATGATATTGCAATAATTCCTATGATTAATAAAAATGATACATCTGCACTCGATAAAGCAAACAAAATAAGTCTTGAGTTAAATCAAAATAATATCGATGCGATTATTGATGATACTGATGAAAACTTATCCTCAAAAATAAAAAAAATGAATTTAATTGGGGCTCCATATCAAATAATTATTGGAAAACAAACTGAAGGTGATTTATTTGAATTTAAAGAAATAAATGGCTGTGAATATAATTGTTGTTATTTAAAAGAAATTATTAAGATTATTAATAAACAAAAAGCTCACAATTGATTTCAACTTTAGAAAAAGAAATTACATTTAGATTTTTAAAAGCTAGAAAAAAAGATGGCTTTTTAAATGTTATATCTATCTTTTCATTTATTGGAATAAGCCTAGGTGTTGCAGTCCTAATTATTGTTATGTCAGTAATGAATGGATTTAGATCCGAATTAATAAATAAGATAGTTGGCTTTAATGCTCATATAACTGTTGATACTTATGAAAATCAAATTCAAATTGATAAATTAAAGAATACTAATCTCGATCTTATCGCGAGTGAAATGATATTAAGCAACTCAGGAGAAGCAATAATTATTAAAAAAGACACCTCCAAAGGTATTATTTTGCGAGGTTATTCAAGAAAAGATTTTCCTAAACTTAAAATAATAAAAGATAAAACATTTGTTGGGAATAAAAGTAACTTAACAGGTAACTACATTTCTTTAGGGAAAGAGTTAAGTTTCACATTGAATCTTAAGCTCGGTGATGATGTATCAATAATGTCATCATCAGGTGTAGATACAATTATTGGCAGTATTCCAAAGAAAAAATCTTTTACTATTGTTTCATTGTTTGAAAGTGGCTTAGCAGATTTCGATAACAATGTAGCATTTATTAATATTGATACTCTTGATGAATTTATGAATCTCTCAAAAAATGACAAAAAGTTAGAGGTTTATTTAAAGGATCCACAAAATATTGAAAATCAAAAAGAGATTGTTCAAAAAATATTCCCTAATGATTTTGTGTATAGTTGGGCTGATGCTAACAGTTCTTTATTCTCAGCTTTAAAAGTAGAACGAAATGTGATGTTTATTATATTATCTCTCATAATTATTGTTGCTGCTTTTAATATTATTTCAGGCTTGACAATATTGGTAAAAAATAAAACTAGAGATATTGCTATTTTAAAATCTATTGGTGTATTGAATAAATCTATTATAAAGATATTTTTTTTAGTTGGGGTAATAATAGGTACAACTGCTACGTTGTTTGGAATAATTTTAGGGGTTACATTTTCTATGTATGTTGAAAATGTTAGAAAATTCCTTAGCGATGTTTTTAATATAAGTTTATTTCCTGAGGAAATATATTTTCTAAGCACAATGCCATCTGAAATTAACTCTTCTTCTATTTTTATTATTTCATTATGTTCAATTTTTATAACAATAATTGTATCTATATTCCCAGCTATGAAGGCGGCCAAACTAGATCCAATCAAAGCATTAAAATATGAGTAATTTAATTCAGCTATCAAACATTAATAAAAGTTTTTTAAGTCTAAAAAGAATAAATGTTTTGAAAAAAATTTCATATAAATTTAAGTCTGGAAAAATTTACTCTCTAATGGGACCTTCAGGCTCAGGTAAATCAACTTTATTAAATTTATTGTCATTAATAGATCGACCTAGCTCAGGATCTATAGTTATTGATAATAAAAAGATTGATCCAAATAATTCTCAAAAAAATGATTTATTAAGAGCTAATAAAATTGGGATAATCTATCAACAAGATAATCTTCTGTCTGATTTCACAGCAATAGAAAACTTAACCTTAGCTAGTTTAGCAAGCGGTAAAAATAAAGAGGACGCTTTAAATATATCAAAAATAATGCTCAAAAAAGTTGGTCTAGCAAAAAGATTAAATCATTACCCCTCACAATTATCTGGGGGTGAGAAACAAAGGGTATCGATTGCTAGAGCTTTGATAAACAATCCACAAATTATACTTGCAGATGAGCCAACTGGAAGTTTAGATATTGAAACTGCAAAAGGAATTTTTGAGCTTTTAAAAAAGCAAATAAAGCCTGATAGAATAATAATATTTGCAACTCATAATAGATTTTTTGCTAATAAGTCGGATTGCTTATTGGAAATAGTTGATGGTAATATACAAACCATTAATGGCTGAGTCTCAAATTCAAAACTTTAATCATCTAAAAATACACTCTCAATTTTCAATATGTGAAGGAGCAATAAAAATTGATGACTTAAAAGAAATATCTAAAGAAAAAAAAATTAGATCTCTAGCTTTATGTGATACATCGAATTTATGTGGTGCCTTAGAATTTGCTGAAAAAATATCTAAAGTTGGAACTCAACCAATTATTGGTACTCAGATCAATTTTAAATTAGATGATACTATTGGTTTATTACCACTATTTGCATTAGATGAAATTGGATATAAAAGAATAATTGAATTATCCTCATTATCATATCTTAATAACGATGGAACCTCCGATCCACATTTAAATTTTGAGGAATTGTTAAAGAATTATGATGGAGTTGCCATTTTTTCAGGAACAATAAATGGGTTAGTCGGTCAATTATTCAATAAAGGAAAATTTTCAGAAATTGAAAAATTATACTCTAAACTTAAACAAAAATATGGAGATAAATTTTATATAGAAATTCAACGTCATGGAGATCAAAATGAAATTTCATTTGAAAAGTT
>CACJYR010000026.1 GCA_902597675.1 uncultured Pelagibacteraceae bacterium | reverse complement strand
TGTAAATTTAAATTCAAATTTAGATAATAATTCAGAGGATGTTCTTACAAGACATTTATTAAAACTTTCAGAAATTGAAAATCAATTTCAGGAACTTACAAATAAGTTTGAGGAAATAAATTTTAAGTTAGACAAACTATCCAGCAGAATGTCAAAAGTGCAAGCAGATAATCAAATAAGATTTCAAGACTTAGAAAGTGTTGTGTCTTCTGATGCAACTATAAATAAATTAACAAAAAAAACAAATAATGAGCAGTTAGAAGTTTTACCTGGAAGTTCTCAACCTCAAGATTTGGGATCGATATCATATAAAGATACAGCGACCAATGAAACATCACAAAAAACAAATTCTGTAGATTCAACAGCTTTAGTAGTAACTGAAACTTTTCAAGCTGAAGAAAAAATTCTTCCAAATGAGACTCCAGATAAACAATATCAGTTTGCTACAAGCTTTTTAAAAGTTGGTGATTATTCAACTGCTGAAAGAGCATTCAGAGAGTTCGTTGACACAAATCCTGAACATAATTTGGCTGGGAATGCTCAATATTGGTATGCAGAAACTTTTAGGATACGACAATTGTATACGGATGCAGCCTCAGCATATTTAGAAGGTTATCAAAGATACCCCAAAGGTGAAAAAGCACCTATAAACTTATTAAAGCTTGGTGTATCAATGGTGCAAATTGGAGAAAAAGATCAAGGTTGCAAAATGATCAATGGTGTTGAAGAACAATATCCAGAGGCAAACCAATCTGTGATACAAAAAGCTAAATATGAGTCTCAGAAATTCGAATGCAACAAGCAAAATTCCTAAACTTTTAAGAGATAACTTAAATAATAAAAGAATAAATAAGATTTATAAAAAATTTGAGATCTCTTTAAATTTAGATGAAAGTTTTGCAGTTGCGGTCTCAGGTGGTCCAGATAGTCTTGCTTTAGCTTTTTTATCTAAAATTTATGCAATTAAAAAAAATTTAAAATCAAAGTTTTATATTATCGACCATAAACTTAGACCTGAGTCTACAAAAGAGGCTAAACTAGTTTTAAATTTGCTTAAAAGAAACTTTATAAAATCAGAAATATTAACTTTGAAAGGAAAGAAACCCAAGAAAAGGATCCAGTCAATTGCTAGGACAAAAAGATACGAAATACTTTTCAAGAAATGTAATCAATTAAAAATCAAAGATATTTTAATGGGGCATCACGAGGATGATTTAATTGAAAATTTTTTTATAAGACTTCTGAGGGGTAGTGGAATAAAAGGTCTCACATCTCTAGATATAAAGACAACAATAAAAAAAAAGAACATATTAAGACCTTTAATTGATATAAAAAAAGAGGATTTAATTTTTATTTCAAAAAAAGTTTTTAATTTTTATGTAGAAGATCCAACAAACTATGATGAAAAATATCAAAGAGTTCGGGTAAGAAAATTAATGAAAAATCTTGAAAGAGATGGTTTAGATAAAAATAAATTAAAAAAAACGATTAAAAATTTAAAATATGCTAACAAAGTAATTGAGTTTTATGTTGATAAAAATTTACGAGAAAATACATCTTTTTTAAATAATAAAAAAAGATTAGTCATCAATAGTGATTTTTTTCTTCAACCCCAAGAGGTTATTTTTAGAGCTTTTTCAGAATCATTAAAGTTAATTGGTGAAAAATATTATTCTGTAAGAGGAAAAAAATTAGAAAAAATTATCCGGGAAGTTGAAAATAATCGATTGAATAGAGCTACATTAGGTGGTTGTATTATTGAAAAGGTCAATCAATCAATAATTATCTCTAAAGAGCCCTAAAATAATGCCACTTTACACAAAATGCCACTTGTTAAATTGATAATAATTCTTATTTTAAGCTTATGAATATGAAAAACATTGCAATGTGGGCTATCATAGTTTTTTTGACTATTGGTCTTTATAATATGTTTAAAAATCCCCAAACAAATATTAGAGGTGGGGACAAGGTTATATTCTCAGAATTCTTGACATCTGTTGAAAATGGAGAAGTGTTAAAAGTAGAAATTCAAGGTAACAATATCAAAGGTGTGTATTCAAATGGAAACTCATTTACAACTTATTCTCCTAACGATCCAAATTTAATTGAAAAACTTTCTGAAAAAGGAGTGAGTATTTCAGCTGCACCTATTGAAGAAAAAATGCCATCATTATTTGGTGTTCTGCTTTCATGGTTTCCTATGTTGTTATTAATTGCTGTTTGGATTTTTTTCATGAGACAAATGCAAGGTGGTAAAGGTGGAGCTATGGGTTTTGGAAGATCCAAAGCAAAAATGATGAATGAACTTAAGGGTAAAGTTACATTTAATGACGTTGCAGGTGTAGAAGAAGCAAAGGAAGAAGTTGAAGAAATTGTAGAATTTTTAAAAGACCCAAGAAAATTTAGTAGACTTGGAGGAAAAATACCTAGAGGTGCTTTATTGGTCGGTCCACCAGGCACTGGTAAAACTTTATTAGCTAGAGCGATAGCAGGTGAGGCTGGAGTACCATTTTTTACGATCTCAGGTTCAGATTTCGTTGAAATGTTTGTAGGAGTTGGTGCTTCTAGAGTAAGAGATATGTTTGAACAAGGAAAAAAAAATTCCCCTTGTATAATTTTCATAGATGAAATTGATGCTGTTGGAAGAAGTAGGGGTGCTGGTTTAGGTGGTGGTAATGATGAACGAGAACAAACTCTTAATCAGCTTTTAGTTGAGATGGATGGTTTTGATACTAATGAAGGAGTGATAATTATTGCTGCAACAAACAGACCAGATGTTTTAGATCCCGCTTTATTAAGACCAGGTAGATTTGATAGACAAGTAGTTGTATCCAATCCTGACATAATTGGACGAGAAAAAATTTTAAAGGTTCATGTTAAAAAAATAAAAATGGCACCGGATGTTAATTTAAGAACTATTGCGAGAGGCACACCTGGTTTTTCTGGTGCGGATCTAGCTAATTTAGTAAATGAGTCGGCTTTATTGGCTGCTAGAAAAAATAAGAGAATTGTTACACTAAATGAGTTTGAGGAAGCAAAAGATAAAGTAATGATGGGAGCTGAGAGACGTTCGATGGTGATGACAGAAGATGAAAAAAAATTAACAGCTTATCATGAAGGAGGTCATGCGTTGGTATCTTTCAACATGCCAAGTTATGATCCTATACATAAAGCAACTATAATTCCTAGAGGCAGAGCATTAGGTATGGTTATGAATTTGCCAGAAAGAGATAAACATGGTCATTCTATAAAATATTTAAAAGCAAGGTTGGCAGTTTGTTTTGGTGGAAGAGTTGCTGAAGAAGTAATTTTTGGAAAAGATAATATATCAACAGGAGCAGGTGGAGGTAGTGGATCAGATATAAATCAAGCTACGCAACTTGCTAGAGCCATGGTAACTAAGTATGGAATGAGCGAAGAAATGGGACCCGTTGAATATGGCGAAAATCAAGAAGAGGTTTTTTTAGGAAGATCAGTAACACAAACACAGTCAGTCTCTGAGGAAGTAGCACAAAAAATAGACAAAGAAATCAGAAAGCTTATAGATGAGGGTTATAATACTGCAAAGAAAATTTTGACTGAAAAAGTTGAGGATTTACATAAAATTGCTAAAGCTCTTATGACTTATGAGACATTAACTGGTGAAGAAATTGAAAATATAATAAATAAAAATATATACCCAGCAGACAAACAAGACTTAAAAGTAGAAGATGACAAAGGGTCAGCAATGGGTGCTCTAGGCCTAAAACCAAAAATTGTTCATTAGACTGAATGTCTAGACATTACACTAGAGTGTGTAATTTCTATTATGGTGCAAAATCTAAATTATTAGTTAAGGAAAAAAAGACATTACCACTTCATAATAATCCTGAAATTTCTTTTGACAAAATAGAAATAATAACAAGAAATTCAAAAAAATTAATTTCTTTAAATGAAGTGAATAAATTACATGTAAATTTAAAGACAAAAGTAAAAAAAGATCTAAAATTAATTACAAAAAAAAAAAATATTAAAAATTTAAATTTTCAAAATATTCCTCAAATAATGGGTATTTTAAATATTACGCCAGACAGTTTTTCAGATGGTGGAAAATTTTTTAATTATGCATCAGCCAAAAAACAATTAAATTTTCTTTTAAATTCTGGCGCAAACCTTGTTGATATTGGAGCAGAGTCCACTAAACCTGGATCTAAAGCTGTTAAATCAACAATAGAATGGAATAGACTCAAAAATATTTTAAAATTAATTGATAAAAAAAATTTTATATCTCTAGATACTAGAAAATCAGAAATCATGGAAAAAGGAATCCAACTAGGAGTAAAATTAATTAATGATGTTTCTGGTCTTAATTTTGATAAAAACTCAATTAAGATTTTAAAAAAGTATAATATACCTTTCGTACTCCAACACTCACTTGGTAATCCTGACGTAATGCAAAAAAATCCAAAATATAAAAATGTATTATTAGATATTTACGATTTTTTTGAGGAAAAATTAAATAATTTACGCCAAAATGGAATTAATCATAATAATATATTCTTAGACCCTGGTATAGGTTTTGGAAAAAATTTGAAACATAATATGACAATAATTAAAAATATATCAATTTACCATTCTTTGGGTTTGCCTATACTGCTTGGTATTTCTAGAAAAAGATTTATAAAAGATTTATCTGGAAATAATGATAGCTCTTTAAGAATTGGAGGAACAATAAGTAGCAGTATTTTTGCAATGTTACAGGGTGTACAAATGTTGAGAGTTCATGATGTCAACGAAGTTAATCAAGCTGTAAAAGTTTTCAAAGCACTAATAAATAATTAATGAAGTATTTTGGTACTGATGGAATTAGAGGGCAGGTAAATAGTGGGAACATTAATGGAGATATGTTCTTTAAGTTTGGATTAGCAGCAGGAAAATATTTCACAAATTTAAAAAAAAGAAAACAAACAGCAATTATTGCTAAAGATACTAGACTTTCGGGATACGCATTAGAACCTGCACTAGTCTCTGGTTTAGCTTCTGCAGGAATGCACGTTTATACACTGGGTCCATTGCCGACTAATGGCCTTGCAATGTTGACAAAATCAATGAACGCAAATCTTGGTATTATGATCACTGCTTCACACAATTTATTTTATGACAATGGTTTAAAGTTATTTGGTCCTGATGGATTAAAACTATCTGATAAAATTCAAAAAAAAATTGAAAATTTAATAGATAGCAAAGTTCAAAAACACTTATCAAATCCAAAAAAATTAGGAAGGGTTAAAAGATTAGAGACTGGAACTGATGAATATATTAAAATTTGTAAAAAAAAGTTATCGAGAAACTTTAAATTAAATAATTTGAGAGTAGTTCTTGATTGTGCAAATGGAGCTGGATATAAATCTGCACCAAAATTAATCAGATCACTTGGAGCAAAATTAAAAATTATAGGTAATAAACCAAATGGGTTTAATATTAATAAAAATTGTGGTTCAACTTTTCCAGAAAAACTTCAAAGAAATGTTAAAAAATTCAAAGCAGATTTGGGCATATCTTTAGATGGAGATGCTGACAGAATAATAATGTGTGATGAAAAAGGATCTATAATTGATGGTGATCAAATTATCGCTGCATTAGCTTTACAATGGAAAAAGAGAAAAATTCTCAAAGGAGGCGTTGTAGGGACCTTAATGTCAAACTATGGTTTAGAAAAATTTTTAAAGGAAAAAAATATTAAATTTTTAAGAGCTAATGTTGGGGACAGATATGTTAAGGAATTAATGCAAAAGAAAAAATTCAATTTAGGAGGAGAACAATCGGGTCATATTATTTTAGGAAAATTTGCAACAACTGGCGATGGTGTGCTTGTAGCTTTAGAGATTATTAAATCAATGAACAGAAAAACTAAAGCTAGTGATTTTTTTAATGTCTTTAAAAAAATTCCACAAATTTTAGAAAATATAAAAATAAAAGATGATAAAATACTTAAAAATCACTCTGTTAAAAGATCCATTAAAATTGCAAAAAAATTAATTAAAAACCAAGGTAGAATTCTTGTAAGAAAATCAGGTACTGAACCAAAGATAAGAATAATGGGTGAGAGTGAAAATAAAATTTTGCTTAAAAAATGTATAAAAATAATTTCAAAAGAATTTAAATAAATTGAGATTAAAGTCTAAAATTTTGATAATTGCTGGATCAGATTCATCTGGTGGGGCTGGTATACAGGCAGATATTAAAACTGTCACTAGTCTTGGCTCTTATGCAATGACCGCTCTTACAGCAGTGACTGTTCAAAATACAATGGGTGTTAAATCAGTTATTTCAATACCAACTAATGAAGTAAAAAATCAAATTATTTATTCATCAAAAGATATAAGACCTGA
>CACJYR010000025.1 GCA_902597675.1 uncultured Pelagibacteraceae bacterium | reverse complement strand
TTTATTGTAGTGACCCATATGTGCCATGGAAATAACTGGAAAAATTACAACAAATAAAATGGCTATAAATTTTTTCATTTGGCAATTACATTAATGGACTTTATCTATAATAGAAATAACTTATTAAGATGTTTTTAAAAATAAAGAAAATACCAAAAGTTAATTGGAGTTCTGACAAGCCATATAATTTTAAACCAAAATTTTCTACTTTCTTTTTTTTATGCTTTGGTCTGACGTTGTTTGGTCTTGGTGAAGGATTATTAATTGTTTCCTTTACAGGCGCTTCTCCGTGGAGTGTTTTAGCTCAAGGTATTTCCTTAAATGTTAATTTAAGTATTGGAACAATTACTCTTTTAATAAGTATTGCTGTTTTAATTTTGTGGATACCTCTAGGCCAAAAACCAGGAATGGGTACAATATTTAATGCCTTAATTATAGCCTTTATGATTGATCTTTGTATTAAGTTTGTACCAACCCCGTCTAATTATCTTAATCAATTAATCCTAGCAGTAATTTCTGTATTGATGGTTGGAATAGGTGGTGGCATTTATTTAGTGTCTAATCTTGGTGCAGGACCAAGAGATGGATTAATGATTGGTTTACAAAAAGTAACTAACTTACCAGTGGCAGCCGTTAGAGCTTTTTTAGAAATTTCTGTTGTAAGTATTGGTTGGTATTTAGGTGGAATAGTGGGGGTTGGAACTCTTTTATTCGCTTTTGGTATTGGTCCGTGCGTTGCACTAGGTTTATTTTTAGTTGATAAAATTTTTGATTAGGCAGCAGCGCCAGACTTTTCACTTCTTTTTCTTTCATTAGGATCAAGAATAGCTTTTCTTAATCTACAAGACTCTGGAGTAATTTCTAAAGCCTCATCAGTATTTAACATACTTAATTGTTCAGCTATCGACATTTTTCTTACAGGAGTTAAGACAACATTTTCATCAGTACCTTGCGTTCTCATATTGGTTAATTTTTTACCCTTCATAACATTAATAATCATATCTCCAGGCTTAGGTGATAGCCCCACAATCATTCCTGGATAAACAGGATCGTTATGAGTTACAAACATTTCTCCTCTTGCCTGTAAATTAAAGATCGCAAAAGCAACTGCCTTTCCTTGTTCCATAGAAATTAGAGCACCATTTCTTCTGCCCTCCATTTCACCTTCAAATGGACCATATTCATGAAAAATTCTATTGATGACTCCATTTCCCTTTGTCAGCGTTAAAAATCTACTTGTATATCCCATCAAACCTCTTGTTGGTGCATGAAATATAAGCCTCTTTTTATTTTTACCAGTGTCTTTTAACTCTATTAATTTACCTTTTCTTCTATTCATTGAATCAATTATTTTTGATGAATGCTCTTCATCTAGATCCATAGTAATTTCTTCTATTGGCTCAAGTTTGTTTCCATTTGCATCTTTTTTATAGAGAACTTTTGGAGGGCTCACTGTCATTTCAAAACCTTCTCTTCTCATTTGAGTGAGTAAAATTTCCAACATTAATTCACCACGTCCACTAACCACAAAAGAGTCATTTCCTTCATTTTCAGTAAATGTAATTCCAACATTATTTTGTGCCTCTTGAACTAATCGATCTCTAATCTGTGTGCTTGTTAGTTTTTTACCTTCTGTACCAGCCAAAGGCGATGTATTTACAGTGATGGTAATTGACATAGTTGGGGGATCTATAGGAGTGGCTTCTATTGGCTCGTTAACTTCAAGATCACAAATAGTATCTGCAACGTTAGCTTTTTCTAAACCGGCAACAACTACAATATCTCCAGCTTCACCAACCTCAATTGGAACTTTTTTAGTTCCCTCGTATCTAAAAATTTTAGTTAATCGACCTTCATCAACTTTCTCTCCATTTAAGTTGATTGCCTTAATTGCTTGATTAGCTTTTGCTGTTCCTTGCGAAATTCGACCTACTAAACTTCTTCCTAAGAAACTATCAGCATAAAGAAGTGTAGAAAGCATAGCAAAAGGTTTTGCTTTATCTAATTCAGCTGGTTTAACATGCTCTATAATTTTATTTAAAAGTGGATTAAGATTCTCTCTTGGACCATCAACTTCATGATCAGCCCATCCAGATCTTCCACTTGCATATAATACTGGAAAATCTAGTTGTTCTTCATTAGCATCTAAACTTACAAATAAGTCAAATGTTTCATCTAGAACTTCATTAGCTCTTTGATCTGATTTATCTAATTTATTTATAACCACAATTGGCTTTAAACCTTGTTTTAATGCTTTTGCTAAAACAAATTTTGTTTGAGGCATCACACCTTCAGCAGAGTCTATTAGTAATAATGCTCCATCAGCCATACTAAGCACTCTTTCAACTTCAGCAGCGAAATCTCTGTGGCCGGGGGTATCAATTATATTTATTCTAGAATCTTTCCAATTAATCGATGCAGGTTTAGCTAATATTGTAATTCCTCTCTCTTTTTCTAATTCACCAGAGTCCATCAGCCTTTCATCCACAACCTCATTTTCTCTAAATGAACCACTTTGTTTCATTAGATTATCAATTAGGGTTGTCTTTCCATGATCAACATGGGCAATTATGGTGATGTTTCTTATAGTATTATTCATAAATCTGGGTTCTTATACATATTTAAACACTTTTGAAAACTTAAAAAAAACTACACTAGGCTTGAATAAATTAAGGATTTTTTTTTAATTTTTATTTTTTTCGCTTTTCGCGTTTAAGTTTTCTTTTTTCTTTAAAATTTAATTTAGGTTTTTTTTTGACACTAGAGTCTTTAAACGATTTTCCACTATATCTTTTAGACATATTCCTGAGTTTATATCATTAACAAAATATTATATATCAATAAATATGCAAAATCTTCAAATGGCTTTTAAAAATAAAAAAAAGGTTTTTTTAAAATCTATTAAAAGTAAAAATACTAAAAGTCGAAACAAATATAAAAGAGTTGCTTTATCTACAATCAGATATGCTGGAGGAAAATCTCTAGCAGTAGGACACGTTTTTGAATTGTTACCAAATCATGTCAAAAAAGTAGTATCTCCTTTTTTTGGCGGAGGGTCTGTTGAGATAGCAATGAGTAAATTTTTAGGACTCAATGTAGTTGGTTATGATATTTTTGATATTCTTTGTAATTATTGGAATTTTCAAATTAAAAAACCAGATGCACTTTATAAAAAACTTAGTAAGTTAAAACCCTCTTTTAAAGAATTTGAAAGAATAAGAAAAATCTTAAATAAAGTTTGGAAAAAAGAGATTAAATTAGACCCTTTAACCCTAGCAGTTTATTATGTTTATAATTTCAACTTATCTTATGGTCCAGGCTTTATGGGCTGGACATCAGAAATTTATTTAAACAAAAAAAAATATCAAAAAATGTTGGAAAAAATTAAAAATTTTAAACCTGGAAAATTATCTGTGAGTCAAGGAGATTTTGAAAAAGTTTTAAAAAAACATAAAAACGACTTCTTGTATTGTGATCCACCCTATTTCATTGGGCCTGACTCTAAAATGTTTAAAGGAGTTTACCCTATGAGAAATATACCTGTTCACCATAGGGATTTTCCACATGAGAGGTTAAGAGACATGTTAAAAAAACATAAGGGTGGATTTATACTATCTTATAACGATTGCCCGACGATAAGAAAATATTACAAAGGTTTTAAAAAGTTATATCCAACATGGCAATACACAATGGGTCAAGGTGAGACTAGAATTGGAAAAAACAGGATTGAAAAGGGGAATAAACACATAAAAAATTCACATGAAATTTTAATTTTTTCTCCATCTTAATTTTAAGTAAAAAAAAAGGGCAGTAAAAACTGCCCTTTTAGAATCTTGATTAGGAGTTTTTGGGTCACATTCCCATGCCGCCCATTCCTCCCATGCCACCCATGCCGCCCATTCCACCAGGCATTCCAGCAGGAGCCGCATCTTTTTCTTCTGGCTTGTCAGCTATCATTGCTTCTGTTGTTACTAATAATCCAGAAATTGATGCTGCATCTTGAAGTGCAGTTCTAACAACTTTAACTGGATCAATAATACCTTTAGCAAACATATCACAATATTCTTCATTTTGTGCATCATAGCCGTGAGTTTTTTTATTCTGTTCTAACAACTTACCAACTACAACTGAACCATCTACTCCAGCATTTTTAGTAATTTGTCTTATAGGAGCCTCTAATGCTCTTCTCACTAAATCAACACCAGCTTTTTGATCCTCGCCTTTGGCTTTTACTTTTTCAAGCTCTTGAGCAGCATATAACAAAGCACATCCACCACCTGTTACAATACCTTCTTCAACGGCAGCTCTTGTTGCGTTAAGTGCATCTTCAACTCTGTCTTTTCTTTCTTTAACTTCAACTTCTGTAGCGCCACCAACTTTAATTACAGCAACACCACCAGCTAGTTTAGCTAATCTTTCTTGAAGTTTTTCTTTATCGTAATCAGATGTTGTTTCATCAATTTGTTGTTTGATTGAAGAACATCTAGCCTCGATATCAGATTTTTTACCACTACCATTTACGATAGTACTATTATCTTTATCAACTTTAACTTTTTTACATGATCCAAGATCATCTAATTTAACATTTTCAAGTTTAATTCCTAAATCTTCAGAAATTACACTACCACCTGTTAAAATTGCAATATCCTCAAGCATAGCTTTTCTTCTATCACCAAAACCTGGAGCTTTTACAGCTACAACTTTTAAACCACCTCTTAACTTGTTTACAACTAAAGTTGCTAAAGCTTCGCCTTCAACATCCTCAGATATAATCATTAATGGTCTACCAGCTTGTACCACAGCTTCTAAAAGTGGAACCATTGGTTGTAGATTTGTTAATTTCTTCTCATGTAAAAGAATAAAAGGATTATCTAATTCTGTCGTCATTTTATCACTATTCGTAATAAAGTATGGAGATAAATATCCTCTATCAAACTGCATACCCTCAACAACATCAAGTTCCGTTTCAATTCCTTTATTTTCCTCAACTGTAATGACACCTTCATTACCAACTTTTTGCATTGCTTTAGAAATCATACTTCCGATTTCTTTATCACCATTTGCAGAAATAGTTCCTACTTGAGCAATTTCATCACTATCTTTTACTTTTTTGGCTGAAGAAACTAAGTTTTGCTTTACAACATCTACTGCTGCATCAATACCTCTTTTTACATCCATTGGGTTCATTCCAGCTGTAACATATTTTACACCTTCTTTAACAATTGCTTGTGCTAAAATAGTTGCAGTTGTTGTTCCATCACCAGCTTCATCATTTGTCTTGCTAGCAACTTCTTTAACCATTTGAGCACCCATATTTTCAAACTTATCTTCAAGGTCAATTTCTTTTGCAACTGAAACACCATCTTTGGTAATTCTTGGAGCACCATAAGATTTGTCCATCACAACGTTTCTGCCCTTAGGACCTAAAGTTACCTTAACAGTATCAGCTAAGATATTTACCCCTCTTATCATTGCTGATCTTGCTTCAGCGTCAAATTTAACAACTTTTGCCATTATACTTTCTCCTTTAACTTATATTATTTACTTGAAATACCCATAATGTCTGACTCTTTCATTATGCTATATTCTTTACCATCAATTTTGACTTCAGTTCCTGACCATTTGCCAAATAAAACTTTGTCTCCAACTTTAACATCCATTGGAATTTTTTTTCCATCTTCAGTTTTTGCACCACCACCAATAGCAACAACTTTTCCTTCTTGAGGCTTCTCTTGTGCAGTATCTGGTATGATTATTCCTCCAGCAGTTTTTTCGCTGCTATCTAAAACTTCAATTAAAACTCTGTCATGTAACGGTCTAAATTTCATATATTCTCCTATATAAATATGGAGTTCATATAGAGATTGGTAATACTATTTCAAGATATACTTGATATTTAGTTTATTAAAAAAGGTAGGAAATTGTGGATTTTTTGGGTTATAGATTATTTTGATGACTAAAAATTTAGACAAAGATGGTTTTTGCTCTATCGTTGATAATTATCAGCTTTTTTATATCGATTTATGGGGTGTTATTCATAATGGAATAAACCTTCACAAAGAAGCAATCAACGTTTTGAAAGAAATCACTAAAAAAGGCAAAGAATACATTCTACTCACTAATGCTCCAAGACCTAATGATGTTGTTAAATCCTTTTTAGAAAAAATGGGCATGGAAAAAGAAATTAGAGATCATGTTTTTACATCGGGCCAAGCATCATTAAATTATCTTAAAAAAAATTTATCCACCAAAAAATTTTTTCATGTTGGACCACCACGTGATTTTGATTTGTTTAATGACTTTGCAAAAATGAAGTCAGACAAAATTGATGATGGAGAGTATATATTGTGCACAGGGTTATTTGAAAAATTTGATAAAGATTTGAATTATTATAAAGATTTATTTGAAAAAAATTTAGATAAAGAAATGGTTTGTACTAATCCTGACTTAATTGTGGATAGAGGTGATAAAAGAGAGCTTTGTGCAGGTTCAGTTGCCATGGTTTTTGAAAAAATGGGTGGCAAGGTAGTATATTTTGGTAAGCCATATCCTGAGGTTTATAATTTATCTATTAATAACAAAGGTAAAAAAATTCTTTCTGTTGGTGATAATTTAAATACTGATATTAAAGGTGCAAATCTTTTAAATTATGACTCGTTAATTATTTCAAATGGTATTCATAAAAATGAAATCAAACAAAAAGGAATTGAAGCAACCGCGAAATCTTATGAAACAATCTGTAACTA
>CACJYR010000024.1 GCA_902597675.1 uncultured Pelagibacteraceae bacterium | reverse complement strand
CTATTGCCTCTTTTGAATTGTCAAAATTGATACCTCCATCAATTTCAATATCAAAATTGAGATTATAAGTTTTCTGTATTTCCTTAAGCTCTTTAATTTTTACTAAAACTTCTGGCATAAATTTTTGACCACCAAAACCTGGGTTAACACTCATTATTAAAACTAAGTCAATTTCGTTCAAGTGTTCTCTAATTACATTAACTTTAGTTTCAGGATTTAAAGATACTCCGACCTTTTTATTTAACTGTTTTATCTTTGAAATTGATGAACTTAGATCGTCTGTAGCTTCTGGATGAATAGTAATAATATCTGCACCTGCATCAGAATATGCATCGATATATTTGTGTACTGGAGAAATCATTAAATGGACATCAAATATCATTGATGATTGTTTTTTTAATGCTTTTATAACTGGAGGTCCGATGGTTAAATTTGGAACAAAATGCCCATCCATCACATCTACATGAATCATATCGGCCCCAGCGTCTTCCAAACGTTTTATTTCGTTCCCTAATTGACTAAAATCAGCAGATAAGATTGACGGTGATATTTGTATTTTTTTCATTGATAACTAAATTACTAGTACCAATTTTTAAAATTTAATTGAATTAAAAAATTGATAAATTTGTCTAGAAATTTCACTTTCCAAAGGAAAAGATAACATTCCCATGACAGAATATCCCAAAATCCATGGCATTAAATAAAATCTTATCATAAAGAAAAACCAAGCAACATATAGCGGAACTATCGGTTGAATAATAAATTCGGGTGTAATCGGTTTAAAAATACGCAGTAATGGATTGGTAAATTTTACGAATACTTTCATGAAAAAAAATTTAGAGTCTTCTTTTTGGAAAATATTCATTGCAACTCTACCAATTAATGTCCACATGATTACCCCAAGTATGTAATCAATGATGTACACCATTGGGTGAAAATTAGCCGACATTTAAGAATTTATATTGGAAAAAGACTTGAATTAAAAGGGGCGAAATTAATCGCCCCTTAAAATAATTATTTAGTGTTGTTTGCCAAGGATCGATTTACCTGATGGTATTCGAACCTCATCAACCATTTTCTGCGTTGCAGCATTTGGTGCTGAAGTCATTAGACTTACAACAACCATAGCTACTAAGCTGACAGCTGAACCAAAGATACCAAATGTTAACTGTGTAATACCTAGGAATCCACTTCCACCTGTTCTTACCCAAACTAGGTAAGCAGCACCAGAAACTAATCCTAAGAACATACCAGCTACAGCACCTTCTTTGTTAGCTCTCTTCCACCATACACCGAGTACAAGTGGGAAGAATAATCCTGACATCGCAAAGTCAAAAGCCCAGATGACTGAACCTAAGATACCTTGAATCTCAAGAGCCGCAATAGTTGCTCCAGCAAAACCAATTACTACAAGTAGTACCCTTGCAACAACTAGTCTCTTAGCAGTCTCAGCTTTTGGATCGATGATTTTATAATAAACATCGTGTGAGATTGCGTTTGCAATTGCTAGAATCAAACCATCAGCTGTTGACATGGCAGCAGCCATACCTCCAGCAGCAACTAGACCTGAGATTACGTATGGTAATCCGGCTATTTCCGGAGTTGCTAACACAACGGCTTTACCACCCATGAAAAACTCATTTAATTCAAGAGTTCCATTACCGTTAAAGTCGCTTACAAACATTAAGTTTGCTTGGTTCCAGTTTTGATACCAATCTATCGCTTGGACTTCTGTAATTGATTTACCAATAATACCTGTTGGTAATGTTGGATCAATCAATGACAACTTAGATAGTGTCGCTAACATTGGAGCAGAAGAATAAAGTAGGAAGATAAAGAATAAAGACCAACCTACTGATTTTCTAGCTGCTTTTACACTTGGAGTAGTGAAATATCTCATCATCACGTGAGGCAATGAAGCTGTTCCCATCATCATCGCTAGTGCTAATGAAATAAACGCCCAAGGCGTTGCATTCACTGCTGAGTGAGCTTTAGTTATACCAGCCAAACCTTTTGGCACCTCTTTTAGATTTTCAGCAGAGTTTTTCACAAAACCAAACTGAGCTTCTAATTCAGCAATTCTTGATACTTCATCAGCTAACATAAAGTGTGGGAAGAAACCCGCACCCATTTTGTTACTGATCCAGAATACTGGTAATAAGTAAGCTATGATTAGTACAATATATTGCGCAACCTGTGTCCAAGTTACTCCTCTCATACCACCTAACATTGAACATAGTAAGATACTTACTAATCCAACGTAAACTGCGTATTGGAATGGAATATCAAGTGCAACAGATGCAATAGTACCTGTAGCGTTAATTTGTGCAGTCACATAAGTAAATGATGCGACAGTTAAAACTACTACCGCCATGAATCTACTTAAATTACCACCATATCTTGTACCAATAAAATCTGGAACTGTGTAACAACCAAATTTTCTTAAGTAAGGTGCTAATAAAGATGCAACTAATACATATCCACCAGTCCAACCTACAAGTAGTGCCATATATCCGTAACCTTTGAAGTAAATACCTCCTGCCATTGCAACGAATGATGCACCAGACATCCAGTCTGCTGCAGTTGCCATTCCGTTGAATACAGTTGGCACTTGTCTTCCAGCTACGTAATAAGCATCAGCTTGAGCTGTACGTGATAGATAACCAATTATAGCATAAATGGCTACTGTGAAAGCAACGAAACAAATTCCGATTGTTTTCGCAGTCATACCCATCTGCTCGGCAATTGACATAATGATTATGAAAGCTAAAAAACCACCTGTATAGATTCCATAAACCTTAGGTAAATTGTCTATAAAATTACCTTTCATCATTTAGTCATCCCCTCTTTCTGAGAAGCCGAACTCTTCATCAATTTTCTCCTGCCTGTTCGCAAACCAGAAAATTAGGATTACGAAAGCACCAAGAGAACCTTGACAAGTGAACCAATAAGTTAACGGATAACCAAATGGTCCCGTAACTTCATTCATTTCAGCCCCGAATAAGAAGATGCCAATTGAGAATACAAACCAGATTGCTAATGTCATGAATAGCAAACCTCTGGATTTTTCCCAGTGTTGTTCTTGTTTTGACATTTATACCTCTCTCTTTTTAGTTATAACTGGCAAAAACCATAACCATTATCGAAGAGATTTAAAGTGTTAAAATTGCTCAAATTAGTCCGATTTATGGGTTATAACTATCAAAAATAGCTTATTTTATGGGAAAATATAAACTTACCTGGAAAGATCTTACCTTGAGGGACTTCAAGATCTATCTATTTGCCCTTTTTAAAGCATTTATCCCTAAAAAAAAAATAAAGTCATTAGATGAATTAGAGGATTTTATTCAAACAAAATCAGCTTGGGTGTCACAAGTTACTTTGTATGGTTATTTAAAGACCAGGATGGGCACTAGGTATGTTCTTCATTTTGAAAATGATGAATTTATGAAGTCAGTTAATTTAGCTAAGTGGAATATCTATGCTGTGGCTTTGCAAGATCTTACGTTTTTTACCTTCTCTTATTTAAAAGCAACTACAAACTATGAAGATACCAATAAGGCTAAAGAAATTTTTTTTAAAATTCTAGATGATGAAATTTCAAACAAAATGCCTTTAGATATTATCGAAAACACCAAAAAAAATTTTGATGAAAGATTTGAGAAAATGAATTGGGATACTTATCATAGTGATCTCCCTTTTAATCCTAGTGCATTATCTTTATATAAGTGGGCTCCAATTGCTGAGGAGCTAAAAACTTTAGATCGTAAAATAGTTTTAAATTCAGTCATTCTCAAATGGGATGTTGTTAAAAAGGAATTTAAAGAAAGATTAGGTTTCTAAGTATTTTTTCTATTGTCAACTAAACTATCAACAACACTTGGATCAGCTAAAGTAGTAGTGTCACCTAATTGACCATGTTCATTTGCTGCAATCTTTCTAAGAATTCTTCTCATAATTTTTCCAGATCTTGTTTTTGGAAGCCCTGGAGTAAAGTGAATCAAGTCAGGAGTTGCTAATGGACCTATTTGTTTTCTAACCCATAATTTTAGTTCTCTTTCAAGATCTCCAGTTTCAGTCTCACCTGCATTTAGAGTTACGTAACAATATAGTCCATTTCCTTTAATGTCATGTGGATAACCAACGACAGCGGCCTCAGCAACTTTAGGATGAGCAACAAAAGCACTTTCAATTTCAGCAGTACCCAAGTTGTGTCCTGATACAATAATTACGTCATCTACTCGTCCAGTGATCCAATAATATCCATCCTTGTCTCGTCTGCACCCATCCCCAGTAAAATATTTTCCATCAAATTGAGAAAAGTAAGTATCAATAAATCTTTGATGATCGCCATAAACAGTTCGCATTTGGCCTGGCCAAGACTGAGCTATACAAAGTCTCCCTTCTCCTGCACCTTTAATTTCTTTTCCATCTTTATCGACAAGAACAGGTTTAATTCCATAAAAAGGTTTTGTTGCTGATCCAGGTTTTAAAGGTATAGCTCCTGTTTGAGGTGCAATTAAAATTCCGCCTGTCTCTGTTTGCCACCAGGTATCTACGATTGGACACTTTGAGTTTCCAACTGTTTTGTAATACCACATCCAAGCCTCTGGATTTATAGGCTCTCCGACTGTACCCAATAATTTTAGGGATTTTCGAGATGTTTTATTTACTGGATCATCACCCTCTCGCATAAGGGCTCTGATAGCTGTTGGAGCAGTATAAAAAGTATTAACTTTATATTTATCAACAATCTGCCACCATCTTGAGCTGTCCGGATAATTTGGTACTCCCTCAAACATTATTGTAGTAGCTCCGTTAGATAAGGGTCCATAAATAATATAACTATGACCTGTTACCCAACCTATGTCTGCAGTACACCAATAAATATCTTTAGGCTTATAGTTAAATATGTATTGATGAGTCATGGAAGCATAAACCATGTAACCGCCCGTTGTATGTAGTACACCTTTCGGTTTACCTGTAGATCCAGACGTATAAAGAATAAATAAAGGATCTTCAGCATTCATTTCCTCAGGTTCACAATGACTTGGTACATCTTTAATTAGATCATGATACCAAACATCTCTGTCGTCATCCCAATAAACATAGTTTCCTGTTCTTTTGACAACAATACATTTTTTAACATCAGGACAATTACTTAATGCTTCATCGGTTGTTGCTTTTAATGGAATTGTTTTTCCACCTCTAACACCCTCATCAGCTGTTATAATGTATTCTGATTTACAATCATTTACTCTTCCAGAAATAGACTCTGCTGAAAACCCTCCAAATATTATAGAATGTATGGCTCCTATTCTTGCACAAGCTAACATCAAAACAGCGAGCTCGGGTATCATCGTTAAATATATTGTTACTCTGTCTCCTTTTTGTATCCCTAATTTTTTTAGACCATTAGCTGCTTTTGAAACTTTTTGATGAAGTTGTTTATAAGAAATTTTTTGAGTATCCTTAGGATCATCACCTACCCAAATTATAGCTGTTTTATCTTTTTTATCTTTTAAATGTCGATCAATACAATTAGCAGAGGCATTTAAAGTTCCATCTTCAAACCATTTTATTTTAACTTCATCTTTACTATACTTCACATCTTTAATTTTTTTATATGGTTTTATCCATGTAATCCTTTTTCCTTCTTTTTTCCAAAAAGCATTATTGTTTTTAATAGAGTCAGTATATTTATTCTGATATTGAGATTTATTAATTAAACCACTTTTCACCCACTCTGGTTTTGGTTTAAAAATTAGTTCTTGAGTTGAGCCTTCGTTATTAATTTTAACTTTTTTAATCTTACTTCTAATCTTTTTTTTTCTTTTAAGAATTTTTTTTCTTTTTTTAACCTTCTTTCTTTTTGAGGTTTTTTTTCTTGATTTAGATTTTTTCTTCTTTTTAGGCATAAATGTTATTTTTAAATCTTACCCATGTTATTTAAAATTTTCCAGCTTTTAGAATCTATTGGCATTACTGATAGTCTGCTTTGTTTAATAAGTGATAAATGGCTTAATTGCTTGTTTTTCTTAATATCCTCAAGACTTACTGGCTTATTTAATTTTTTTAGAAACTTTACTGTAACAGCAACAAATCGACCAGATTTATCTGTCTTGTCTAAATATGCTTCCTTTATAACTTCAACAATACCAACAATTTCCTTTCCTATGTTCGAATGATAGAAAAAACATTGATCTCCTTCTCTCATTGATTTTAAATTTTTGGCAGCTTGATAATTTCTTACTCCATCCCAAGGAGCACCTTTAATACCAGCTTTTTTTTGTTGATCAATTGACCAAACGTCAGGTTCTGACTTAAGTAACCAATATTGCATTAAAGTTTAACCCCAGCACCTTTTAAAAATAATGCATTTTCATCTAAGGGCCATCTTGGTTTTGCTGGATGATCTAGTTTATTAAAAAGTTTTAATTTATACTTTTCCAATCCTACCATTGCTATCATTGCAGCATTGTCCCCACATATTTCAATTGGTGGAAAAACACTTTGATAATTATTTTCTTTACATAAGTTAATCAACATAGATCTTATTTTTTTATTTGCTGCTACACCACCCGCAACAACAAAAATTTTATCTTGTATATCATTTTGTTTTTCAAATTCATTAAAAGCAATTTTGGTTTTTTTTTTCAATATTTCTTCAATTGTTTTTTGAAAAGAAGCTGCCAAATTAAATTTTTCTTGCTCTGTTTCAATGGTTTTACTTATCTTCAGGATTGCAGTTTTAAGACCAGCAAATGACAAATTACAACCACCCTTATTAATGATAGGTTTTGGTAGATCATAAGAATTTGGATCACCTTTTTCTGCCCAAAGCTCAATTTGGGGTCCTCCAGGAAATTCTATTCCTAAAAGTTTTGCAGTTTTGTCGAAAGCTTCACCTAGTGCATCGTCAATAGTTGTTCCTAGTCTTTTATATTTTCCAAGACCTTGAACATTTAAATATTGTGAATGACCACCCGAAATTAATAGCAGGAGGTAAGGATAATTTAAGTTTGAAACTAATTTTGGACTCAACGCATGTCCTTCTAAATGATTTACAGCTATAAAAGGCTTGTTTATTGAAGAGGCAAAAGCTTTCCCAAAGCTTAAGCCTACTGACAAACAAACGATTAGACCAGGACCTGCAGTCGAAGCTACAGCATCAATATCTTTAATTTTTATTCCACTTTCATCCAAAGCTTTCTTCACGATTAAATCTATTTTTTCGATATGTGATCTGGCCGCTAACTCTGGAACTACACCTCCAAATTCTTTGTGGACATCAGTTTGGCTAGAGACAATGTTTGATAAAATTATAGGTTTCCCCTGGTCATTCTCAGTTATAACTGAGGCAGCTGTTTCATCACAACTAGTTTCAATTCCAAGAATTAAGGGTTTTTTACTCATACAAATAGTTTTTAATAATTGTACATTTCCAATACAAGAAAGAAATAAATTTATTTATGACTAAAAAAATTATCATAGGTTCAAGAGGTAGTAAATTAGCATTGTTGTATGCTCAAAAAGCTAAAGAACAAATTATTAAAAAAACTACTTTAGATACAAATGATATTGAAATTAAATCTATTTCAACAAAAGGTGATCAAGTTAAAGATACTAGATTATCTGATATAGGTGGCAAAGGATTGTTTTCAACTGAAATTGAAAAAGAGTTAGAGAATAAAAGTATCGACATTGCAGTACATGCATTAAAAGATATGCCAGCAACAGAAACTAGCGGACTTAAAACAGACTGTTTTTTAGAGAGAAATGATCCAAGAGAAATTTTGATAACAAATAACAAGAAAAAATTAAATGATCTTAAGCTTAAATCAATTATAGGAACATCTTCATTTAGAAGGGAATTTCAAATTAAAAAATTAAGATCTGATCTAACATGCAAAATAATTAGAGGTAATGTGGATACTAGAATTAAAAAACTAAAAGATGGAAATTATGATGCAATAATTTTGTCTTATGCAGGTATTAAAAATTTAAATCTTGAAAATGAAATAGCTGAAATTTTCTCAGCACAAGAAATCATACCAAGTGCTGGACAAGGAATAATTGCTCTCCAATGTCGTGAAGCAGATAAAGAAATTATTTCAATTTTAAAAAAAGTAAATCATGAAGAAACCTATAAAAGAGCTCATGCTGAGAGAAATGTTCTTAAAGTTTTAGAGGGAGATTGTGAGACAGCAATAGGCGTTTATTCAAAAATAGAAAGTGATACAATTGAAGTTGAGGCAGAACTTTTTTCAATAGATGGCTCTCAAAGATTTTATGAAAAGAAATCTGGCCAGATTGATAAATTTAAAGAGATTGGTAAACAAATTGGGCAAAATTTAAAAATGCAATCAAATAATTCTTACAAAAAATAATATGCATATTTTATTAACAAGACCACTGGAAGATTGTTCAGAAATGATTTTAAAGTTTAAATCATTAGGTCATCAAGTTTCGCACATCCCACTGATTAATATTGAAAAGGTCAATTATGAGGAAATTAAATTTTCTGAATACGGAGGAATTATTTTTACTAGTGCTAATGCTGTGAAATATTTAGATCAAAATAACATAGACAAAAATATCAAATGTTTTTGTGTTGGTAATTTTACTGAAAAAAAGGCTAGATCTTTGGGATTTCAAAACACAATAGCTGCAGAGGGTAATGTTTCTAATTTAAAAGAGTTAATTTTACAAACTTACGAGACAAAAAGTAAAAAGTTACTTTATGTCAGCGGTGAAATCATATCTGTTGATTTGGATCAACAACTCATGAAAGAGGGCTATGGCATAAAAAGGGTGATTAATTATAGAGTAAAACATAATCAAAAATTCAATGAAAGTTTTGTAAAAGATTTGAAATTGAACATGCCTGATATGGTTTATATTTATTCACAGAATAGTGCTCAAAGTTTTTTGAGTTTTGTCAAAAATCATCAATTTGAAAGCTTATGGATGAATACTAATTTATCGTGTATTGGGGAGAAAACTTCATCTATATTGAATGAAATTAAATGGAAAAAAATATTTCTTTTTAATCCTGGAGAAGAAGAGTTTTTGTTATATAAAATTTAATTATGGAATTGTTTAATAATTTTTCTGAAATATTTCTATCGGTATGGAACAAAGGTATTTTAGGTGTTGATATTTTTCAAATATTAATTGGTTTAGGAATTTTTTTAATTTTTTTAATTTTTAGAGGTCTAATTAGTAAACTTGTAATCAAAAAGTTAGAAATAATTTCAAAAAGAACAACAAACAAATTAGATGATACTTTTGTAAATTCTTTAGTTGGTCCAGCAAGATTTTTACCAATTGTTTTAGGTTTTTTTATAGCAAGTTATTACATGACGTTTTCTATGGAAGGTAGAGAAATTGTCGATACTATAAATAGAACTCTAATAACCATATTAATTTTTTGGGTTATTCATCAAATTATAGAACCAGTCTCATATATCTTAAGTGGTCTTGATAAATTATTAACAAGAGAACTCATTGGATGGATTATTAAATCTTTAAAGATTTTAATATTTATATTAGGACTTGCGGCAGTCTTAGAATTATGGGGGATAAAGATTGGACCAATTATTGCTGGTTTAGGTTTGTTCGGAGTAGCAGTTGCATTGGGTGCTCAAGATTTGTTTAAAAATTTAATTTCTGGGATTTTGGTATTAGTTGAAAAAAGATTTAAAATCGGTGATTGGATTTCTGTTGATGGAATAATTGAGGGTATTGTTGAAAAAATTGGTTTTCGATCAACAACAATCAGAAAATTCGATAAATCATTAGCAATAATTCCAAATTTTCAATTTGCAGAAAATGCTGTAGTAAATGTAAGTGAAACTTCAAACTGGTTAATTAGCTGGATTATTACTCTCCAATATGACACTTCGGTTGATCAATTAAAAAATATAAGAGATCAAATTGAAGATCACATAAAAAAAAGTGATGATTTTGACACTAATATAGGAATTGCAGTTAGGGTCGATAAGTTTTCAGATAGTTCTATAGACATGTATGTGCGTTGTTTCACAAAATCGGATAGTTGGAACGAATGGCTTTCAGTAAAAGAAAAACTTGCAATTGCAATAAAACAAATTGTTGAAAATAATAAGGCCTCTTTCGCATTTCCAAGTTCTTCTATTTATATTGAAAAAAAATGATTGCTATCTTTTATTTAGTTTTACAATTATTAAAACTTTATTCGTATGTAGTGATTGCCAATGTTATCATCAGCTGGTTAATTGCTTTTAATGTATTGAATACTCAAAATAGATTTGTTTATGCAGTTTTAGATTTTACTTACAGATTAACAGAACCATTTCTAAGAAGAATAAGACGATTTTTACCAAATTTGGGAGCCTTAGACATTTCACCAATTATTTTACTGCTATTGATTTGGTTTATAGAAATGTGTATGAAGCTCTACATCGCACCAATGATATTCTAGGGTTTATGATTTTAATTGATGGAAAAAAAGAAGCAGCACTATTAAGGGAACAGCTTAAAAAAGAAGTATCTGATCTTAAAATTAGGTATAATAAAGTTCCAGGGTTAACAGTAATTTTGATTGGAGACTTAACTCCTAGTCAGATTTACGTTCGAAACAAAGAAAAATCTGCTAACGAAGTTGGACTTAAATCCGATGTGATTAAATATCCAGATAGTGTTGAAGAAAAAGTTATTTTAGAGAAGATAGATGAATTAAATAAAGATAACTCCGTGTCAGGTATTTTGGTTCAATTACCATTACCAAAACATATTGATAAACAAAAAATTATTGAAGCGATTGACCCATCAAAAGATGTAGATGGATTTCATCCAATGAATGTTGGAAATCTTTCATCAGGTTATGAGAGTTCCGTTCCATGCACACCATTAGGATGTTATTTGTTAATTAAAAAAATAGAACCTAACTTAAATGGTAAAAAAGCAGTTGTTGTTGGTCGATCTAACTTAAATGGTAAACCAATGACTCAACTTTTACTGAAAGAAAATTGTACTGTTACTATAACACACTCTAAAACAAAAGATTTAAAAGCAGAGTGTTTAGAAGCTGATATTATAATTGCAGCGGTTGGTATTCCCGAGTTAGTTAAAGGTGATTGGGTTAAAAAAGATACAATAGTGATCGATGTTGGAATTAATAAAACTGAGAAAGGTATTGTTGGTGATGTTGCATTTGATGAAGTTTCAAAAAATGCCAAAGCACTCACGCCTGTTCCTGGTGGAGTTGGTCCAATGACAATCGCTTGCTTGCTAAAAAATACGATTGACTGTTTCAAAAGATCGCAAGCATAATATTGAATTCAACAAATTTTTTTTGATAAGATAGGTTATGAAAAAACCTAAATACCCCTATAGAATTGCACTTCTCATGCTCATACTGACAGTTCCACCAATTGGCGCGACACAATTAGGTTGGTATTTATATGATAAACAAACTGGATTTGATTATGGTATGATAGTTGGAACATTTTCAGTAATTTATGCTGCTTGGTTAATGTATGAAAAGAATTGGAGAGAAGATGATGAGGATTAAATTGTGGAAAAAATAATTTTTTTTGGATTAGCGATACCAATTTTAGCATTTGTCCTTTACTTGGGTGGAACTGCTATCATGAAAGGTTTTGAGGCCAAAAGAGAAAATAAATCCAATGAGAGCTTAGAAGACCAGGACCATGAAGACAACTTGTCTGATAATAATGATAAGTTAACAGATGAATTGAATAAATTAAATCAACTCCTTAATGATGGTGTTTTAACAGAAGAAGAATTTAAAAAAGCTAAAAAGAAAATTTTAGATAATTAATTATAATCAAGTAATTTTTTTAAAGATCCAAATTCACCTATTTTATAAATTATTGCATCGTCTTTTTTAAATCCATATTTTTCCGCTCCAGCTTTAAATCTTACAGGTGGCTCCATGATTGGTTCTAGGGATAAAACAAACGTGCCCCAATGCATTCCAATCACTTTTTTACTCTTTAAATTTTTTGCAACCTCTAAAGCTTCTTCTGGATTTGTGTGATAAACTGACTTATCCTTATAAGGCATTATTGGATAAAAATTATAGGCACCAATATTTATAAATGTAAGATCAATTGGACCATACTTATTACCTATATCTTTATAAATATTTCCTACTCCAGTGTCACAACCAAATAATAACTTTATATCTTTATATTCGATCAAAAAATTTCCCCATAAAGTTTTATTAGTATCTGTTAGACTTCTTTTTGACCAATGCACAGCAGGTAAAAAAGTAATTTTTAAATTTTTATTTATTTCAATTTTATCATACCAGTCCATTTCATTCACATCGCTATAACCATTTCTGTAAAAATATTTACCAAGTTTTAATGGAAGTAAAACTTTAGAATTTTTAAAAGGAAATCTCCGGATTGTCATCATATCTTGATGATCATAATGATTATGGGTGAGTAAAAAAATATCTGTTTGTGGAATCTCGTTTAATTTTAATGCTGGTTCGGTAAATCTCTTAGGTCCAAAAATTAGCGGCCCAGCATTTTTTGAAAATACTGGATCTGTAATAATTGTTGTTTCACC
>CACJYR010000023.1 GCA_902597675.1 uncultured Pelagibacteraceae bacterium | reverse complement strand
TCTTAACATAGATTATGTCTCCCACTCTAAAAAGGTCATCTAATTCTTTTTTAGTCCAAGAAATATTGTTGTAATCTATAATTCCTTTGACTTTATCTTTTGTTTCTATTTCTAAAGAAAATTTAGAAATCTTTTTTATTATTGCAATTTTCCATTCAATTGAATTCTCTAGAACGTATTTATCTAAACCAACGGACCAATTTTTAGAATATGATTTATTTAATAATGGACCACGCCAACCTTTACGTTGATCATATTTGATTAATCCATTTCTTAAAGAGCTTGTTGCTATTTTTTGTAATTCAAGATTTATTGGAGTATTAATATTAAAGCCTTGATTATAAACTTTTTCATATGATAGAATTTCTATAATATTTTTTCTTACATATTGAGCATCTTCTAAATAAACTCTTTTAGTTTTTTTTAATTGAATATTTTTTTTCCTAAAATTTTGATAATTTTTTTCTGTTATAAAATTATTGTCTAATAAATTTTTTAAAACTAAATCTCTTCTAAATTTTGCTAATTCAATATTTCTATATGGATTGTATTTACTTGGTGCCTTGGGTAATGCAGCTAATAAAGCAGCTTCTTCATAATTCAATTCTTTTATTGATTTGTCAAAATACTCAAGACTTGCAGCAGCTACTCCATAAGCCCCGCTGCCGAGATAAATTTGATTTAGATATAACTCAAGTATTCTTTCTTTCGATAATGCTCTTTCAATTCTAAATGCTAAAATGGCCTCTTTAATTTTCCGGTTTAAACTGACTTCATTAGTTAAAAGAAAGTTTTTTGCTACTTGTTGAGTAATTGTTGAAGCGCCCTCTAGTCTTTTAGATGTAAGAACATTTTTAATATTATTTACAATTGCTCTTAAAACCCCTTTAGCATCAACTCCTGGATGAGAAAAAAAATTTTTATCTTCGGCAGATAAGAACGCATTAATAACATTTTTGGGAATTGATCCATATGGGACAAATATTCTCTTCTCTTTTGAAAAATCCGCAACTAAATCACCATTCCCAGAATAAACCTTGCTTGAGACAGGAGGTTTGTAATTTTTTAAAAATTTGTAATCAGGTATATTGTTAGAAAAATTCCATAAAATAGCTAAAACAATTGTTGATAAAATTAATGAAAAACTAATAAAACCAATAAATAAATTTTTTAAAATTTTGCTCATTTTGTTTCCATTATATAAGGGAATTTGTTAAAGATAAGGCATAAGAATACAAACAAAATTTTAATAAATTATGAATCAATCAAAAAAAATGTTATGGAAAAAAATTTATATATCGATGCTTCGCATCCAAACGAGATTAGAATTGTACTCAAATCAGGTGAAAAAATTGAAGATTATGAGTATGAAGGTATAAAAAATAATCTAATAAAAAATAATATCTATTTAGGTAAAGTAAGTCGTATAGAACCATCTTTGCAAGCTGCGTTTGTTGATTTTGGGAGGGAGCGTCATGGCTTTTTATCCTTCAACGATATTCAATCTGATTATTATCAAATTCCACAAAGTGATTTAGAAAAAATAAAACAAGAGGAGGAAAGAGTCCGAGAGGAACTATCAAAAAAAGTTGAAGCTAAAGAGGAAGAAAATTTAGCTGAAGGCAAATTAGAAATTGAGGATCCCTTGGAAAAAAAAGATCCAATAGAAAAAAAAGACCCAGAGGAAAAGGGAAATTCAGAAAATGAAAAAGAAAAAAAATATGAAAGTAAATTTAGATTCAAAAGATACAAAATCCAAGAGGTAATAAAGCCCAATCAAGTAATTTTAGTTCAGGTTATAAAAGATGAGCGTGGTCAAAAAGGTGCTGCTTTAAGTACGTTTATTTCTATTGCAGGCAAATATATAGTTTTAATGCCTAACACACCTAAAGGTGGCGGAATTTCGAGAAAAATTTTTAATCCTGCAGATCGAAAAAAAATAAGAAGTATTTTAAATGAAATTGAAATCCCAAAAGAAATGGGACTAATAGTAAGAACCGCAGGAAGTAACAAAACTAAAAATGAAATTAATCATGATTTAGATACACTTATAAATAATTGGAATCAAATTAAGGAAAATGCCTTAAGCTCTATAGCACCTTCATTAATTCATCAAGAAAGTGAAATAATTAAAAGAACTTTAAGAGATATGTATGATGAAAACACAAAAAATATAATTATTGAAGGTAATGAAGGTTATAAAAAAGCTCAAAATTTTATGAAAATGATGATGCCTTCTCATGTAAAAAAAATAAAAAAATACAGAGGTAAAAAACCTTTATTTATTGAAGAGGGAATTGAACAGAAATTAAATCAAATATTTGAAAGTGAAATAAAATTGAACTCAGGTGGTTACTTGGTAATTAATCCTACAGAGGCTTTGGTTTCCATTGATATTAACTCTGGAAGTTCAATTAAACAAAAAAATGTGGAAAGCACTGCTTTAGATACAAATCTTGAGGCAGCAGATGAAATAGCAAGACAAATAAAAATAAGAGATTTGTCAGGACTTATCATAATAGATTTTATTGACATGCTTAGTTATGGCAATCGAAGATTAGTAGAAAGAAGACTAAAAGAAAAGTGTAGATCTGATCGAGCCAGAATTCAAATTGGAAGAATATCGAATTTTGGTCTTTTAGAAATGTCTCGACAGAGATTAAGAGAAAGTGCAGTCAAATGGAATATTAAACTAACAGATGAGTCTTTTGCACTAAAAATTCTCAAATTAGTTGAATTAAAAGCAGTTATAAATAAGGCAAAATTTGTAGATTTAAAGGTTTGTAAAAAAATTTCCGATTTTCTAAAAGAAAATTTTATAGAAGATCTTACTTACTTTGAAAAAAAGAATAAAATGAAAATTGATATAATATCTGATAATAGTTTAATAATTCCTGAATATATTATTGATATTAAAAATAAATCTAAGAAAACTATAGAGCTGATTGAACATTTTGAAAAATTAAAAAATCTTGAAGAGCAAAAAGTTAACAATGTTATTGAATTAAAAGACAAAAAAAAATTTAAAAAGAAAACTTTTAGAAAAAAAAAATATTATAAGAAAGCTAGATAATTCCTGACTTTGGTGAAGATGGATTTCCGTATAGAGTTTTTTTTATTCTTCCAGATAAATAAGATTGGCGACCAGCAATAACTGCATTTTTAAATGCTAAAGCCATTTGAAATGGTTTTTTTGCTTTAGCAATTGCAGTGTTTACTAAAACCCCATCACATCCTAGTTCCATAGCTATAGCTGCATCTGAGGCTTGTCCTAGCCCAGCATCAATTATTAACGGTAATTTTGTTTGCTTCCTTATTATCTTAATATTAATCTCGTTAATTATACCTAAGCCGGAGCCTATTGGAGCAGCTAAAGGCATAATTGCACAGGCCCCAGAATTTTCTAATCTTTTTGCCATTAAAGGATCATCATTGCAATAGACCATAACTTTAAAACCTTCTTTAGTTAATATTTCCGTAGATTTAAGTGTTTCAATCATTTCTGGAAATAAGTTTTTTTTATCACCTAAAACTTCAAGCTTTACCAATTTCCATCCACCAATCTCTCGTGCTAACCTTAAAGTTCTTAATGCTTCTTTTGAATTAAAACAACCAGCGGTATTTGGAAGGTAAGTAATTTTTTTAGGATCTATATAATCCATCAATAGTGGTTTTTTTTTATCGGTAATATTTACTCTTCGAACAGCAACTGTGACTATTTCAGCTCCAGATAATTTGATTGCTTTGGCGCACTCATGCATACTTTTATACTTACCAGTTCCAACAATAAGTCTAGAACTAAAATTTTTCTTAGAAATAATAAATTTATCTTTTTTCAATTTTAACCACCTCCAATAAAATGGACAATTTCTATTTTATCATTATTTTTAAGGTTGATATTTTTAATTTTTTTTTTATCCACTATTTCTTGATTTAATTCAATAGCAACTTTCGCTAATGGAATTTTGTTTTTTTGAACAATATTGAATAATGTTGATTTATTATTGATAGTTTTTAATTTTCCATTTAATTTTATTTTTATTTTTTTTTTCATCGTATATAAAAGCTGAATGAATAGTAAAATAATTATTATTAATGGTCCAAATATTAATCTATTAGGTGAAAGAGAACAATCACAATATGGATCGATTACTTTTGACAAACTTAAAAAAGAATGCATTGCGAAATCAAAAGAATTGGGACTTTCCACTGAATTTGCACAATCAAATGTTGAGGGGGAATTGGTTAATCTAATACAAAATGCTAGAGAAAAGTTTGATGGGATGATTATTAATGCTGCTGCATTTACTCACACCTCAGTTGCAATTAGAGATGCTTTAGAAATTTTTAAAAAACCTATCATTGAAGTACATATTTCAAATATCTACAAACGTGAAGAATTTAGAAAAAAATCTTTAATAAGTGACGTAGTTACTGGTGGGATATTTGGCCTAAATGCTGATGGTTATATTTTAGCCATAATTTCAATGCAAAAGCTAATCCAAAATGAAGATAGATAAAAAAATAATAAAAGAGTTAAGTGATTATTTGGATGAATTTAATCTTACTGAATTGGAGTACACTGAAAAAGATACCAAAATAAAAGTCTCAAAAAATAATATTTCAATCAATAATCAAACAAATCAAACATTATCTAAAGAAATAAGCTCAAATAAAAATTTAGAAAGTCAAAATAATATATCTGGAATTGAGGTTACATCGCCAATAATTGGTACTGCTTATCATGCACCTGAGCCTGGAGCTAAAAAATTCGTAGAGGTTGGAAAGAAAATAAAAAAAGGTGACACTGTTATGATTGTAGAGGCTATGAAAACTATGAATCATGTGCCCTCAAGTTCTGATGGAATAGTAAAGAAGATACTTGTAGCTGATGGTCAACCTGTTGAGTTTGGCCAAACCCTTATCATTTTAGAATAATGTTTAAAAAAATTTTGATTGCAAATCGTGGGGAAATTGCAGTCAGAATTATAAGAGCCTGTAAAGAATGGGGAATCTCAACTGTTGCTGTTCATTCTGATGTAGATAGGGAAAGTATGCACGTTAAATTAGCAGACGAAAGTGTTTGTATTGGCTCTCATCAACCGGCTAATAGTTATTTAAATATTCCTGCACTTTTATCAGCTATAGATTTGACTAATGCTGAAGCAGTCCATCCTGGTTATGGTTTTTTGTCTGAAAATGCAAATTTCGCAAAGATACTTGAAGAAAATAAAATCAAATTTATCGGTGCTTCAGCAAAACATATTGAAATGATGGGAGATAAAATTCAAGCAAAAAAAATTGCAAAAGAAAATGGATTACCAGTTATAGAAGGATCAGATGGTGGTGTTCAAGATGTAGCTGCAGCAAAAGAGTTGTGTAAAAAAATTGGTTTTCCGGTCTTAATTAAAGCCTCTGGTGGTGGTGGAGGTAAAGGTATGAAAATTGTTCAAAAAGAGGAAGATTTTGAGACAATGTTTTCTACAGCAAAATCAGAGGCAAAAAAATATTTTGGCAATGACGAAGTTTATATTGAAAAATTTTTTCAAAATCCAAGACATATAGAAGTTCAAATTTTAGCTGGAAAAAATGCAACAATCCATTTACATGAAAGAGACTGCTCAGTTCAAAGAAGACATCAAAAATTAATTGAAGAAACTCCAAGCCCAGTTTTAAACGACGAAATTAGAAAAGATTTATTTAATAAAACTGTAAATATGGTCAAAAAAATTGGTTATCAAGGAGCTGGTACAGTCGAATTTATTTATGAGGATGGAAAATTTTACTTTTTGGAAATGAATACGAGAGTTCAAGTTGAACATCCAGTTACTGAAATGGTTACAGGAATAGACATAATTAAAGAACAAATATGGATTGCTTTTACTGGTGAAACAGCTCTTAAACAATCAGATATAAATCCTAGGGGCCATGCTATTGAATGTAGAATAAATGCTGAAGATCCAGAAAAAAATTTTCAGCCATCTCCAGGTACGATCGGCATGTGTCATCAACCATCTGGTTTTAGGACAAGAGTAGATGGAGCAATATTTCAAGGTTATAAAGTAACTCCATATTATGATAGTATGATATGTAAACTAATTTGTCATGGTAGAAATAGAGGAGAAGCTATTCAAAGAATGAATAGATCATTAGATGAGTTTGTTATTGAGGGTATTACAACAACAATTCCTTTACACAAAAAACTTCTAAATCATAAAAAATTTATCGAGTCTGATTTTAATGTAAGTTGGCTTGATAATGAGAAGATAGTTTAATAACAGCTTACTAACCAAATATCATACACAGGATGATCAAACGGAGTTATAGACGGGCTTGATGAAAACATCCAGCCATTAAAAACAAACACATCGTCTTTGTCTTTATTTGTTAGATCACTAACTTGAATATAGGCTGTAATTTCTGGATTATCATCGAATTCAGAATTTTTACACTTCATACTTTTAATTAGAAGATCTTTATGTTTTTTTGGCTCTCCATTTTTAAGTTTAACTAAAATATTTTTTGAGGAAATTTTATCTAAAATTTTTATATTAGTATAGCTTCCTTCTTGATTTTGCTCAGAATACGCAAAAAAGGGTATGATAAAAAAAAGATATATAAATAAATTTAATTTAGTCTTTCCAAGACCTATATTTTTTTTGAATAGCATTTTTGTTTTTATTTGGATAATAAGCTGACTCTGTGCCAGTTAAATTCTCTTGATGGGGTTTTTGCCAATCATATTTTTTTAATTCATGATTATTTTCTATTTTGTTATGGGTAAAATGTATCCATGAATACCACTCAACTGGTATTTTTGATGCGTCAATTTCTGCAGCATAAATAACCCATCTTTTTCCATTTTTAGACTCGTAATATTTATTTCCTAAATGATCTGTACCTACTAATTTACCAGATAAAATTGTTTTTATTCTGGTTCCAAAAGTATCTCGATTCCACCAGGTGAAAATTTTTTTAAAAAATGTCAACATAATAAAATTATTTTTTTCAATTTAAAATTGTATAAATTAAATTAGACTAAAATTTGTTTTTGTATATAAATTAATTGATTCATTATTCAAATAAAACTTAAAATAATAACTGGGGTTAAATGGCAAAATATTTAGTAGAAACATATTACACTTGTACTTTTAAAGTAAATCATTATTTAGACGACATTAATGAAACTGAGCTTAAAAATTTGGAAAAACGTGACGATGGTAAATTTGAAGTCCTGGAAGTAAAACTTGATAATAGAAAAACCAAAAGTTTAGATCCAAATAATAAAAAAATTGTTGAAAATAAGAAAATTGATGTAGTAGCCTCAAATAACCAATCATCATCAAAAAATTTAGAGAATATAATCAAGTCAAATAATAATAATTCAGAAAAATCAGGAAAAAGATTTAGTATGCCAGATAGAAGAAAAGGCTACATCCAAAAAGCAACTATTGGTGATCATAAAGTATATTTACACACTGGTGAATACGAAGATGGAAAAATTGGAGAGATTTTTATTGATACAAGCAAAGAGGGTGAATTAGTTAAAGCTCTAATGAACAATTTTGCTATAGCAGTGTCTTTAGGTCTACAATATGGGGTTCCACTAGATGAATTTATAAGTGCTTTTGTTGGTACAAAATTTGAACCTTCAGGTAAAGTTCATGGAAATGATAGAATTTTAACTGCAACATCAATTCTAGACTATATTTTTAGAGAATTGGCAATTTCTTATCAAAATAGAGAGGATTTGGCTCATACACCATCAATTGGTAATTCAGAAATTTCAAATATTGATGAGCAAAACTCAGATGATCAAAATCAACTTTTGAAAATAGTAAAAGATATTACTAGTAAAGGTTTTGTAAGAAATAACTATAAGAAAAATTTAGTTGATTTATCAGATGTTAAGATAAATCTTAAAGGTAAAAAGTAATCTATTTTTTTATTTTGAGAGTTAGATTAAGCTCCTTTAATTGCTTCTCATCTATTGATGATGGAGCGTTCATCATTAAATCTTGAGCATTTTGATTCATGGGAAACATAGTTACTTCCCTAATATTTTTTTCGTCTGCCAAAAGCATTATTATTCTATCGATTCCAGGAGCAATTCCCCCATGCGGTGGTGCACCATAGCTTAAAGCATTAATCATTCCACTAAATTTTTCGTCGACTTGATCTTTATCATAACCGGCAATAGCAAATAATTTATACATAAGTTCAGGAATATGATTTCTTATAGCACCAGATGAAAGTTCAATCCCGTTACATACTATATCATACTGATAGGCTAACATATCCAAAGGTTTTTCAAAATTAAGTTTTTTAGTATCTCCTTGCGGCATCGAAAAAGGATTGTGACTAAATTCAATTTTATTTGTTTGATCGTTTTTTTCAAACATTGGATAATCAACTACCCAACAAAATGCAAAAACATTATCATCTATTAAATTTAAGTCTCTTGCAATTTTATCTCTAGCCAAACTAGTTATTCTCTCTAAATCCTTTTTTTTATTACAAGCCATAAATATACTATCTCCAACTTTTGCACCTGTTTTTTTCATGATTTCCTCTAAAGATTCTCTTGAAAAAAATTTACCAACTGGTCCTTTTGCAGAAATTCCATTTTCGATAGTGAAATAAGCGAGACCAGAAGCTCCCTCATCTTTAGCCCATCTATCAATACTATCAAAAAAGCTTCTTGGTTTATCTTTCGTATTCTGAGTGACAATACACCTTACATTTGAGCCAGACTTGACAAGTTTTTTAAAAATATCAAAAGATACATCCTCTCTAGTAAAAGTTTCTGTTATGTCCTCAATAATCAGTGGATTTCTAAGATCAGGTTTATCACTTCCATACTTTAAAAGAGCATCTTTATAAGTAATTCTTGGAAACTTTTCTGATATAATTTTTTTTTTCGAGAATTTTTTAAAGGTATTAATTAATAATTGCTCAACGACTTTAAAAATATCCTCTTGCTCAACAAAAGACATCTCTAAATCTAACTGATAAAATTCTCCTGGGCTTCGATCAGCACGAGCATCTTCATCTCTAAAACATGGGGCGATTTGAAAATATTTATCAAAACCTGAAACCATTATGAGTTGCTTAAATTGTTGAGGTGCCTGCGGTAAAGCATAAAACTTACCTGGACTCAATCTACTTGGCACAAGAAAATCTCTTGCTCCTTCAGGACTTGATGAAGTTAATATTGGTGTTTGAAACTCTAAAAAACCAAATTTATTCATTTCATTTCTGATAAACGAAATAACTTTTGATCTCAAAATAATATTTTCATGAATTTTTTTTCTTCTTAAATCTAAATATCTATATTTTAATCTGATTTCTTCAGAATATTCTTGATCACTAAAAATAGGCATTGGTAACTCTTTGCACTTACCTAAAACAACAAAATTTTCGATAGTGACTTCAATCTCTCCTGTTTCTATCTCTTTGTTGATTGTATCAGTTGATCTATCAACTACTTTACCCTCTACATTAATAACGGTTTCAAGTTGTAATTTTTCCAAATCTTTAAAATTTTTATTTCCTTTATCTACTATACACTGTGTGATGCCATAGTTATCACGTAAATCTAAAAATAAGAGATTTCCATGATCACGCTTTTTATTAATCCAACCTGAAAGTAAAATATTACTCCCAACATTTTTTTTTCTAAGTTCGTTACAATTATGACTTCTATATTTATTCAATTATTCTCCCAATACTTCTTTAATTGTACTTAAATTTATAGATCTTTTTTTTTTTAAACTTACTTCGTCGATTTTATATATAAAATCAACTATTTTTCCATATGATCTATCAATTCTTTTAATAATATAATCAATTAATTTTTTATCTATCAATATTTGACGATCAGATAAATTTTTTAAAATTAGAGCGAATAAAAGTTCATCATCAGGTTTATCAATATTTTGAAGTAAAAAATTTTTTGATCTTGATTTTAAATCATTCAACTTAAAATCAATATTTACAATGGAACTTTCAGATGTAACTATTAAATATTTGTTTTCTTGTTCAATTATATTACACAGGGTAAAAAATAAATTTTCATTTATCTTTTCAGACACATTTTCTAAAATAATATTTTGGAAGATTTTTATTCTTTTAAAATCATCATCACACAATAAATTAGCTTCAATTTTAGTTCCTTTATATTTTTTTAAAAAAATATTAATTAAATGTGTCTTCCCAGAAAATTTTTCACCACTAATATTGAGAAAATTTTTTTCCCATTTAGGCCATTTGTTTAATAAATCAAATATTTGCTTATTACTTTTTGATACATAAAAATCATCTTCTTTAAAATTGCCATCATAATTAAATTTAATAATTTCTTGATCTATATCTTTCATTGTGAAATCCATGTCTTATTTTGAGTGCTAAAAACAAAATTTTTATCTTTCATTAATTTTAAAAATATATTTGGGTTACCATTAAAAATAATTTGATAATAAATATGGTTATTATCAAATTTTAAAACAAAATAATCATATACTAAATTTATTTCATTTAATATTTTTTCAAAATTTGAAATTTTTAAATTATCATCGGAGTCTAATTTGACAAATATTGGCAATTTAATTGAGGTATTTATTCTATTGAAAATTTTCCAATGATCTTCGTAAATTATTTTTAATTTATCTATTAAATTTATAATATCGTCTTCATCATCGAAATTTATGTCAGAAAATGAAAGATTTTTTAAAACTACTTTATCCTCGATTGTAATTCTTGATAAAATTCTTATATTATCATTATTTTTAAAAACTAAAGTTACAATTGAGTCATCTAGATTATATTTCCTAGTAATCTCTTCAAAATTATATTTTTCAATTGTTTCGTAATTTTTTTTTATGAGATTTAAATCTTCTAGATCTTCGGTTGGTAAAAGATACTCGAGAAGATGTGATTCTTTATTATATTTATTCCAATTGTTAAATAAGTTATTTTCTGAAAAGGCTATTAAATTGTCATTTTTTTCCTCAATTATAATTGGAAACAATAAGAATTTTTTTCTACTTGGAACTGATGGGAACACATTTTTATTTTCTAAGTAATCGAAAATTTTTTTTTTATTAAAAGTGACACCCAAATTTACATAATAAGTCTCATCAATAAATTTTTCCTCTTTTACTGAAAAAGACTCTATCATTCCTTTTATTTCAGCTAATTTTATTCCTTTAATTATTTCTTGATCTGAAGAAACTGTAATAGTTGAAATTAATCTTGAAAAAGCTTTAATAAAACCATCATCTATAACCTTATTTTTATCAAAATTTATTTCAAACGGCTTTGAAATTTCAATATTATTTACATCGAAAGATTTTGCTTTAACTTTATCTGTGGAAAAAAAAAATATATTTAAAGATAGAAATACAAAAAAAATATATAAAAAATATGAAAAATTTTTAAATCTAGTTATCATACTTTATAATAATGAATAAAAATCTATTAACATACAAAAAAAGTGGCGTTGATATTAAGGCAGCAGATAAATTTATAAAGTTCATATCTTTAATTTCATCAAAAAAAAAAGGCAAAAAAAAGTTTAACAATATAGGTGGTTTTGGTTCTATAACAAACATTCCCAAAAATTTAAAAAATCCAAAAATTGTAGCATGCACTGATGGAGTTGGCACAAAAATAGAAATAGCAAATCTTTTAAAAAAATTTGATACTATTGGTATAGATTTGGTTGCCATGAGCGTAAATGATTTGATAGTTCAAGGTGCAACCCCTTTTTTTTTCTTAGATTATATTTCAATAAATAAAATTAATTTACCAAAACTAAAATCAATCGTTAAAGGAATTGTTAAAGGGTGCAATATATCAGGTTGTGATTTAGTTGGTGGTGAAACAGCTGAAATGCCCGATACATATGAAAAAAATAAATTTGATATTGCCGGTTTTGCAGTTGGATTAGTTGAACAAAAAAAAATTTTAAATAAAAATGACGTGAAAGAAAATAACCTTATTTTAGCAATTCCATCAAGTGGCTTACATTCAAATGGTTACTCATTAGTTAGAAATATTATTAAAAGAAAAAATATAAGAATTAATAAAAATATTTTTTTAAAAAAAGAATTACTAAAACCAACAAAGATTTATGTTAAAGAAATTTTAAGTCTCATTAACAAGAAACTAATAAATGGTTGTGCAAATATTACCGGTGGAGGTTTACCAGATAATATCAAAAGAGTAATCCCAAATAATCTTTGTGCAGAAATTGATTTAGAAAAGATAAAACCTCTTAAAATTTTTAAATGGTTAAAAAAAAACCATATCAATGATTTTGAAATGTTAAAGACTTTTAATTGTGGTGTTGGTTTTTGTCTAATTATAAATCCAAGAAATATAAAAAAAATTAACAAATATTTTTCTAAAGATTATAAACCTTATGTAATTGGCAAAATATCAAAAAATTCAAAAAAAATAAAATTGAATGGTAAAATTAATTGGTCCTAAGAAAATAAGAACTGCAGTTTTTATTTCTGGCAAAGGAAGTAATTTAAAAAATTTAATTAAATTTTCTTTAAAAAAAGTTTCTCCAATTGAAGTAAATTTAATTGTTTCGAATAATGTAAAAGCAAAAGGACTTAAATTTGCAAAACTGTATAAGATTAAAAAAAAAGTTTATAATAATGATAAAAAAAAAATCTTAGAAAAAAAAATATTAAAAGACCTAAAGTCAAATAACATTAAACTAATATGTCTTGCGGGTTTTATGAAAATTTTATCTAAAGATTTTATAGGAAAGTTTAAAGGAAAAATTTTGAACATACATCCTTCTTTATTACCAAAATACAAAGGACTAAACACACACCATAGAGCAATTCAAAACAAAGAAAAATACTCGGGGTGTACAGTGCATTTTGTAAACTCAAAACTTGACTCAGGAAAAATTATTCTTCAAAAAAAAGTTAAATTATCAAAAAAAGAAACGCCCTCATCTCTTCAAAAGAAAATATTAAAACATGAACATATTTTGTATCCAAGAGCTATAAGCAAGATATTTGTTAGTCTTTGAAGAAAAAATCAATTTCAATTTTTGCATTTTCAACACTATCAGAACCATGCACTGAATTTTTATCTATTGAAATTCCGTATTTTTTCCTGATTGTTCCTTCCTTAGCATCATTAGGGTTAGTTGCTCCCATTAATTTTCTATTGTCAGCAACAGCACTCTCTTTCTCAAGTATCATTGCAATTATTGGGCCTGATGAAAGATATGAACATAAGTCATTATAAAATGGTTTTGTTTCATGAACTTTATAAAATTTTTCAGCTTCTGATTTATCTATTTGGATTTTTTTTTCTTTAAATATATTAAATCCATTTTTAATAAACATTTGTTTAATTTCATTATCTAGGTTTCTTTCTACTGCATCTGGTTTAATAATTGATAAAGTTTGTTCAATATTACTCATAATAATCTTCAATTAATTGATTTAATAATCTAACTCCAAATCCAGTTGCACCCTCAGAGTTTAAAGCACCTCCATATTTTGAAAATGCCATACCCGCAATATCTAAATGTGCCCAAGGGGTTTTATTAAGTATGAATCTCTGTAAAAATTGTGCTGCAGTAGTTGAGCCAGCTCCTCCAACATAATTAATGTTTTGCATATCAGCATTTTTAGAATTTATTAATTTATCATAATTTTTATCAAGTGGCATTCTCCATACCCTCTCACCAACTTTCTGACCCGCATCAAACAATTGTTTAGACAATTTATCATTATTTGAAAAAAGTCCCGCGAATTCAGAACCTAAAGAAACTATAATTGCTCCTGTTAATGTTGCTAAATCAATAATAAATTCGGGCTTATATTTTTTTTCTGTGTATGTAAGTGCATCAGCTAAAACTAATCTTCCCTCAGCATCTGTATTCAAAACTTCAATCGTCTTACCACTATAAGATTTTACTATATCACCAGGTCTTTGAGCATTACCACCAGGCATATTTTCAACAAGACCCACAACTCCAATTGCATTTATTTTTGCTTTCCTTAATGCAAGATTTTTCATCAAACCTACAACAACGGCAGAACCAGCCATATCATAAGTCATATCTTCCATAAATTTTGCAGGTTTAAGAGAAATACCACCGGTATCAAAACAAACACCTTTTCCAACAAACGCTAATGGTTTCTTTTTTGCTTTACTACCTTTCCACTCTAAAGTAACAAGATATGATCCTCTTACACTCCCTTGACCAACACCCAAAAGAGCATTCATACCAAGCTTTTTTAATTTTTTTTTATCATATACGTTTACTTTAAGACCAAATTTTCTAAGCTTTAATAATCTATTTGCATATTCATCTGGATGAAGAATATTTCCAGGTTCTGAAACAAGATCTTTTGTTAAATTAGTGCCTTCAATTAGAGATTTATATTTCTTATTTTTGTTAAATTGAAAAGATTTGTTTTTGTTTAAGACTTCAATATCGTATTTTTTTTCTTTACTTTTAGATTTATATTTATTGAATTCATATGATTTAAGTTGAAGACCTTGTGCGAATTGATCAAAAAAGAATTTATTTTTAGGAAAAGTGCTTCTTATATTTTGTTCATAAAAGTTTGTCTTTAAATATAAATTTGATCTTAAATACACATAAAATTCTGCTCCAATTTTTTCAATTTCAAGCGGTGATTGATTATCTTTAATTTTTATCAAAATAACTTTTTGAGAAGCATTTATATCTAAAGATAAAAAATTTTTATGACCTAACTCACTAGAACTTAATGACTTATTTATAAAACTAGAATATTTTGATAATGGAAGCTTACTTATTTCGCTTATTCGAAAATCTTTATTAGTGAAAAATACATGATTTTTTACAGTTTTTGGATTAAAACTATTTCTAATACTTATTTTTATTGACATTTTTCAAATA
>CACJYR010000022.1 GCA_902597675.1 uncultured Pelagibacteraceae bacterium | reverse complement strand
TATTCCAAAAGAAACTGAAAAATATATGTGCGAAAAACATAAGGTTTTCTTTAGAATGAAATTACAAGAGTGGAAAAAAGAGCTTGTTAGAGCAAATAATGAAGCTCTGTATAATGGCAGTATGGATGATAATAGTATTTCAGCCGATATTGTCGATCAAGCAAGTTCATACACAGATAAAAATGTTGAAATGAAAGCAATCAATAGACAAATCAAACTTATTTCTGAAATTGATAAAGCTTTAGCTAGAATAAGAGAAGATACTTATGGATTTTGTCTAGATACTGCAGAACCAATAGGGCTAAAAAGACTCATGGCAAGACCTGTTGCAAAATATACAATAGCTGCACAAGAAAAACATGAAAAGGACGAAAAAGTTCATGCCGACGACTAAAAAAAAGAAAAGTAAAAAAGTTCATAACCCAATTACTTATAATTTTACCAAAAAGTATATTTACTATTATTATGGTTTTTTTTGGGTTCTACTATTATTATTCGTATTCATTAATTAAATGAACCAAAAATTAATTTTAATAATTATTGCAATTGTAGCTATAGAACTATCTGGTCACGGAATTTTTGCTTCACTATTTAGGTTAATTAGCTCAATGAACTAGGGCTTTGATGGAGCTTCATCCTTATTCATAAATTTAAAACCCTTCTTCACCGCTTCTCTTTCAGATATCTCAACATACCATCTAGTAAGATTTTTATAATTTTTAAGACCAATGTCATGCCATTCATGTCGTGCTATCCAAGGAAAAGTTCCTATATCAGCGATTGTATAATTTTCTCCAGCTAGAAATCTTGATCTTAATAGTCTTGCGTCTAGTTCCTCATATATTCTTTTAGATATCTTGAAATATCTTTCTTCGCCAAACTGACTTTTACCTGGATTGTAATGATGAAATTGATGATGCTGTCCTAACATAGGTCCAACATAACCCATCTGCGCCATCAACCATTGGTTTATTTCTAATCGATCTTTTACATCATAAAATTTTCCACTTTGTTCAGCTAAATACATTAAGATTGCCCCTGACTCGAAAATATTCTTATTATTATCCTGATCAATGATCACTGGTATTTTACTAAATGGACTTATCTTTTTAAATTCAGGCTTAAATTGATCACCTTTGTTGAGATCTATTTTAATTACTTTGTATTCAAAACCAATCTCCTCAAGCATGATACTTATTTTTTTTCCGTTAGGAGTATTAGCAGAATAAAGTTCAATCACCTTTTACACCAAGACGCTCTTTAATGGTTTTTGATGAAGTGGTAAATTCAAATCGATATTTTTCATTAGGTCTAGCTAATTTAAAACAAGCTCTTGCAGCTAAAGCACCTTCATGAAAACCAGACAAGATTAATTTTAATTTGCCTGGGTAATTACAAATATCCCCTACTGCATAAATTCCTTTTTGATTGGTTTCAAATTTTTCTGTATCTACTTCAATTGTTTTTTTATCAATATTTAGTCCCCAATTAGCAATTGGTCCTAGTTGCATAATTAAACCAAAAAAACCTAATACATAATCAGTTTTTAAATTCTTAATCTCATTGTTATCATGTTTGATGTCAATACTTTCTAAATTTTTATCTCCCTTAACAGTAGCCATTTGATATTGAGTAAATAAATTTATTTTTCCATCTTTTGCAAGTTGATGAACTTTATCTATAGTGGCTTGTGCACCTCTAAATTCATCTCTTCTGTGTATCAAATTAACACTACATTCTTTTGATAATTCAACAGCCCAATCTAATGCGCTATCTCCACCACCAAAAATTGATACAGTTTTCCCTTTAAAAATCTTTTTATCTTTTACCGAATAAAATAAAGATTTATTTTCAAATTTTTCACACTCTTGTGGAGAAAACTTTCTTGGTTCAAATGAACCAACACCACCAGCAATTATAACATTGGGTGTTGAAAAAGATGTACCATTATTAGTTTTTACCAACCAGTTATCATTTTCTTTTTTAACTTTTTCTACTCTTTCGTTTAAATGAAATTTAATATCAAATGGTTTTAATTGATTGATTAAATTATTTGTTAATTCTTCACCCGTACATTCAGGCACAGCGGGTATATCATAAATTGGTTTATCTGGATAAAGCTCAATACATTGACCACCAATTTTATCTAAATTATCAACTACTTCACAATTAAGACCAATTAATTTTAATTGATGCGCAGTAAATAAACCTGTTGGTCCTGCACCAATTATTAATGCATCTGTTTTAATCATTTAGGCTTGCTTCGATGGAATACTTACTTCAAGACCATCAATTTCATCAGAGACTACAATTTGACAACTTAGTCTACTATTTGTTTTAGGTTCAAACGCCATATCTAACATATCTTCTTCACCATCTTCTTTTTTAGGAATTTTATTAAACCAATCTTCTTTGACATAAACATGGCAGGTTGCACAAGCCATTCCTCCACCACAATCAGCGTCAATTCCTGGAATATCATTTTGTACAGCCCCTTCCATAACAGTCAGGCCATTTTGAACTTCAACTTCGTGCTTTTGATTGTCGTGAGTGATGTAGGTAATTTTTGCCATTGGATTAGATATAAGTATGAAAAAAAATAGGGCAAGTATGTAAAAACATACTCGCCCTATAAATTTATTTTAAAGCGTAATTATCTAGCTCTTGCACCAGCTGAACTTACTGCAGCAGCCCAGATTACTAGACCGAATGCAATTTTATTAATAAAGTCAGCTAAGTTGTAAATCACGTTTAGTGAGTCAGCGTCTACTCCACCTGTTAGGTAACCAAAAATGTAACCTAATGGGTAAATAGCCCATCCTACTGTTACGATCATTCTCATTGCACCAAAAGCAGTAACAAGTGCTTTGTTTCCACTCTTAGCAGCAGCTTTTCCAGCTTCTCCTGAGAATATTTCATATAGAATGTATATCCAACCTGCCATACCGATTACAAAACCAAGTGTAGCGTTGATATACCCAGCTTCTCCTAAATATCCACCGATTAACATTACTAATGAACCGATTAACAATCTCCAGAACATTCCAGAATTTGCTTTTCTTACAGCTGCTAGAATTAAGTAGAACTCTATCATCTGTAATGGCACAGTAATTAACCAGTCAATATATCTATACACTGTAGGTGAATCACCAGTAGTCACCCATACATCTCTCATGTACATGTAATGGATGAATGCAATACCAGTTACAAGACCAGCAACAGTTACTGACGTTTTCCAGCCAGGAGCCACAGTTCCTCTTTCCATGAAAAAGAAAGCAGTAGCAGCCAACATACCCATTGAGATTATCCAGAAAGATATCCCAACAAAGTCATCTTGAGCTAACATAGTGGTCGCTGCGTTTGCAACACCTGTAATACCGATAAGGGCAACAGCTGCTAATGCAAACATTTTAAGTTTTTTCATAAAAAACTCCCTCTTTAGTTAGTTTTTATTAGTTTATATAAACTAAGCTTAGGTTGTCCTAAGCAAAAGTTGTGGTTAAATACCAAATTAAAAGACTTAATTGAAGACTTAATTGTCATTAATTTACATTGATTTTACTTGTTTTTTAAAATTAAATACAATTTGTGATTTAAAAACCACAACAAATTATAACAACGAATCAAAATAAAGATGTCAGAGAAATTTAGCAAAATTTACGATCTTTCTATTAAAGATCCTGAAAAATTTTGGCAAGAGGCTGCTAATGACATCTTTTGGTTTAAGAAACCAACAAAAATTTTAAATAAATCAAATCCCCCTTTTTACAAATGGTACGAAGATGGAGTGACCAACACATGTTATAACGCTCTAGATTTTCATATTGACCAAGGTAAAGGTAGTAAAACTGCTTTAATTTACGATAGTCCTATCACAGGAAACAAAAGTAAATTTACTTACGAGGAATTGAGATCAAAAGTTTCGAAATTTGCAGGCGCACTTAAGGATCAAGGTGTGAACAAAGGGGATCGAGTTATAATTTATATGCCAATGATCCCTGAAGCAGTTGTTGCAATGCTGGCTTGTGCAAGAATTGGTGCAATACACTCAGTTGTGTTTGGTGGATTTGCTTCAAACGAACTTGCGAGCAGAATAGATGATAGTAAAGCTAAACTTTTAGTGACTGCATCATGTGGTTTTGAACCAGGACGAACTGTTGAATACAAACCTTTGGTTGATGAAGCTATCAAACAAGCTCAACATAAAATTAGTAAAATGATTTTATTTCAAAGAAAAGGTCATGAAGTAAAATTAAATGCGCCAATAGAGATTAGTTGGGATGAAGCTCAAGTTAATGCCAAAGATACTGATTGTGTTGAAATGAATTCAAATGAGTTTGCTTATATACTTTATACATCAGGTACCACTGGAACTCCAAAAGGGATCGTCAGAGACATTGGGGGCCACATCGTTGCATTAAAATGGACGATGAAAAATATTTATAACATTGATGAAGATGATATTTGGTGGTCAGCAAGTGATATTGGTTGGATCGTTGGTCACTCCTATATTGTCTATGCTCCATTGTTCAAAGGATGCACTACTGTATTGTTTGAAGGTAAACCTGTCGGTACACCAGATGCTGGAGCGTTCTGGAAAATAATCTCTGATTATAAAGTAAAATCTTTATTCACCGCACCAACAGCTTTTCGAGCAATTAAAAAAGAAGATCCTGAAGGAAAATTCTTTTCTAAATATGATTTAACTAAATTCGAAAGTCTTTTTCTTGCAGGAGAGCGTGCGGATCCTGATACAATAAAATGGGCAGAGAATTTATTAAAAGTTCCAGTAATAGATCATTGGTGGCAAACTGAAACGAGTTGGGCGATTAGTTCAAACTGTACTGGTATTGAAATGATGAAAACAAAATATGGCTCAGCTTGTAAGGCTGTACCAGGTTATGATGTTAAAATTATAAAATCAGACCAAACGTTAGCTAAACCAAATGAGATGGGAGATATTGTAGTAAAATTACCTTTGCCTCCAGGAACTTTTCCAACTCTTTGGAACGCAGATCAAAGATATAAAGAAAATTATATGTCAAATTATGAAGGCTATTATCAGACCTATGATGCGGGTCACATTGATGAAGATGGATACATCTGGATTATGTCTAGAACTGATGACATTATCAATGTTGCAGGTCATAGATTATCAACAGGTGCAATAGAGGAAGTTTTATCAGAACATCAGTCAGTTGCTGAATGTGCAGTGCTTGGAATAGCTGATAAATTAAAAGGCCAATTACCTATTGGATTAATTGTTTTAAAAGCAGGAGTAGATAAAGATAATGAAACAATTTCTAAAGAATGTATCCAAATGGTGCGAGATAAAATTGGACCGGTGGCTGCTTTTAAAGTTGCAATTGTTATTAAAAGACTACCCAAAACAAGATCAGGTAAAATTTTAAGAGGAACAATAAGAAAAATTGCTGATAGTGTTGAGTATAAAATGCCTCCAACTATTGATGATCCAGCCATTTTAGATGAGATCAAAGAGGATTTAATCAAAAATAATATTCTAAAAAGTGCTTAAAACTTATTTATTTTTAATTGGTGCAATTTTTTGTGAAGTAGCTGGCACTATGCTATTACCAGTTTCGCAAAACTTCACGAAACTTGTCCCTACAAGTTTTCTTGCCATATTCTATTTAACTGCTTTTTATCTTCTGACTTTTGTGGTGAACAAACTGCCAATAGCAATTGTTTATGCTACATGGAGTGGTCTTGGCATATTTACCATTGCGATATTAGGTTACATCTTTTTCAAACAAACGTTAGCTTGGCAGGCAATATTAGGATTATTTTTAATTGTAATTGGAGTAGTGTTAGTAAATAGTTTTACTATAAAGCTTAATTAAACTTTAATGGGGTTCCTTCTGGATCTCCTATAATTTTTCCATCTTTCATTTTAGTTTTACCAGCAATAATAGTGGCTACAGGTGTTCCTTTAAACTCAACATCATTAAAAGGTGACCAGCCACATTTACTTTCAATATTTTCATTCTTTATTACAATCTTTTTATTCATGTCCACGATAGTAAAATCTGCATCATAACCCTCTTTAATAAATCCTTTATTCTGAATGCCAAAAATTTTTATCGGGTTCTCACACACTAAGTTTATTAATTGATTAAGAGATAATTTTCCATCATTTACATGGTTTAACATCACTGGCATTAATGTTTGAACTCCAGGCATACCAGAGGGTGAGTTGGGATATTCTTTATCTTTGTTTGCTTTTAAATGGGGTGCATGATCTGAACCAATGGTGTCATTGATATTATTTTTAACCGCATACCATAATCGATCATAATGAGATTTATCTCTGATCGGCGGATTCATTTGCGCATACGTTCCAAGTTTATCATAACAATCTGGCGCATAGATCGTTAAATGCTGTGGAGTAATTTCAAAAGTAATATTGCCTTTGTGTTGAGATAAAAAATCTATCTCTTGCTTTGTTGTTATGTGAAGAACGTGAGCTTTCTTGTTATATTTTTTAGCAATTCTAACAATTCTTCTAGTTGAAGAAATAGCACACTCCTCACTCCGCCAAACAGGATGTGAATGCACATCACCATTTTTAATTAATTTTTTATTCCTATTCAAAATTTCCTCATCTTCTGAATGCACTGCAACTATTTTAGAACAGTGTTCAAAGACTTTATCAATGTCCTCTTCAAGAGCTACTAAAAGATTGCCTGTTGATGAACCTACAAATAATTTAATACCACAACATCCTTCCAAATCTTTAAGCTCTGCTAACTGATTAACGTTCTCGGCTGTCGCACCAAAATAGAAAGCGTAATTGCAATACATTCTATTTTTCGCAAGATCTAATTTTCTTTGAAATTCTTTTATGTTTGATGTAGGTGGGTTAGTATTGGGCATTTCAAATACTGCAGTGATACCTCCCGCAACTGCAGCTCTACTTCCAGAATGAAGATCCTCTGTGTCTGTTGAACCTGGTTCTCTAAAATGAGTTTGGGTATCAATACATCCAGGTAAGACTATTAGGTTTTTTGCATCATACACTTCTTTTGCTTCTTCTGATACTTTACCAATTTTTGATATCTTACCATCTTTAATAGCAACATCTTTATTCTCTAACTTCCCATTAATATAACATTGCCCATTTTTGATTATTAGATCTAACATTTTTAAGAAAAGTTATTATATTAAAATTAGATATCAATCAAATATGAATAATAGTGTTTATATATTAGAAGATAGAGCCATACTTTACGTCAATGGTTCAGATGCAAAAGATTTTTTGCAAAATCTGATTAGCAATGACATTAATAAAGTTACAGATAACTCCAGTTGTTTTGCATCATTATTTACTCCACAAGGTAAATTTTTATATGAATTCATGGTTGTAAAACACAAATTGGGTTACTTCATTGATTGTGAAAAATCTCAGTCTGAAGAGATATTTAAACAATTAAATTTATATAAAATAAGATCAAAAGTAGAAATTCTTAATTTAAGTAACGAATTTGTAGTTGCTAGTTTTGGATACGAAAAATATTTATCTATTGAAGGTGCAAAAGATATATTGGGTTTTACATTTAAGTATAGAGAAGATCCTATTTTTTTAGATCCAAGAAATAAACACTTGGGTGCTAGACTTATAATTAATCTTGAAAAACTTTATTTATCTTTGAAAAAACTTAATCTTAAAAACGATAAAATTGAAAACTATCACATTCTTAGTCATAAACTTGGTATAGTTCCAAAAGACTTAAATAAATTGAAGAATAAATTATTTGGTATCGAATGTAACTTTGAAGAGCTAAATGGTATTGATTTCAAAAAAGGATGTTATGTTGGCCAAGAAAATACTGCTAGAATAAAATTAAAAAATAAGCTTTCAAAAAGATTACTACCAATCGAGATTATTGATGGAGAATTAATTGAAAATGAAGGTGTTTTTAATAATAATGTTGAGATTGGGAAAGTCTTAATTAATGAAAAGTATCCTTTTGCCCTCATTAAATATTTAGATTCAAATTTTGAAAAAGACAAAATATTTCAGGGTAAAAATGGTTCTTTTAAAGTTTTCGTGCCCGAATGGCTTAAAATTTAAATATTGGTGCGGCTAGAGAGACTCGAACTCTCTGGAGAATAACCTTTTAATTGCGAATTTAAATATTAATTTAATAATACAACCAACCGTCAGCACAATCTCAGCACACTAATAACAAAAAAATTTAAATTTTTTTGATTTAATTAATAACAATTAACAGAATATTGAAGACCTGATGCAAATCCTGTTGGTGTACAGGTGAATACTTTTTTAAAGTTCGTTGCCTGCTGACTTGCTTGGTTTATTTCACCCAAAACTAACAATCCAACAAGTAAATTGCTAATATTTTTCTTAAATTTTTGTGAATTAGCTTCCGCTATAGCTTTTGCGGTAGCCTCTTCTGCTAAACGTTGATTTGCTCTTGCAGTTTCAGCCTTTGCAATAGCGATTTCTTTTTCAGCATTAATTTTAGCTAGTTCTAGTTCCGTGGTCATTATTTTAAAAACACAATCATTAAATTTTTCTGTACCTTTCTTTAAATTTAATTGATCTTTACACACATAATTAAATTGCTGTTCTTTGTTTTCAAATTTATTGGCTCTCAGAACTCTTTCCTCTGCTTTTTTTGCTTTTCTTGTTAAGACCTTATCCATTAAAATATTATCTTTCTGATTTGAGTCATTTCTAATTTCAAAAGATCCATCAGAAAAAAAATGAGTTATTGACCAAGTTTTACAAAATTTAATAGAACCAGCATCTTTTCTGCAGAGCTTTATTACATCATCTAGGGCTAGACCATATGTTCCCCGCTCGCTTTTGTATAGATCACCTGTTTTAGTGTTTACTCCAGTGACACCATATTTGATTATTTCTTTATTTGCATAACCATTCCCGCCAAACAACAAACTAAGAACCACGATCCCTAAAAGTTTTTTCATTTTTTGAAACTATAAATTCCTTTATCTCTAAAATTTGAATAAAATTTATCACCAAACATATAAAACTTTGAAAACGAATATAACCCAACAATACCACATATTACAAAGTATGCCCATTGCATATAGTAAGGAATATAGAATGAACTTTTTATATGTCCACCTAGATGACCGAGACCTAAAAACATTGAACCAGCAAAAATCCAATTAATCGATAATATGACAATACTTATAAGTGTGGAGACAATTAAATTTCTTTTATTTTTTAAACAGTCACCTACTCTTATAAATGATGCTAACGCAATTAATAGAATAGGTATGATCAAACCTTCAATTCCAAAATCTAACATAATTCAAGGTTATCAAATCCCTAACGTTGAGTCTAAATTGTTTTAAATTAAAAAAAATAATGAGCACAATCTGAGCACACTCTGAGCACAACTAGCTTAAAAATTTGAAATTTTTGATTAAAAAGTCCCCATAAAAATTTCATTTTGGTGCGGCTAGAGAGACTCGAACTCTCATGGACTAGGTCCACACGGCCCTCAACCGTGCCTGTCTACCAATTTCAGCATAGCCGCAAATTTGACCCACATTAAATCAATGACAAGTAGGTTTCAAATTGATAAATTTTTAATATGGAATTTAATCAGGAAGTAAAACAAGCAACTGATCCAATTTATAAAAAGATTTCAAAGGTTATGCCTGAAATTGAATGGTCAGTGCATGCTCCATATATACATAAAATCAATAAACTAAAGAAAAAAAAGAACGCAGTAATTTTAGCTCACAATTATCAAACCCCAGAAATTTATCATGGTATTGCAGATTTCTCAGCAGACTCTCTAGCTCTTGCTGTAGAAGCTTCAAAAACTTCAGCAGATATAATTGTTATGGCTGGTGTGCATTTCATGGCTGAAACTGCAAAACTAATGAGTCCAAATAAAAAAGTCTTGCTACCTGATATGAAAGCAGGTTGTTCTCTTTCATCTTCAATTGCAGGAAAAGATGTAAGATTATTAAAAGAAAAATATCCTGGTGTTCCAGTAGTTTCTTATGTCAATACTTCTGCGGATGTTAAAGCTGAAACAGATGTGTGTTGTACATCTGCAAATGCTGTAAAGATTGTAAAATCTTTAGGAGTTAAGAAAGTGATTTTTCTACCAGATGATTACCTTGCAAAATATGTTGCTTCTCAAACAGATGTTGAGATCATTTCTTGGAAAGGAATTTGTATTGTACATGATCAATTCAATGAAAAAGAAATTCAAAATATTAGAAAGAGTAACCCAGGGATAAAAATCATAGCTCATCCAGAGTGTCCACCAGATGTAATCAAAGCAAGTGATTTTGCTGGGTCAACTTCAGGAATGATAAATTATGTTAAAGATAATCAGCCTAAAAAAGTAATGATGGTTACTGAATGTTCAATGAGTGACAATATTCAAGTCGAAAATCCAAATGTAGAATTCATTAGACCATGCAACATGTGTCCTCATATGAAAAAGATAACCTTACCAAAAATATTAGATTGTTTAGAGAATGAAACTGGTGAAATTATCATGGATCAAGAAACAATCAATAAAGCAAGAATGTCTGTGGAAAAAATGGTTGCTATTGGCAGATAACTTTTGTGTCTCAAATAAAACTTAGTGAAAATTTTATTAAAAATAATGTCAAACTTGCTCTTAATGAAGATTTATATCCATCAGGCGATATTACTTCTGATTTAATCAAAAAAAATAAAATTATAGAAGCAAAATTAATATCTAACCAAAACGCTGTTATTGGTGGGCTACTATTTGTAAAATATACTTTTTCACTTATTGATAAAAAAATTAAATTTATTGTAAAAACGAAAGATGGATCTTTTGTTAAAAGAAATTCAATAATTGCAATTATTAGAGGAAATAAAAAAAATATTTTGATAGCAGAAAGAGTTGCACTAAATTTTTTATCTCATATTTCGGGCATAGCCACAAAAACAAATCAATTTGTAAAATTGGCAGGAAAAAAATGTAAAATTTGTTGCACTAGAAAGACTATACCTAATTTAAGAGTTATACAAAAATATGCTGTAAAGCTAGGTGGAGGAACCAACCATAGATTTAACTTAAGTGATGAATTTTTGATAAAAGACAATCATATTGCCAATTCAAACATAAGAAAATTGGTAAGTTTGGCAATAAAAAATAAAAAACGAAAGAAAATAACTGTGGAAGTAGACACAATTAAACAGCTGAAGAAAATAATCGGATTAAAATTTGATCGTGTTTTATTTGATAATATGAGTATTAAAAATTTAAAATTAGGAGTTAAGCTTGCAAAAAAATATTATCAAACTGAAGCTTCAGGAAATATAAATCTCAAAAAAGTAAAATCGATCGCAAAAACTGGGGTAGATAGAATTTCTGTTGGCGGCATAACTCATAGTGCACCAGCGATTGATTTTAAATTAGAAATTTAATTAACAAATTTTGAGAGATCTGGTTTAAAATAATTAGGACCTTTCATTACTTTGCCATGTTCATTATAAATTGGTTTTCCATCCTCGTCTAACTTGCTCATATTAGAATTTTGAACTTCATCAAAACACTTATCTAAATCAATTCCAAAAGCATGACCTGCTCCATATGTAACATACAAGATATCTGTTAGAGCGTCAGCAACCTCTAATAAATCCTTATTATTCATTGCATCTGTGAGCTCGCTCAATTCCTCTTTTATTAGATCTAATCGTAATTTATTGATTTTATCAGTGCTAAATGAAGGTTTATTTTTAACCTCTTGACCAAAAGTTTTCATAAAAATTCCAACCTTGCTAAAATTTGACATAATGCTCCTGTAAGTTTTATAAAATTAATGTATATTTATAGTAATTTAATATTTGTCTATTAATCAATGAAATTAAGAAAAGAATTCGATAGTATTGGAACAATTAATGTTCCTAATGATAAATATTGGGGAGCATCAACTCAAAGATCAAAAAAATATTTTGATATTGGAGAATTTCTAGTTAGACCAGTTTTAATAAAATCTATTGCAATAATTAAAAAAGCTGCCGCTATAGTTCATAAAAAAGAAAAACAGATTGTACCAAAAATTTCTAATGCAATTGTAAAAGCATCTAATGAGGTAATCAGTGGTAAATTAGACGAACATTTTCCACTAAAAGTCTGGCAAACTGGCTCTGGCACTCAAACTAATATGAATGTAAATGAAGTCATTGCAAATAGAGCAATCGAAATTTTGCGTGGAAGAAAAGGTACAAAAAAACCAGTACATCCAAATGATCATGTTAATAAATCTCAATCTACCAATGATGTATTTCCTACAGCAATGCATATAGCTATTGCTGTGGAAACAAAAAATAAGTTGTTACCATCTCTTGAGCTTTTAAATAAAGAATTGAAAAAAAAAGTTTCTCAATTTAAAGATATTGTAAAAGTAGGAAGAACTCATCTTCAAGACGCAACTCCTTTGTCATTAGGACAAGAGTTTTCAGGATATCAATCTCAATTAGAAGATTGTATTTTCAGGATTGAGAACGCTTTAAATGAAATTTATTATTTAGCTCAAGGTGGTACCGCAGTTGGCACAGGAATTAATAGTAAAAAAGGTTTCGATAAAAAAGTAATAAATGAAATAAAAAAAATAACCAAACTACCTTTTAAACCAACCAAGAATAAATTTGCTGCTTTAGCAGCTCACGATGAGATAGTAAATTTTTCTGGAACATTAAATACTACCGCTGTTAGTTTAATGAAAATAGCGAATGATATTAGATTCTTAGGGTCAGGGCCCAGAGCCGGATATGGTGAAATAATTTTACCAGCAAATGAACCAGGTTCATCGATTATGCCTGGAAAAGTAAACCCAACACAATCAGAGGCAGTGACAATGGTTTGTGTAAAAGTAATTGGTAATCATAATGGAATAACAATGGCAGGTTCTCATGGACATTTTGAACTAAATGTTTTTAAACCACTAATTGCTCATAACATTTTACAATCTATTGATCTTCTAGCAGATAGCACAAAAAATTTTGCCTTATATTGTGTAAAAGGAATTAAGGCTGATAAAGTTAAGATAAAAAAATTTTTAGATAACTCATTAATGTTGGTCACTGCATTAGCGCCTCACATTGGATACGACAATTCAGCCAAAATAGCCAAGACAGCTCTTAAAAAAGGCACGACCTTAAGAGAGGAAGCTCTAAAAACAAAGTTAATTAATGAAAAGGATTTTGATAGAATTGTAAATCCAAAAAAAATGATTTACCCAAAATAAGCAGTCAAAATATCATTTACAAAATTTTTAAAAATAATTTTATTAAAAAACCTTTTATTACTTGAGTTAAAATTTGAGACAATTTCTTCGATTTTTTCATTTGATTTATTGTCAATTCTTAAATTATCAATAGTAATTTTTTTACCTTTAAGATTTGAAATAAATTTACTAAAATTCTTTGGCTCAATTGCTTGATCAGATTTTATTTTTTTTTCATTAATCAACTTTGAAACCTTGTTCTTGTATGTAATCAAATAAAAACTATTTTTATTGTTTATGATTAATTGGCAATTAGGAATAGGACTATTTGGATTATCATGTCCTCTGATATTAAGAAGCCATGCGATATTTTCTGGCGCTGTAACAAATAAAAAATCTGATTTATTTTTGTTTAAGTATTTACTTATTTTCTTAATTTTAGTTTTATAGTCTTCACCAACTATTTTGTTATTAAGAGAAAAAAAAGGTTTGCTAGATTTAACTTTGTTTTTATGAATTTGGTCAATTAAATTTGACTCAATACTTTTGATTTTATTATTTTTATGAAAAAATTTCTTAATTTGTTTAGATGTAAATATCTTTGGATCAAAACCTATTGATAGATTTTGGAATAATTTGCAATTTATAATTTTATGCAAATCTACAATTGTAAAGTTTTTACCTGCTTCTTTTTTTGCTTGGATTGTATATCTTCCATCAACAAATAAGTAGTTTTTCTTTTTTAAGATGATTGAATAGCCAGCAGAGCCTGAAAATTTTGTGATAGTTTTAAGTCTATCATTTGCAGAGTATTCTGAAAAGAATTCATCATTTTTGGGAATAATATATCCATCTATATTGTATTTATTGAATTTACTAATAAGAATATTTATTCGATTATTAATCATTTAATTCTTTTTTGATATCTTAACCATCCAGGACTATTAATACCGCTCTCATTTTCAATATCTTGATTAAATTCAAATTCATCTATCTCTACTTTAGTTTCATCAAAAAAAGAATTTTTTTCCAAATATTTGTCCGGTAGTTCATCAATAAATCTCGACGCCATGCTATCTATCCAATCACCTTGATAAAATCTGTTCATTGAAAAAGACACTACCACTTTTTTCTTAGCTCTGGTTAAACCGACATAGGCCAATCTTCGTTCTTCCTCTAAACCACTTTGACCCTTTTCTTCTATGGATTTTTGGTGGGGAAAAAGTCCTTCTTCCCAACCAGGTAAAAAAATTACATCAAACTCCAGACCTTTTGCGGCGTGCATTGTCATCATATTAACTTTTTCACCTTCCCATTCTTGATCAATTGATGTTGCTAGCGAAACATGATCTAAAAAACTTTCCAAATTATCGAATTCTTTCATCGCGCTTAACAATTCTTTAATATTTTCAAGTCTGTTTTCATTTTCCAGATCTTTTTTATTTTTAAGCATTGCTGAATATCCAGACTCATCAAGAATAGTTTGTAATAATTTTATATGACCCATTTTTTTTGTAGCAAAATCATTTCTCCATTTAGATAGTAAATCTAAAAAAGAAATTAAACCAATTTTGGCTTTAGGTTTAATAAAGTTTTCTTCTATCATTTTTCTAGAAGAAATCTCTAAACAATTTTTTTGCTCTTTTGCAAACTCATGAATACTTTTTAGCGTGCTATCACCAATCGAACGTTTTGGATTGTTAACAATTCTTTCAAAAGCTAGATCATCTTTTTCTTGAAAAACTAATCTTAAATATGCAACACAATCTTTTATTTCGGCTCTCTCGTAAAATTTTATTCCTCCTAAAATTCTGTACGGTAAACCAATTTTTAAGAACCGTTCCTCAAATTCTCTAGTTTGAAATATCGCCCTTACAAGAATAGTAATATTATTATATGAATATTCCTGTTTTATTTTTTCAATTTCGTCTGAAATTCCGATAGCCTCGTCTTTTCCATTTTTATAACAATTTAATTTAACCAAGTCACCCTCATTCAAAGTTGTCTTTAATGTTTTGCCAACTCTATTTTCATTATTTGCTATCAAGCTCGACGCTACTGCTAGAATATTTTCAGTGGATCTATAATTTTCTTCAAGTCTAATTACTTTTGTATTTTCATAAACTTGATCAAATTCTAAAAAATTTTTTATTTCTGCTCCTCTCCAACTATAAATTGATTGATCATCATCTCCTACGCAGCAGATATTTTTATTTTTTTCTGAGAGAAATTTAAGCCATTTGCTTTGTATAAAATTTGTATCTTGATATTCATCAACTAGAATATATTTAAAATTTTTTGAGTAAATTTCTCGTATATCTTTATTTTTTTCCAAAATTTTGACCACATGGAGAATTAGATCACCAAAGTCACATGAATTTAAATCAATTAACTTCTGTTGATAAATCTTATAAATTGGCAGTATAGTTTTTTCATAAATATCTTTTTGATTGATTATAACTTCACTTGGATAAAATCCTTTATTTTTCCATTTATCAATTATTGCAAGAATATATCTTGGAGCTAATTGTTTAATATCAATATTTTCTGCTTTACATATATTTTTAATCAGCCTTGTTTGGTCATCAGTATCTATTATTGTAAAATTTGAATTAAGATTAACCGCTGGAGCGTGTTTTCTTAAAAGTTTTGCACAAATAGAGTGAAAAGTTCCAAGCCATGATAACCCTGTTGCTGAGGCGCCTAAAATTTTGCTTACTCTAGTTTGCATTTCTTTAGCAGCTTTATTGGTGAATGTTACTGCTAGTATTTGATTAGGATAAGCTTTTTTTTCTTTAATTATATTTGCTATCCTTGTTGTAAGTACTTTAGTTTTTCCAGAACCAGCACCAGCCACGATTAAAAGAGGTCCATCAAGATGTGTAACAGCCTCTTTTTGGGCTTTATTAAGACTTTTTAAATATTCAGAGTTTAACATTTTTTATTTTAAATTATAACTTGTTTCAATTTATATGAGAAAACAAAATTCACTATCAAAAAAAATTAGAAAACAAATTTTATCTATAAATAATTTATTAGAGAGTTATTTCAATAGTTTAAGACGCTTCATATCAGACGCAAAAAAATTAAGGTTTGATAAGAATAATAAAGTTTTT
>CACJYR010000021.1 GCA_902597675.1 uncultured Pelagibacteraceae bacterium | reverse complement strand
CAATTAAATCATTATGATTTTTACATGAAAAGACCTCTTTAAATTTTTGCAAGTTTCCATTCTCAATCCAACTTTTACCTTGTGATAGTAGCAATGTTGAATTTAAAAATTCTATTTCATCGGTAATTACTTTTGCTTCGTTTATGTTACCATTTTCAACTAAGTAACTTATATAAAAATAAATATACCTAGTAAAATCAGACTCAGGATCATTTATCAATTTTGAGAAATATCTCCCTGTATTAGGATCATCCAAATAACACTTTTGAAATGTTTCTGAAATATAAGATAGTCTTCCAAAGTTTTTCTTATCGTCTAAAAATTTTTTTTCTTTAAAGAGGTAAACATATTGTTTTAAGCTTTCTAAAATTGCTAAATTAAACCTGTCCTGTTCTGCAAAGTTATTTGCAATAGAAATGTATTCATAGGCAATGTCTAACTCATTTTTTTTTAAACTATCAATTATTAATAATAAATAAGAGTCGAAAAAATCTATATTTTCATTCTCATAATTTTGTTTAATAATTTGTATCGCTTGCAATACTTTATTCTCTAATACTAATGAAGATACATACCTTTTTAAAAATGGATCATGATTATTGATCAAAATTTTAGATGAATTAAAAAAATCTAAAGCTTCAGAATTTTTTTTATTCCCAAAAGCAACAATACCTGAAAAATATTTTGATAAATTTTTAGAATCAATCTTTTCAAAAGAATTACTTTTCGTAAACAAAGTGTTCTGATAAAATAATAATATAATTAGTATAAATTTTATATTTTTAAGAACCATTACTACATTGTATGATTAAAAAGACTTTAAATCAAAATGCTAAATATGCTCAAGAATTCATGAAAACAATTGAAACTGATTTTGTTTTTAGCGATAAACCAATCAATAGATTTAAAGTCAAGTTAACTGAAAATAAAAACACCTCAATAAATAAAAAAAAATTGCTAAATGATCTTAAAACAAAGATTAATTCAATTGAAAATTGTAATTTAAAAAATAATTCTAAGAATTTGGTCCTGGGCGAAGGTAACATTAATGCTGATGTGATGTTAATTGGAGAGACTCCAGGCGAAATAGAGGATGAAACAGGTTTATGCTTTCAAGGAGAAGTGGGCAATCTCTTGAACAAAATGTTACTAGCAATCAATATAAAAAGAGAAAATATTTACACTACCTACTCAATTAATTTCAGACCACCAGAAGATAGAAAACCCACTGCACAGGAGATAAAACGTTATGCAATATTTTTAAAAGAACACATTGCAATAATAGATCCAAAAATTTTAATTTTAATGGGCAGCACAGCAATGGAGGCAATTACTGGATTAAGTAAAATATCTAATGAAAGAGGTAAGTGGAAAGAAATAATTTTAAAGAACAAAACTATTCCTATCATGATTTCTTTTAGCCCTTCCTATCTAATTAGATTTCCAGAAAATAAAAAATTTTCATGGGAAGATCTAAAAAAAATTAAACAAAAAATTCAAGATTTAAATATTAGGATTTAATGAAAACTATTGCTGGAGTTGATGAAGTTGGCAGGGGTAGCTTAATTGGACCTGTTTATGCAGCAGCCGTAATATTGAACAAGACCATCAATAAGAAGTTATTGAAAGACTCAAAAAGTTTAAAAAAAAATAAACGAGAATTTTTAGCTAAATACATTAAAAAAAACTCTATTTGGGCTACAGGTAAAGCTTCTGTCTCAGAAATTGAAAAAATAAATATTCTTCATGCAAGTCTATTGGCTATGGAAAGAGCAATTAAAAAACTCAAAAAAAAACCAAAACTAATTTTGGTCGATGGAAATAAAACACCAAATTTAAAAAATTATAAACTTCAATCAGTCATTAAAGGTGATCAAAAAATACCATCTATTTCTGCAGCATCAATCATAGCAAAAGTTACACGTGATAAAATGATCTCTAAATTAGGTAAGAAATTTAAAAATTATTACTGGAGTAAAAATTATGGATATGGAACTAAACAACATCTTAAAGCTATAAAAAAATTTGGGATTACTTCTCACCATAGAAAAACCTTTTCACCGATCAGCAAGTTAAAATAGGTTTCACGTAGAAACACCAGATGTAGTTGTTGTGAACCACCATCATACAAATGGAATCCAAATAATTCAATCCTAGGTTGACCCAAGAATCTTTTTGGAGTCTAATTTATTTTTATAAAATGAATTTGGACTTTAAAAATAAATTAATAAATGGAGATAGTTTAAGGGAACTTAAAAAAATCCCTAGTGAGACTTTTGATTTAATTTTTGCTGACCCTCCTTACAACTTACAATTAAGAAATGAGCTTATAAGACCCGATAGGTCTAAGGTAAATGCAGTCAATGATAAATGGGATCAATTTGAAAATTTTAAAAAGTATGATGAATTTACCTACTCGTGGTTAACAGAATGTAAAAGAATTTTGAAAAAAAATGGTGCTATTTGGGTGATTGGCAGTTACCATAACATTTTTAGAGTTGGCACCGCTATTCAAAATTTAGGTTTTTGGATTTTAAATGATGTCATCTGGAATAAAAAAAATCCTATGCCAAATTTCAGAGGGACACGTTTTACTAATGCACATGAAACGTTGATTTGGGCATCAAAATCAGAAAAATCAAAATACACTTTTAATTATCAATCTTTAAAATGTTTAAATGATGATCTTCAAATGAGATCTAACTGGGAGTTGCCGATTTGTAATGGTTCTGAAAGACTTAAAAAGAATGGTAAAAAAGTGCATTCTACTCAAAAACCTGAGGCTCTACTTCACAGAATTTTATTAGCAACCTCAAATAAAAATGATTTAGTTTTAGATCCTTTTTTAGGATCAGGAACAACAGCAGCGGTTGCAAAAAAATTGGGTAGAAATTATTACGGAATTGAAAAAGAAAAAACCTATCATAAGGCAGCTGAACAACGACTAAAAAATACAAAACCTATAGAAGATGATTATTTAGATACTTTGCAAAATGGTAGATCTAAGCCAAGAGTACCTTTTGGGTCATTGGTTGAATTAGGAATAATTAAACCAGGCACTACTATTTTTGATAATAAAAAGAAAATCAGTGCAAAAATTATGGCTGATGGAAGTATAAAACATGCCAAAAAAGAGGGCTCTATTCACAAGGTAGCTGCATCAATATTGGGAGCAGAAAGTTGTAATGGCTGGACTTATTGGCATTATAATCTTAATGGGCAAATAGTTCCTATAGATAATTTAAGACAAAGATTAATTTCAAAAAATTAATTATCATAAATTTTACCTAAATAAGAATCTAAAAACTTTTTGTTTTTAATAAATTTTTTCAAAAAAATATTTCTAAAAAAAACAGCCACAGGATTAGACAAATGAAATGCGAATTGATTTAGTTTAGATCTTTTATTAACCATTTTAGTTTTATTAACTCTATTCTTAAAGAAATCCCCTTCTAAGTTATTTTCAATACTTTTAAATAATTCATAAGCACCCTGTATGGATTGAGATGCCCCTTGAGCAAATGAAGGTGGAAAAGCAAAAAAAGCATCACCTATAAAATTAATGTTATCATTATTTGTTTTAAAAAAGTCCTTGCTAACAAATACTGGGAATATTTTTAATTCCTGAATTTTATCAAAAAATTCTTTATTTTCTTTTGGAACCTTTTCTAAAACTTTTCTAATGAAGGAATTTTCTTTGAATAAAGAATAATTTTTTTGTTGTTCTAAAGTAAGTTCATACTTCATAATTGCTATAAAATTTAAGTCTCCATTTTGATTTACTGGATAAATTACCTGATGAAAATCAGAGCCTAAAAATAATGAGATATTTTCATTATCGATTTCAGAAAAATTTGTTATCTTTCCTCTGATGGCTAGTGTGTTGTTGTATTTTGGTTGACTTTTATTGTTGGAAATCAAACTTCTACTTTTTGAAAAAACTCCATCTGCAATGATTAAATAATCACATTCAAAAATTTCATTGTTCTCAAAAGTAAGTTGAATTTTCTGATTTTCTTTATTTATACTCGAGACATTATGATTAAATTTAATTAAATTTTCTATATCCTTTTTCAAAAAATTTATTAAATCAGATCTTTTCAAAGTAGTGTACTGACTATTCTCTGAATTAAAATCAGAGATATTCAAATCACATATCTTTTTAAAGTTTTTAGATGAAAAAAAAATAATCTTTTTTGGATTAAACTTTCTTGCATTTTCAAATTTATTAAATTCAATTTCATTTAAAAGCTTCACACTATTAACGGATAATTGAATTCCATAACCTTCCTCAAGATTAATCGAATTACTTTTCTCATAAATTGCCACTTGATAATCTGAGTTTTTCTTGAACAAATTAGCAATAAATAATCCTGAAATACCAGCTCCAATAATGGCTATTTTTTTCATAAGTTGCTCTCTAAATACTTAACAACTTTTTTTGTAAATGTTGGCAACATAGAATTACCAATTTTTTTTTGATCAACCCAATAAGAAGAGGATAATTCTCTAACAATTTTTGGATATTGAATTTTGATATTCATATTCATGTTGGACATTTTAAAATTTATCGTTTTATTAAATTTTTTGGGTTTAGATAATTCCTGCATTGGAAATATTCTTAAGTTTTTGAGAAATTTAAATTTTGTATTTTTAACCAACAGATATTTTTTATCTTTTTTATAAACATTTAAAATAAAATACTTATCTATATTTTTTTTACTGTTCTTTACAAGTTTGAAATCTTTTTTACGAAATGATTCACATTTTTTTGAGATTGGACATTTTAAACAGTTGGGATTTGCAGGTTTACAAATCAAAGCCCCTAATTCCATTAAAGCCTGCGCATAATCGCTAGACCTCGGGGATGTTCCTAATATTGATTTTTTTTTGTGGAGATTTTCCTTAGTAATTTCTTTTTCTTTTTTTAGAAAAAGATATCTTTTTAAAACTCTCTCAACATTTCCATCTAGCGGTATGAAAGACTTATTAAATGCAATCGCCAAAATTGCACTTGCGGTATAATTTCCAATTCCTGGTAAAGAAATTAAATCATCAAAAGTATCTGGTAATTTCCCTTGAAAATTTTTTTTTACAACTTGAGCAGTTTTTCTTAAATTTTTTACTCTAGAATAATATCCAAGACCTTCCCAGAGTTTATATAATTTTTTGTCACTAGTTTTGGCAAGTGAGCTAAGATTTGGAATGTTTTTAATGAAGCGATTAAAATAAGGAATAACTGTTGCAACCTGAGTTTGTTGTAACATAAATTCACTTACTAATGTAAAATATTGCTTTTTAGTGGGTGAAACATTTTTTCGCCATGGTAATGATCTTTTATTTAAATCGTACCAATTAAGAATTTTTTTTGTTACAAATTGATCTTTCATATGCAATATAAAAAATATATTAAGCAGAGAACTGGTAGCATTCAAGGATTAAGGTCTTTCAATGACACTTTGCCAAAAAATATTAAAAAGTTTATTAATAAAAGAGGTCATATTTATTCCGAAACACTCAATAATTGGAAATTCATTGCTGGTGAAAAATTATTTAAAGTTTGTTATCCAAAGTCTTTTAAGAATACTAACAAGTTCAGTGTAAGCACGCTCTTAATAATGGTGCAAAGAGGTCATGAAGTTGAGTTAGAATATTCAAAAAAAGAAATTATGGATAGAATGAATGCTTTTTTTAAAGATGAAGTTGTAAAACGGATTAAATTTACAAGTTTTAACGATGAAAATGAAATAGACAATCAGAAGATAATTCAGAATAAACCTGTGACAAACAATAAATATAAAAATAAACTTAATGATGTTAAAAATGAAGAAATCAAAAATTCTTTAATTGAATTAACTAAAGTTTTTAAAGAAAAATGAATAAATTATTTCTATTTTTAATATTAATTTTTGGATTAAGTACTAGTGCTAACGCAGAAATAAAGAGAATAGTTTCAGGAAATCAAAATGCGAAGATTACAATAATTGCCTACGAGTCTCTAACATGTAGTCATTGTGCAAATTTTCATAAAGATGTTTATCCCTCTCTTAAAAAAGATTTCATAGATACAGGACTAGTCAAAATAGAATTTAGACACTTTCCTTTAGATATTGCTGCTTTAAATGCTTCAAAAATTTCTCTGTGTAAACAAGATCAAAGCTTAGAAATTTTGGAAAAACTTTACTCTAATCAACAAGCTTGGATAAAAGGTAAGGAAATAGAAGAAGTAAATAATAATTTGAAAGAATTTCTAAAAAAAGCTGGGTTTGATATTGATTTTGAAAAATGTATTAACAACAAAGAAATAGAGGACTATGTTTTAAATGATCGAATCGAGGGGACAAAAAATTTTAAAGTTAATTCTACTCCTACGATAATAATTAATAACGAAAAGTTCGAAAAATCTCTTAATTATAAAAATTTAAAAAAAACATTGGAAAAGCTGATATAAGTTAATCCATGGAGTTTAAAAAAATCCAACTCAATGGATTTAAGTCATTTGCAGATAAAACTAATTTCTTAATTGAAAATGGTTTAACAGGCATTGTTGGCCCAAATGGTTGCGGAAAATCAAATATTGTTGAATCTTTAAGATGGGTAATGGGTGAAACATCTGCAAAAAGCATGCGAGGATCGGGCATGGAAGATGTCATATTTTCAGGAACATCAAACAAACCTTCTAAAAATATTGCTGAAGTTTCGGTAACTGTTGCCAATGAAAATAACGAGGGTCCAGTGCAATTTAGAGAGTTAAACGAAATAAATGTTAGAAGAAAAATAGAAAAAGATAAAGGTTCGAAGTTTTATATCAATGATAAAGAAGTTAGAGCAAGGGATGCTCAAATGTTTTTCGCAGATTTATCAACTGGAGCTCACTCTCCATCAATGATTAGTCAGGGCAGAATTGGTGCCCTTGTTACCGCAAAACCTACTGATAGAAGAGCAATTTTAGAGGAAGCTGCGGGAATTTCTGGGTTGCATGTTAGAAGACATGAAGCTGAACTAAGGTTGAGCGCTGCAGAAAATAATCTAAAGAGAGCTGATGAATTAAGAAGGCAACAGGAAAGGCAACTAGCAAATTTACAAAAACAGGCTGAAGAGGCTACAAAATACAAAAATATTTCTGATGAAATAAAAAAAATTGAAGCAGGACTATATTATCTAAAATTACTAGAGATCGATAAAGAAATTAAAATAGAAAATGAAATTAATACAGAAGCAGAAACTGAAGTCAGTGGTTTTAATAATAAAATCAACGAATTAGAGAAACTGATTAAAACTGAGGTTGATAAAATAACTCCATTACGAGAAAAAAATATTGAAAATTTATCGAAGATACAAAGGCTTAACTTAGAACTAAAAAGTCTAGATGAGGAAAATACTAGAATTCAAGACGAAATAGAAAACGTAAAAAAATCTCTACAAACAATAGATGATGATATTAGCAGGGAAAGAGGAATAGTGATTGATGCAAACTCAAATGAAAAAAGACTGAAAGAAGAAAAAAGTGAGCTTATTGAAATCGACTCAAAATATTATCAAACTGAGAAACAATCGAATGAAGATTTGGAAAATAGTAAGAATAAGTTAAAATCAGAAATCGATAAAATTAAACAATTAATTAATTCAAAAAAAAATGATGATGCAATTAAAGCGTTAGATGATTGTCAATTTGTCATCGAAGAATACGCAGATAGTTATAGTAAAAATCAAAATATCAAAAGAGAGTCTGTCAAAAGAAATGAAAGAATTGCAATAATTGATAAGGAGATTGAGAGTTGGAAAAATCTTTTATCTAATTCGGAAAAAATGGTTGCAGAATTAAGTGATAGAAAAAATAAACTTAATGTGCAACGAGATAAACTTGATAATCAACCAAAATTTCAGGCAGAAAAAAAAGGGCAAATTTCAGAAAATTTGAGAATTTCTGAAAATGAAAAAAATGAGAATGAGCAAATTATCAATACCACAGATGAAAAAATTGAAAATCTTAGAAATCAACTAAACGAGATACAAGAACAGTCTATTCAGATAAGAGAACGAAAAGCAAGTTCAGGGGCAACAATTGAAGGACTAAAAAAAAGAAAAAATGATTTAGTGGATAGAATTATTTCTGAGCTAAATCTTACAGAAGAAAACATTTTAGAAAATTCAAATTTATTTGGTGTGGAAGAATTGCCTGATGCTGTTAATCAAGAAGACTTATTAGATAAAAAAAAACAAGAGAGAGAAAAATTAGGCTCGGTTAACCTGAAGGCTGACGAAGAGACTGTAAAATATGAAACAGAAATTAAGAAAATGGAACAAGATAGAGCAGACTTAGTTACAGCAATTGTAAAACTCAAAGATAGTATTAATGAGTTAAATCAAAAAGGAAGGGAAAGACTAATTGAGGCCTTTGATAAGGTAAATAGAAAATTTAATGAGGTTTATACAAAATTATTTAATGGAGGAAATGCTAAGCTTGAATTGGTTGACTCTGATGACCCTTTAGAAGCTGGTTTAGAAATGTTAGTAAGTCCTCCTGGAAAAAGACTTCAATCAATAACTTTATTGTCAGGTGGTGAGCAGGCTTTGACTGCACTATCTTTGATTTTTGCAGTTTTTTTAACCAACCCCTCGCCTATATGTGTTTTGGACGAGGTTGATGCACCTTTAGATGATGCCAACGTAACAAGATTTTGTGGCTTGCTTGAGGAACTAATAAAAATTACAAATACTAAATTCATCATAGTTACTCACCATGCTTTAACAATGTCAAAAATGAATAGACTTTATGGCGTCACCATGCCTGAAAAAGGAATTAGTCAGCTTGTGGCTGTTGATTTACAAAAAGCAGAAAGCATGGTCGCTTAATTAATTAATTAAAATGTCCAAAGATCCATTCAAAACTCGCTTAGAGATTGCAAAGAAAAAGGTTTCAAAAAGAGATCTAGAAAATAAAAAAGATAATCAATCTCCAATTGGCACTGCTTTTAAGCTAAGTACTGAGCTAGTTTCAGCAGTCGCCGTAGGGACAATTATTGGGTTTCTTTTGGACAAGACCTTTGGTACTAAACCCTGGTTAATTTTAATATTTTTTTTTGTAGGGGTAGTTGCAGGGATAATTAATGTAATTAGATCCGCAAAAAAAATGCAAAAATAGATAAGGATTTATGGCAGCTAACCCAATGACACAATTCGAAGTTTATAGAATTGGTCCAGAAATAAAAGTAGGCGCTTTTGATATTTCTTTTACCAACGCTAGTTTATTCATGGTCATAAGTTCTCTCGCGATTTTAATAATATTTAATCTTGGTTCAAAAAAAAATTCAATACTTCCGAATAAGATCCAACTCTTAGCTGAATTAAGTTATTCATTTGTCTCAAAAATGATCAGCGATACTGCTGGTTCAAAAGCTAAACCATATTTTTCATTTATATTTTCATTATTTATGTTTGTTTTGTTTTGCAACATGTTCGGCATGATACCTTACACTTTTACAGTGACTAGTCATATCATTGTAACTTTCATATTAGCAGCTTTTATTTTTATTGGAGTTACAGTTATTGGTTTTATAAAACATGGCTTTGGTTATTTAAAACTATTTGTTCCAAGTGGTGTTCCAATCGTACTTTTACCGTTAATTGTGGTCATTGAAATTATTTCATATTTAAGTAGACCCATCAGCTTATCCGTAAGATTGTTTGCAAACATGATGGCTGGACACACTATGATGAAGGTTTTCGGGGGCTTTGTCGTAAGCCTCGGAATTGTTGGTGGATGGCTTCCACTGAGTTTTTCAGTTGCTTTAACTGGTTTGGAGATACTAGTTGCTTTTCTTCAAGCTTATGTTTTTGCAATTTTAACATGCATTTATTTAAATGATGCATTAAATTTACACCATTAACTTATAAGGAGGATATAATGGAATTAGAAGCAGCAAAAATGATTGGAGCAGGACTTGCAGCAATAGCTTTAGCTGGAGCTGGAGTAGGTATCGGAATAATTTTTGGAAATTATTTATCTGGTGCAATGAGAAATCCATCTGCAGCCCAAAAACAATTTCCTAATTTGCTTTTAGGATTTGCTCTTGCAGAAGCAACAGGATTGTTTGGATTAGTTGTTGCATTGATAATTCTTTTCGCGTTTTAATTAATGTTTAAAAAAATATTTTTATATTCATTAATTACTAATTTCTTTTTTACAAAAAAGATTTTTGCAGCGGAGAGTGGAGGAATGCCTCAATTAGATCCAGAGTTTTGGATTTCACAAATTTTCTGGCTCGTACTAACTTTTGGAGTGCTGTATATTGTTTTATCTAAACTTATACTGCCCAAAATAAGTGCGAACTTAGAATTAAGAAAATCACAAATCCAAGAAAATATTGAGGCAGCTGAAAAACAAAGAGAAAGTAGTGAAGCTAAACTTAAAGAATTTGATGGTATTATTCTTAAAAGTAAAATTGAAGCAAAAAATATTTTTAAAGATGCTAGAGAAAAAGTAATCAAAAATATTAATTCTAAAAAAGAGACTTTAGATAAACAAATTGATGATGAAATTAAAAAAGCTGAAGTAGAAATAGATACTTTAAGACAAAGTGCTCCAGAAAAAATTAATAAAATTGCAGTTGTAACATCTACTGAAATTCTAAAAAAATTAATCGGGGCAGAAGTTAATAATAGTAGTATCTCTGCGATTGTTGATGATCTAGTGAAAAAAAACGGAGATAAATATTATGGTCATTGATTCAACTTTTTGGGTTGCAGTTTCTTTTGTAATATTTTTTGGGGGTCTGATATATTTAAAAGTACCTCAAAAAATTAATACTATTCTTAATAAATTAATCTCAGACATAAAAAATGAGATTGATGAAAGTGAGAAACTGAGAAGTGAAGCAAAGATATTATTAGATAATGCTCAGAAAAAATTAGACACAGCACAATCTGAAAGTAAGGAAATACTTGATCAAGCAAAGAAAGATGCTGATAAATTAATCATTGAGCTTAATGACAAATTTCATAAATCTTCAGAAATTAAGAAAAATTTGGCTAAAAATAAAATTAATCAAATGAGAGAGGTAGCAATTAAAGAGATTAAAGATGCATCTGTTAAAATAGCTATAGACTCTGTAAAAAAAATAATAACAACCTCAGTTGATAAATCTAAACTTGATACACTGTTTCAGAAAAATTTAGAAGAAACTAAAGAAGAGTTAAAAAAAATTAACTCATAATACTTTTTACAATTTATCCAAAAAAATATAAGTTATCATGATGAATTCTGTAGTTATAGGTTCTGGTTTTGGTGGTATAGCAGCTGCTCTTCGCCTTAAAGCTAAGGGTCACAATGTTACATTAATTGAAAAACACAAAGACCTAGGTGGTAGAGCAAGAGTTTTTAAAAAGAATGGGTTCATTTATGATGGTGGTCCAACAGTAATTACAGCTCCATACTTAATAAATGAATTATTTGAATTATTTCAAAAAAATCCAAATGATTATATTAAATTAACACCTCTTAAAGTTTGGTACCAATTTATTTTTGAGGATAAATCAAAGTTCAATTACTCTGGTGACGAAAATGAAATGAAAAGACAGATTGAGCTTATTAATAAAGAGGATGCTCAAGGATATGAAAAACTTGTTAATTTCACCAAAAAAATTTTTGATAAAGGTTTTACAGAACTAGCTGATGTACCCTTTGACAAGCCTTCAGTAATGATGAAACAATTACCCGCATTACTCAAACTCAAAAGCTATAAGTCAGTATATTCACTAGTATCATCTTATATTAAAAATGAAAAATTAAGAAGAATGTTGAGCATGCATCCTCTTTTAGTTGGTGGAAATCCATTTACCACAACTTCAATATATGGATTGATTTTATACTTAGAAAAAAAATGGGGCATTCACTATTCTATGGGTGGAACAGGAAATATTATAAGTAGTTTTGAAAAATTAATGAATGAAGAAGGTATCGAGGTAATAAAAGGTTCTGAGGTGACTCAAATAATTTCAAACCAAAATGAGATTACAGGTGTTCAATTAGACAATTCAAAAAAAATAAGCGCTAACAAAGTTGTTTGTAACGCAGATCCACCGGGTGTTTATGAGAAAATGTTAAATGGCCAGAGTAATAATTCTTTTATGTTTAAGTGGAAAAAAAATAGAATGGAATATTCAATGGGTTTATTTGTTTATTATTTCGGAACTAAGAAAATTTACGATAACGTTGAACATCACACCATTAAATTTGGCAATAAATATAAAGAGCACCTAGATGACATTTTTAATCATAAAAAATTAAACAATGATATAAGTTATTATCTACATAGACCCACTGCCACTGATAAATCCATGGCACCAGATGGACATGATTGTTTCTATGTTCTAGTTCCTGTCCCCAATAACCAATCAAAAATTGATTGGTCGTTAGAAGGTGAAAAAATGAAAAATTTAGTAGTAGAGAAAATGGAGAAAGACTTAATGCCAAACTTAAAAGAAAATATTGTTGAAGATTTTTATTTGACACCTGACTATTTTGAAAAAGATCTCAATACAAAATATGGTTCTGGTTTTTCTATACAACCAAAATTCTCGCAATCTGCTTACTTTAGATTTCATAACAAATCTGAAATTTATAACAATTTATATTTTGTTGGTGCGGGAACTCATCCTGGGGCAGGTGTGCCTGGGGTGCTTTCCTCAGCAAAGGTTTTAGATAAAATTTTATAATGTCCTCTAAAAACTATTTATCTATTTACGCAAAATCATTTAATTGGGCTGGTTTTTTTTTACCAAAAAAAACCTATAAAAATTGTTCTTATTTATACGATTTTTGTAGAGTTATAGACAACATTGCAGATGACGAGGATGAAATAGAAATAAAAAAAATGAAATTCCAAAAATTTGTAAGTGATTTTAGACAAAAAAATTTTGAGAATCCTGTTATTCAAAATATGTGGAATATTGTTAATGAATTCAATATTTCTCTGGAGATAATTTATGATTTATTTGACGGGATAGAGTCGGATATAAAACAAAATGTAAAAATAGATACTAGAAAAGATCTTTTAATCTATTGTTATAGGGTAGCTGGAACAGTCGGACTGATGATGGCTAAAATTTTAAAAGTGAGCAAAAAACAATCGCTTAAATCTGCAATCGATCTTGGTATAGCAATGCAACTCACTAATATATCAAGAGATGTGATTGAGGACTCAAAAAAAAATAGATCTTATATAAATGGAAATTTTGAGGAAATTAACTCAACTATTAAACTTGCAGATACATTTTATAAAAATTCATTTTATTCAATAAGAGAAATTCCACTAAGCTTTAGATTTAGTATCTTAGTTGCTAGACGAATATACAGAAAAATTGGATATAAAATTTTAAAAAAGAAAACCTTTGAAAATTATAGTAAATCTGGAAAGATTTTCGTTTCAAACTTTGAAAAAGTTTTGGAGACGATTTTATCAATTTATGATCTAATTATACTTTCTTTATTAAATAAAAATGATGATCAAATTGAACATGATCATTTATTGATTAATAAAGAAATTAATCTTGATGAAAGAATTTGATTACATAATTATCGGTGGTGGTTGTGCTGGTTTATCTCTAGCCTATGAATTAGAGATCCATAATAAATTAGAAAATAAAACCTTAGCAATAATCGAGCCTCGAGATGAATACAAAAGAGATAAGACCTGGTCTTTTTGGAGAGTATCTGAGCATAATTTTGATGATTGTGTCATAAAAAATTGGAAAAATTTTTCAGTTAATGCACCTAATAAAACGAATTTTCTTGAATGTGAAAATTATCCATATCAAAGCATCGATAGTGGTTTGTTTTATGAGAAAATAAATAATTCATTAAAGTTAAATAAAAATATCTTTTTTTTAAAGGAACTGAAAGACATCAACATCAAAAATTCATTTATATTCAATAGTGTTCCTACTATCAAAAAAGACTTTAGAAATTTATGGCAACACTTTTGTGGAGTTGAAATAGAGACAGAGAATAATTATTTCGATGAAAACATTTTTAATCTTATGGATTTTGATTGTGATCAAAGGGAAAGTGTCCATTTTTTTTACACACTTCCCTTCTCAAAAAAAAAGGCATTGATTGAGAGTACTTGGCTTTCAAAAATGAACGATGACTCTCAAAAAGATTATGATCAACAAATTAAAGAATATATCGAAAAGAAATTGAATTTAAAAAATTATAAAATTACTTATAAAGAGATAGGCGCAATTCCACTTTTTTACCCATCATTTAAAAGTGAAAAAAATAAAATTAATATTGGAACTGCTGGTGGTATGACAAGATTAAGCACAGGATATACCTTTTTGAATATACAAGAACATAGTAAATTTATAAGAAAAAATATTGAAAATATTCATAGTACTAAAAAATTTGAAATCGGTAAAAAGTATCAATTTTTGGATGAAATATTTTTACGTGTTCTTGAAAAACATCCAAAAAAAATGTCGGAAATTTTTTTTAAAATGTTTCAAAGTTCACCCAAAACAATTATCAAATTTCTTTCCAATAAGAGTAATTTTCTTGAGGATTTGACTATAATTTTAAAAATGCCAAAATGGATTTTTATCAAAGCTTTATTTGATTAAACCTAAATGAATATGAATATAAAAAAAATAAATCTTAATCATTCTTTTATTTTTTTTTTATTCTGTAATATTTTTTCTTTAATACTATTTAAATTTAGTAACTTTATATTGTCACCATTATTTTGCTTATTTTTAATTTTAATTATTGGAGTATCTCATGGGTCTTTAGATCATGTCAAAGGTGGTAAGCTTCTAAAGATTTTTAAAATTGAAAATATATCTCTATTTTATATTTCATATATCTTATTAGCTGTAATGGTTGTAACACTTTGGATTTTTATACCATCTATCTTATTAATAATATTTTTACTGGTTGCCTCATATCATTTTGGCAAAGAGGATACACAATTTTTGCATGACTATAACTCACACTTTATGGGGATACTATATTTCCTAAAAGGATCACTTGTTATTTGGGCACCATTGTATTTTCATTTTGATGAAACTATAGCAATATTTAAATTGTTATTAATTGATAATGAAAATTTTTATTCAAGTTTAAGTTTTATTGAGAATAATAAATTAATAGATTTAGGGATAATCTTAAGTTCTATTTCGAGTATTATTTTGTTTATTAAAAAATTTAATTTAAAGAATTTTTCTATTTTTTTTGATTATTTTTCTATATTGATTTTAAATTACTATCTTTTTCCTTTAGTAGCATTTACGGCTTATTTTTGCTTTTTACATTCTGTAAGACACAGCATCACATTAATTTACGAATTAGATAACAATAATATTAAAAATGGGTTATTGATTTTTATTAAAAAAGCTATGCCACTTACTATATTAACTGCTATTATTTGTTTAGTTGGTATTTATTTGCTCAATTTTAAATATGATTTTGATAACTCGATTATTAAAGTCATTTTTATAGGTTTGGCGTCTTTAACATTTCCACATATATTACTTGAGTATCTTTTAGATAAAAATGAAAAACAAGGAACTTAAAATATTGTTATCTGCTCCGCGAGGATTTTGTGCCGGTGTTGAACGAGCAATTGAAATTGTTGAAAAATCAATTCAAAAGTATGGTTCTCCAGTATACGTTAGACATGAAATAGTACACAATAAATTTGTTGTTGATGACCTAAGAAATAAAGGTGCAATATTTGTGGAGGAGCTTGAAGAAATTGAAGACAAAACAAGACCAGTTATTTTTTCTGCACATGGTGTTCCAAAAAAAATTCCACAAGATGCAAAAAATTATAATATGACTTATGTTGATGCAACATGCCCCTTGGTTTCTAAAGTTCATAGAGAGGCTGAAAATCTTCATAAGGCTGGATACCATTTAATCTTAATAGGGCATGAAAATCATCCTGAGGTAATTGGAACAATGGGACAACTGCCTATAGGGTCTATCGACCTTATCCAAAATGAGGACGAAGCCAATAATTATGATACAAAAAATTTTGAAAAGATTGCCTATGTTACCCAAACAACCCTATCAGTAGATGATACCAAAGATATAATATCAATACTTAAAGAAAAATTTTCAAATATTAGAGAGCCTGCAAAAGAGGATATTTGTTATGCAACAACTAATAGACAAATGGCTGTTAAAAACATTGCAAAAAAGTGTGATCTGTTTTTTGTTATTGGTAGTCGAAATTCATCTAACTCAGTAAGACTTGTTGAAGTTGCTAAAAAATCGGGGTGTGAAAACTCAATACTGATCCACTCACAAAGCGAAATTCCATTCAACTTAATTGAAAATTCAAATGTAATTGGAATTTCATCTGGTGCGTCTGCCCCTGAAATACTTGTCGAAAATTTCATTAAGGAATTGAAAA
>CACJYR010000020.1 GCA_902597675.1 uncultured Pelagibacteraceae bacterium | reverse complement strand
TATAAATAATTTCTTTTATATTTTAGGGACCTCTGAAAAAATAAGTGTTATTAGCTCTGTCATTGTTCCATTATTAATACTTACAATCATAAATTCTTTTTTAATTAAAAATTTAAATGCTAAATAAAACAATATTATTATTAATACTAATTTCTAATTTATTTATCTTGAACGCGTTTAGCAATGATCAAATTAGTTTTGATGTATCAGAGATAGAAATTTTAGATAATGGCAATAAAATAATTGGTAAAAATAGAGGAACAATTACCACAAATAATGGTATTACTATTGAAGCTGATAAATTTGAATTTGATAAAGTAAAAAATATTTTAAAAGCCCAAAATAATATCATAATTGAGGATACGACTAATAACTATAATTTTTTTGCACAAGATATTCTGTATATCAAAAATGAAGAGAGAATTGAAATTAAAGGTGATGCAGAAGCTTTAATTGAAAATAATTATAAGTTTAATACCCAAGATATTATAATTCTAAGAAATGAGATGATGATAAGCTCAGATGTTGGCGCAACAATCACAGATCAACTTAATCAAACTAGATATGAAATTGGTAAGTTTAGTTTTGCTCTTGAAAAAAAAATTTTAAAAGGAGAAAAAATTTTTATTAATACAAGTTACAACAAACCTTTTAGTGATAAATATTTTTTTAAGAATGCAGTTTTTAATTTAGGAACACAAAATTATATTGCTCAAGATATTAATATAAATTTTAAGAAAGATATGTTTGGCAACAAAAATAATGATCCAAGATTTAAAGGCTTATCTTCATCAAGCAAAAATGGGGTTACGACAATTAATAAAGGGATATTTACTACTTGTAAAAAAAATGACAAATGTCCCCCATGGACCATTCAAGCGGATAAAATCACTTACGATGAGAACAAAAAACAAATAAATTATGACAATGCCCTAGTTAAAATTTATGATTTTCCTGTTTTATATTTTCCAAAATTTTTTCATCCAGGACCTTCAGTGCAAAGACAATCGGGATTTTTAGTGCCACATATTAGCAATTCTAATGTTTTAGGCTCTTCTCTTCAAATACCTTATTTTTATGCGCCTTCTAATAATAAAGATTTTACTTTCAAACCTACCATCTTTGATAAAAATATTTTTATGTTTCAATCTGAATATAGACAACAAAATAAGAATTCATTTTTAATAACTGATTTAAATATTGTAGATAATTATAAATCGAAAAAATCAAATAAGGAAAATACTCTCACCCATTTATTTTCAAAATATGAATTAGATTTGGATTTTAAAGATTATGTTGAAAGTTCGGTAAATATTTCACTTCAAAAAGTAAATAATGATACATATCTCAAGGTATTTGATGCAAATATAGTAAATACAGATCTTAAACCAGATAACTTCGATACTTTAACTTCTGAGATAGATTTTAATCTCGAAAATGAAAAATTCGCATTAAATGCTGGTTTTACATCTTATGAAAATCTTTCTGAACTAAATAGTGATAGATATCAATATGTTTTGCCATACTATGATTTCTCAAAAACCTTATTTGATAATAATAATTTCGCTTCTTTTAATTTTTTATCACAGGGAGACAATATTTTAAAAGATACAAATAGCTTAAGATCAAGAATGATAAATAATTTTAATGTCAAAAGTTTTGATTATTTTTCGAAATATGGATTTAAAAATAACCTTAATTATTATTTAAAAAATACGATTTCTTCAGGAAAAAATAATATCGAGTATGATTCGAGTCCACATATAAAACTAATGAATATTTTTGAGATAGTTTCAAGTTTTCCACTTATAAATGTAAGTGAAAGTTCAATTAATTATCTAAATCCAAAAATATCTTTGAGAATGAATCCATCAGATATGAAAAGTTATAAGAATGAAAATAGGAAGATTAGTAATGATAACATATTTGACATAAATAGACTTGGTCTAATTGATACATTGGAGTCAGGACAAAATTTAACTTTAGGGTTAAATTATAAGCATGAAAAAATTGAAAATATTAACAATTATTTTGAATTACAACTTGGAACTGTTATTAGATCTAAATTGAACAATAATATACCATCAAATAGTACTCTTAATAAAAAGAATTCTAACTACTTTGGTAAAGTGACTAATAATCTTAACAATAATATAAATTTTAATTATGAATTCTCAATTAATGATGATCTAAATAAAATTCAGTATAATTCATTAGGAACAACTTTTTCCAAAAATAATTTTATAACTACTTTTAATTATATTGAAGAGAGTGATGTCGTCGGAAGCACAAATATTTTAGAAAATATTACAACATTTAATTTTGATGAACAAAATTTTATATCTTTTAAAACAAGGGAGAATAGAGAAATTGATCTTACTGAGTATTATGATTTAATTTATGAATATAGAAATGATTGTATAGTAGCAGGTATAAAATATAACAAAACTTATTATAAAGATAAAGATCTAGAACCAACTGAAGATTACATGTTTAGTATAAGATTAATACCATTAACTTCATTAGATCAAAAATTTGCGAATTAGCAAAATGCTTTTAGCAAAGAAAATAAAATTATCAATTATTTTTATCTTTACCATAATTTTAAATATTCAAAATTTAATTGCTTTTGAAAATAAAATATTATTTAAAATTGATAATGAAATTATTACAACAATTGATATTTATGAGGAAATTAAATTTCTTAAAGTATTTAATCCTGAAATAAATAGTCTAAGTGATGTAGAATTATTTGAAATATCAAAAAACAACCTTATCAAAGATAGAATTAAAAAAATAGAAATAATGAAATTTGTACGAGAATTAAAAGTTGATAATAAATTTCTATTAAGTCTAATTGAGAGGAAATATTCTAGACTAAATATCAACTCTATAAAAAGTTTTGAAAAATATTTAAAAAAAGAAAATTTAAACATCGAAATTGTAAAAGAAAAATTTATTATTGAATTAATGTGGAATGATTTGATTTATCAAAAATTTAGTAAAAAAGTTGTAATAGATAGAGATAAAATTAAAAATGAAATTTCTCAAAATTCTAAAAAAAAATTTCAAAAAGAATTCTTGCTTTCAGAAATAGTTTTTAACGTATCTAATAAAGATGAATTTAATAATAAGTATCAAAAAATTCTCTTTGATATAGAAAAGATCGGTTTTAAAAAAACTGCATTAATTCATAGTAACTCTGATACAGCTTCAAATGGAGGTCTTATTGGGTGGGTAAAAGAAGTTAGTTTGAATCAAAACTTAAAAGAGGTCATATCTGAATTAAAACCTGGGCAATTTTCAAAACCACTAAGAACTTCATCAGGATTTATAATTATTAAAATCGATGAGAAAAAGGAGTATGTATCAAAATTTAATCTAGCTGATAAAATAAATGAAATAATCAGGTTTAAAACAAATGATCAGCTTAATCAATTTTCAAATATGTATTTAAATAAACTCAAAAAAAATTTAACAATTTATGGTTTATAAACCTATTTTAATAGTCGCTGGTGAACCAAATAGTATTTTTTCTGAAATTTTTTTTAAATCAATTAAATATAAAAAATATAAAAGTCCAATCATTATAATTGCTTCAAAAAAATTAATTGAACTTCAAATGAGAAAGCTTAATGTAAATAAAAAAATAAGACTAATTAATTTTTTGAAAATAGAAAAATATAATTTTGATAATAAAAAAATTAATTTAATTGATGTTAATTTTGATCAAAAAAAACCTTTTAAAAGAATCTCCAATAAATCCAACACTTATATTGAAAAATCATTTGAAATTGCTATTCAAATTTTAAATAAAAAAATAACTAATAAATTTATAAATGGTCCTATATCAAAAAAATTTTTCTTAAAAAAAAAATTTTTAGGCATAACTGAATATTTAGCTTTTAAAACAAAAACTAAAAATTTTGCTATGCTAATCTATAACAAAGAGTTATCTGTCTGCCCTTTAACAACTCATCTACCTTTAAAAAAAGTTCCAAAAAAAATTAGTAATAACCTAATTAGGAATAAGGTAAAACTCATAGATAATTTTTATAAAAAATACTTTAAACATAGACCTGAAATAGCAATTACAGGTTTAAATCCACATTGTGAAAGTACCGATGATTTTAATGAAGATGATAAGATAATTAAGCCTACAACAAAATCTTTAATTAAATCAAATTATAAGATACTAGGACCATTTGCAGCTGATACAATTTTTTTGAAAAAGAATAGAAAAAAATTTAATGTGATTATCGGCATGTATCATGATCAAGTATTAGCTCCTATAAAGACTTTATTTGAGTATGATGCTATTAATATTACTCTGGGACTTCCATTTATAAGAATTTCCCCTGACCATGGTCCAAATGAAAGTATGTTGGGAAAAAATAAATCTAATCCTAAGAGTTTAATAAATGCATTAACTTTTTTAGACCTCAGGTAGTGATAAAAGCAAAAAAAAGTTTAGGTCAAAATTTTTTAATCGATAAAAATATTTTAGAAAAAATTGTTTCCTTAATTAAAATTGAGAACAAATCAATACTTGAAGTTGGTCCAGGAACAGGAAATCTGACTTCTTGTATTTTAAAAAATAATCCAAAAAAACTTATAGTAGTTGAAAAAGATAAATACTTAGCAAATCTATTAAAAAAAAAATTTGAAACTAATGTAGTAATAATTAATCAAGATATTCTAAAAATAGATGAAAATAAATTACACGAAGATAAGTTAATTGTTTTTGGAAATTTACCATACAATATCTCAACAGAAATTTTAGCTAAATGGGTTTTAAATCTTGACGACAAAAATTTTTGGTTTGACTCTTTAATACTTATGTTTCAAAAAGAAGTAGCAGATAGAATTATATCCAAATTTAATTCGTCACAATATGGAAGATTGACGATATTAGCTAATTGGAAATTAGATATTGTTAAGATCTGTGATATTAAAGCTGGAAGTTTTTCACCTAAACCTAAAATTGATAGCTCGTTATTATTTTTTAAACCCAAAAAAAATTTTTATAAATTTCAGAATTCAAAAAACTTAGAAAAAATAACAAGAGTCTTTTTTAATCAGAGAAGAAAAAAAATTAAAACACCCTTTAATATATTGTTTAATGGTAATGTTAATGTAATTAAAAATCTTAGAATTGACCTTAATTTAAGACCTCATAATTTAAAACAGGATATTTATTATGAATTAACTCAAGAATATGAAAAGTTATGATGTAAGTTTTTCTACATGATTTCTAATAAAATCTTTATCATAGTCTTTTGATGTATTTTTTATTTCAGCTTGGATTAGATCTAAAATTTTTTTGTAACAACCCTCTAAATTATTATTTATCACTACATAATCATAATTAATCCAATGTAAGACATCATGTTCAAATTGCTTCATTCTTTCATCAACTATTAATTTATCTTTCATGTCTCTATTGGATAATCTCTCAAACAATACTTCTTTACTTGGTGGTAATATAAAAAAAGTTATTAGCTTATAATCTAATTTTTTATTTTTGATTTGATCAGCACCCTGCCAATCAATATCAAAAAGTACGTTTTTTCCATTATCTAAATTATTTATGACTGGTGTTCTAGTTGTTCCATAAAAATTATTAAAGACTTTCGCGTATTCTAAAAATTCTTGATTTTTAATTAATCTCTTAAACTCATCTTCATTAACAAAAAAATAATCTTTATTAGGAACTTCATTAGGTCTTGGCTTTCTTGTTGTATGTGAAATGGAAATTTCGAAATTATCTAGTTTTGATATTAAGTTTACTAGCGTGGTCTTTCCTGCTCCAGATGGAGAAGATAAGATTATCATCACCCCATCATTATCTAAGGGCATTTAATATTTAATTTGCTTTTCCTTCGATAAATTTTACAGCATCACCAACTGTTAAAATTTTTTCAGCTTCGCTATCAGAAATCTCAGAGCCAAACTCTTCTTCGAAAGCCATAACTAACTCAACTGTATCTAAACTATCTGCTCCTAAATCGTCTATAAAACTTGATTCCTCTGTTACTTTAGCCTCATCAATACCTAGGTGATCAGCAACAATTTTTTTTACCTTACTTGAAACATCTTCTGACATATTGATCCTTTTTTGTTTAAATTGTTAATAGTTTAAAAACCTGTTTTGTCAAGCCATATACATGCCTCCATTGATATGAATTGTTTCACCATTAATGTAATTTGATTGATCAGAGGCTAAAAAAAGAACTGCATTAGCAATATCATTGGGCTCTCCTAACCTTGCAGATGGTATTTTTGATATGATTAATTCTTTAAATTTTGGATCCAGCTTATCTGTCATTGCTGTTTTAATGAAACCTGGCGAAATACAATTAACATTAATATTCTTTTTGGCATACTCAATAGCTAAACTTTTTGACATAGCAACTATACCGGCTTTTGATGCTGTATAGTTTGCTTGGCCTAGATTTCCAGTATGGCCAACAACAGATGTAATATTTACAATTTTTCCTGATTTGTTTTTAAGCATCTTTTTAATAGCAAATTTACTCAAGAGGAAAGTAGATGTTAAATTTATATCAATTACTTTTCTCCACTCATCTAAGCTCATACGAATTGCTAAATTATCTTGGGTTAATCCCGCGTTATTTATAATACAATCTAGTTTGCCTCCGAGTTGTGCTGTAGCATTTTCAATAAATTCCTCAATTTTTCCACTTTTAGAAATATCAAAAGTTAAAATCTTAACATTCTTAATATTTGACTTTAATTCCTCTAATTTTTCAGTTTTTGTTCCTGTGGCTAATATATTTGCTTCAAACTCACTCAATTTTTTTACTATCGAATTACCTATTCCACCTGATGCACCAGTTACAATGATATTCTTATTTCTTAAATTAATCATAATTTTAAATCTTTTATATCACTCTCAGAATTGATTGTATTAGTTTTTACGTTCTTATCTATCCTTTTTATTAAACCTGTTAATACTTTTCCAGGTCCAATCTCAATGAAATGATTTACTCCGTTATTAATCATATTATTCACACTTTCTCTCCATCTAACTCTATTTTCTATTTGATCAACTAACAGGGTTTTAAGCTCTTCCTTATTTGATATTTCTTTTGCTGTCACATTTGATATCAACTTATTTTTTGACTCTTGAAAATTTAATTTTTGAATTTCATTTCTCATAATTTCAGTAGCATTACTCATTAGTTGGCAATGAAAAGGAGCACTAACTGGTAATTTAATATTCTTAATATTTTTTGATTTTAAAACTTTAATTAATTTTTCTATGTCACTAATTCTTCCACTTAAAACAATCTGACCATCGGAATTATCATTTGCAATTTGTGCTATAAAATTATTTTTATTTTCATTTAAAAGATCTTCTATAATTTCGACTTTTGAACCTAAAACAGCCAACATACCTCCCTCTCCTTTTGGGACAGCATTCTGCATTGCATTGCCTCTGGTTTTTAAAATTTTAATGGTATCTGAAAAATTAAGATATTTAGCAGCACATAAAGCTGAATATTCTCCTAGTGAATGACCAGCAAAATATTTTGCATTATCAAGATCCATATTAAATTCTTTTTTCATTACCTGAAAGATTGAGTAGCTTATAAGAAATATTGCTGGCTGGGTATTTATAGTAAGATCTAATTCATCTTTAGGTCCCTCTAAAATTATTTTTGATAAACTAGCACCCAATGTATCGTCAGCTTGCTTAAATAAATCTTTTACTAAATCATAACTTTCAAAAAAATCCTTTCCCATTCCAATTGTTTGTGAACCTTGTCCTGGGAATACTAGTGAAAACATCTAAAAAAACCTATATTTTATATTGTTTTTGCTATTGTAATTAAAGATTTATAATAGTATATCCTCATTTTTTATTAAAGAAATTAAATGAATTTATACGAGCATACTATAATTGCAAGACAGGACACTTCTCCAAGTGAAATAAAACAATTAACTGAAAAATATTCAAGCATTATTGAAAAAAATGATGGAGAGATAGTTAAAACTGAAAATTGGGGTTTATTAAATCTATCATATTTAATAAAAAAAAATAAAAAAGGAAGTTACATTCATTTTAAATTTAAAGGTAAAGGAAAGTTAATTAATGAACTTGAAAAGAATGAAGCGATTGATAAAAAACTGCTAAGATATCTAACTGTAAGAGTAAAAAAATTTGATCTTGAAACTAATTATTTATCAAAAAAAGACGAGATTGAGAAAAAGGATAAATCTAATAACTAGTTATGCCAAAAAAACAAAGCGGAAAGAAAAAAAGTAAACAAAGTAATTTTGCAAAATTAAGCATTTTCCAACCAAATAAATATAAATTTAAAAAAAATTGCCCTTTATCAGTTAAGGGTGCTCCGAAAATTGACTATAAAAATATTAAATTATTAAAAAGATATGTATCTGAAAATGGTAAAATTCTTCCATCAAGAATAACTAACGTAAGTCAAAAAAAACAGAGAGAATTATCCTTATCAATAAAAAGAGCTAGAAACTTGGCTTTATTGTAAATGAAAGTAATACTATTAGAAAATATCAAAAAAATAGGATCTATTGGTGAAATTATAGATGTGAAGAGAGGTTTTGCCAGAAACTTTTTAATTGCGAATAAAAAAGCGTTATATGCTTCAAAAGAAAATATTAATCAAGTTGAAAAAATAAAAACACAACTCTCCAAAAAAGATAATGAAAAAAAACTAGAGGCAAAAAAAGTATTAGAAAAAATCAATAAAAAAGAATTCTTTATAAAAAAACTTTCTACAGAAAATAAAGAGTTATACGGTTCTGTCAAGCCTACAGAAATTTCAAAACTTATTAAAGAAAAAGAAAAATTAGACATAACACCATCAATGATTCAACCCATTAAAGAAATCAAATCTCTTGGAAAATTTAAAGTAAAAGTATCTTTACATTCTGAGATTGATGCAGAGATACATATTGTAGTTGAGTCAGCCGAGACTATTCAATAATTATACAATTTTTTCCCCAATTAATATTTAAGATTCATTTTGATTAAAATTAGAGTAAAGTGGGGCGTGGAAAATAATCTCACAATTGTTAAAGATAAATTTAAAGAATTACCAAATAATATTGAGGCTGAACAGGCAGTAATTGGCTCAATACTTGTCTCGAATGAAATTTTTGATGAAATTAATTTAATTATTACCAGTAATAACTTTTATGATCCAATGCATGAAAAGATTTTTGGAGCAATAGAAAGTTTAATTTATAAAGGATTATTAGCAAACCCTATAACATTAAAAAATTATTTTGAAGATGAAAAAGATGAATTGAATGTCCCAGAATATTTAGTAAAAATTACAAAATTTTCAACTTCTTTGAGACAAGCGACTGAATATTCAAAGATTATCTATGATATGTATGTGCGAAGAGAACTTATAAAAATTTCTGAGCAAACTATTGATGATGCTAAGTTGGGTGATCTTAATACAAATGGACAGCAAATAATTGAGAATTCGGAAAAAGAATTATTTAAATTAGCTGAGAAAGGGTCTTTTAGCTCTTCCTTTATAAAATTTGATAAGGCACTAAAAGATACAATTGATATGGCTTCAGCTGCTTATAAAAATGATGAAGGGATTGTCGGAGTTCCAACTGGACTAAGAGATCTAGATGATAGATTAGGAGGTCTACACAAATCTGACTTGATTATAATTGCAGGAAGACCTGGAATGGGAAAAACAGCGCTGGCTACTAACATAGCATTTAATGCGGCTCAAAAATTACAAGAAAGTGGTAAGAAATCATCCATTGCTTTTTTTTCATTAGAAATGTCATCTGAACAATTGTCTACTAGAATTTTAGCAGAACAATCTAGAATAAAATCAAATGATATAAGAAGAGGTAAAATTTCTGATGAACAATTTGATAAATTTATAGAGACTTCAAAAAATATATCTGAACTTCCACTTTATATTGACGAAACACCAGCAATAACAATTGCAGCAATGAGTAACAGAGCAAGAAGAATCAAAAGAACTCATGGTCTTGATATGATTATTGTTGATTACATTCAGTTAATGAGGGGAACATTAAATTATAAAGATGGACGAGTTCAAGAAGTATCGGAAATTACTCAAGGTTTAAAGGCGATTGCTAAAGAATTGTCAATACCTGTAGTTGCTCTTTCACAATTATCAAGACAAGTAGAGCAGAGAGACAATAAAAAACCGCAATTATCTGATTTAAGAGAATCTGGCTCGATTGAGCAAGACGCAGATGTAGTAATGTTTGTATATAGAGAGTCTTATTATTTGGAAAATAAAGAACCAAAACCTGCAACTGTTGAGCATGCTGAGTGGCAAGCAAAGATGAATGAAGTATCTAATCTGGCAGAATTAATTATTGGTAAACAAAGACATGGTCCAACTGGAAATGTATTTTTAGAATTTGAGGCAATGTTTACTAAATTTAAAGATACTCAAATTAACTAAATTCCAATATAAAAGGGTAAGATGATTGCCCAATTTTATCAAAATATAATCCTAAAAAATCCAAAGGCGATATTGATATTTTTACTCTTAGCCTTGTTTACTTTTGGTTATTATTCAAAAGATTTTAAATTAGACGCTTCATCAGAGACATTACTAATTGAGGGGGACCCAGATCTTAAATATCTAAAAGAAATAACGAAAAGATACGGATCAAAAGAATTTTTAATATTAACTTACACACCTAATGAGGGAATGATTTCAGATACTTCTATAAATAACCTCCTTAGTTTAAAATATAAAATTCAAAGTTTAAAATGGGTTCATAGTGTAATTACTCTTTTAGATATTCCTCTATTAAATAATTCAGATGCACCTTTGCAAGAAAGGCTTGAAAATTTTAAAACTTTAAAGGATGAGGATATAGATAGAGAAAGAGGTTTTAATGAAATTTTAAGTAGTCCAGTATTTAGGAATTTTGTAATTAGCGAGGATGGAAAAACTTCTGGAATTATAGTTAATATAAAGAGCAAGGAACCAATAGAAAGCATCTCTAACAAAACAAAAAAGGAAATCGAAACATATAAAGATTTAATAAAAAAACAAAATCACCAAAATATTCTTGAAATCAGAGATGTTATAAAAAGTTATGATGATGTTGGAAAAATAAATTTAGGTGGAATACCCATGATTGCTGACGATATGATGACATTTATAAAAAGTGATATAGTGGTATTTGGATTAGGAGTTTTATTATTCATTATAGCGACATTGTGGTTTGTGTTTAGAAAACTAATTTGGATTATCGTTCCAATTAGTAGCTGTTTTTTTTCAGTAATAATTATGACAGGTTTGCTCGGGTTGTTAGGGTGGAAAGTTACAGTTATTTCGTCAAACTTCATTGCATTAATGTTAATTCTTACAATGGCAATGAATATTCATATGTGCACAAGATTTTTACAAATTAAGGAAATTCATCCAAACAAGAAAGTTATTGAGCTACTTACCTTAACAACTTATAAAATGTTTTGGCCAATATTATATACTGCTTTAACAACGATTATTGCTTTTTTGTCTTTAATCTTTAGTGAGATAAAACCAATTATTGATTTTGGATGGATGATGACCCTGGGTTTAATTACCTCGTTTATCATCACATTTACGCTACTTCCATCTCTAATAAATTTTATGCCGAAGGATAAGATTTTTTTAAAAAAACAGGAGGGCTCTAAAATTACCTCTTTCTTTGCACAAATTTCTGTAAATAATCACAAAACAATTTTTACTATAACTGTTGTAGTAACTATTCTTAGTTTAATTGGAATAAGCAGACTAGAAGTTGAGAATAGTTTCATAAATTATTTTAGTAAAAAAACTGAAATTTATAAAGGTATGAAACTTATAGATGAAAAATTAGGTGGAACAACTCCACTTGAAATAATTTTAAAATTTCCAAAAAAAAAAATAAAGAAAGCTGATGAGGAGGATGATTTTGAAGATTGGGGTGACGAAGAAAATGAGAATGATGACAAATATTGGTTTACAAAAGATAAAATTGATAAAATTTCTTCTGTTCATAACTATCTAGATGATTTGCCACAAGTTGGAAAGGTTTTATCTTTTTCATCAATAATAGATGTAGCAACAATGCTTAATAACAATAAGCCTCTGGGAACATTAGAAATGGGTGTTCTTTATTCTAAAATTCCTGAGAGCATTAAGACTGAAATAATTGATCCGTATATATCAATAAAAGATAACGAGGCAAGAATTAATCTAAGAATTATTGATTCCCAAGAAAATTTAAGGAGGAACGATCTAATTAAAAAAATTAATTATGATTTAAAAAATGAATTAGGTTTAAAAGAAAGTGAGTTCAAACTTGGTGGTGTTTTAATTTTATTTAATAACTTACTCCAGAGTCTTTTTAAATCTCAAATATTAACTTTAGGTTTGGTGATGATAGGGATATTTGGTATGTTTGTAATTCTTTTTAGAAATATCAAACTTTCTTTAATAGGTGTAGTACCAAATTTTATAGCAGCTTTTTTTATATTGGGAGTGATAGGTTTACTTAATATTCCATTAGATATGATGACAATTACAATAGCCGCAATCACAATTGGAATAGCTGTTGATAATAGCATTCATTATATTTATAGATTTAAGGAAGAATTTAATAACTCAAAAAATTATAACAAAACTCTTATTTTGTGTCACTCAACAGTTGGTAGAGCAATTTTGAATACCTCAATAACAATCGTTTTTGGATTTTCGATATTAGTTTTGTCAAAATTTATACCCACAATCTATTTTGGCGTTTTTACTGGACTGGCAATGTTATTGGCTATGGTCTCAGTTTTAACGTTGCTACCTTCTTTGATATTATTGATTAAACCTTTTGATAAATAAGCAGATGCAAGATTTTTTTGTAGATTTTTATAAAACTACAAACGTTTTAGACATTGTATATTTAGTAATTACAATTTTTACATTAATTGGATGTTACAAAAGAGGTTTTGTTTTAAGTATTCTGTCAATGGCTAAATGGTTTCTAGCCTACATAATTACATTGATAATATTCCCTAGAGCAAAACCTTACTTGAAAGGGATAATAGATAATGAGTATGTTCTAGATATATTTTTAGGAATTACAATATTTGTAATTGTTATATTTCTAATTCTAATGATTAACAGAGGTATACGAAAAGCTGTCCGATTCACTAGCCTTGGAAGTATAGATACAATGTTTGGATTCTTTTTTGGATTTATCAAAGCTTATATTATTTCTGTATGTATCTTCTCAGGTGTACACATTGTATATAATCACGATAAATGGCCAGTAAATTTAAGTAAATCATTAATCTTTCCATATTTAGAAAAAGGTAGTAATTATTTATTAGAAAAATTTCCTGATGAAAAAACATATCAAAAATCTAAGGAGAAAATTGAAAATATTTGATCCTAAGCTCAAAGAAGAGTGTGGTATATTTGGAATAAGTAATACCAAGGATGCCTCAGCACTAACTGCCTTAGGACTTCATGCACTTCAACATAGAGGTCAGGAAGGATGTGGAATTGTTACCTTTGACGGTAAACAATATTTTTCTGAAAAAAGATTTGGTTTAGTGGGCGATAATTTTAATAAAGAGAAGATACTAAAAAAGCTTCAAGGTGATTATGCTATTGGACACAATAGATATAGCACAACAGGTGAAAATACTCTTAGAAACATTCAGCCTTTCTTTGCTGATACTAATGCTGGAGGGATCGGCGTAGCTCATAATGGAAATTTAACAAATTCTATTTCTTTAAGAAAAAAATTAGTTGATGAAGGTGCAATTTTTTACACAACATCTGATACAGAAACAATAGTTCAATTAATTGCCAAGTCAAAACGAACAAAAACTATAGATAAAATTGTTGATGCAATTTTTCAAATACAAGGTGGATATGCTTTAGTAATGTTAACTCAGACTTCATTAGTAGGTGTTAGGGATCCTTTTGGTATCAGGCCTTTGGTAATTGGAAAATTAAAGAATAGTTATGTACTAGCATCTGAAACATGTGCTTTAGATATAATTGGTGCTAAATTCATACGAGAAGTTGAAAATGGTGAGATAGTTTTAATTGAAAATAATGAATTGAAAAGTATTAAACCATTTCCTCCGAAAAAAGTTAGGCCTTGTGTTTTTGAATATATTTATTTTGCAAGACCAGATAGCATGCTTGACGGAAAAACTGCGTATGAACATAGAAAAAATCTTGGTTCAGAACTTGCAAAAGAAAACGATATAAATGCTGATATTGTTGTGCCGGTACCAGACTCTGGAAATGCAGCTGCTTTAGGTTTTGCGCAATCTTTAAATGTAAAATTTGAACTTGGTTTAGTTAGAAATCATTATGTTGGAAGAACTTTCATTGAACCAAGTCAGAAGATCAGAAGTTTGGGCGTTAAATTAAAATTAAATGCTAATCAATCAACTATTCAAGGCAAAAAAATAATTTTGGTAGATGATTCACTAGTAAGAGGTACAACTTCTCATAAAATAGTTAAAATGTTATATGACGCTGGCGCAAAAGAGGTTCATGTTAGAATTGCCTGTCCGGAAATCAAATTTCCCGATTTTTATGGAGTTGATACTCCAACTAAAAAAGAATTGCTTGCTGCTAATAAAAGTAACTCGGAAATCTGTAAATACATAGGTGCAAAATCGTTAAAATTTTTGTCAGTAAATGGAATGTATCGCGCAATTGGTTTTGATGGAAGAAATGAAAGTTATCCTCAATTAACTGATCATTATTTTACGGGAGAGTATCCTGTTAAACCTATCGATGAGCTTGGTGATAGTAAAATCACACAATTATCATTGTTAAATACTGCATCTAATAATTAAATGAAAAAAGTAAGTTTTACTGAAATGAAAAATGGCACCAAAGAAGATTATCTTTTTTTAGATAAACATGAAAAAGATTTTGCAAGCAAAACTGCTGATAGAATATTAAAATTTATGTCTGGGCTAACTGAAACTTTAGAAGGGTATCAAGTATCAAGACTGGAACATTCACTTCAAAGCGCTACGAGAGCTCATAGGAATGGTGAAAGTGAAGAGATGGTTGTAGCTTGTCTGTTACATGATATCGGTGATGAATTAGCTCCAATGAATCATTCTGAGTATGCGGCTTCAATTTTAAAGCCCTATGTATCAGAAAAAACTCATTGGATAGTTGAAAAGCATGGAGAATTTCAAATGTATTATTATGCACATCATTTAGGTGGTGATAAGAACAGAAGAGATAAATATAAAGATCATAAATACTATCAAGATACAATAGATTTTTGCGAAAAATATGATCAAAATTCTTTTGATCCTAAATATGAATCTTTACCATTGGAATTTTTCAAACCAATTGTAAAAAAAATTTTTTCTAGAAAACCATATTCTTCTCTTAAGAATAATTAAAAATAAAATTTATTTCTATGATTACAAAAAAAGAGCAAATAATTGAATATTTCAAGTCTGGAATTAAAAACAAAAAAGAGTTTAAAATTGGTATCGAGCATGAGAAATTTCTATTTAATAGTCAAAATAATAAAAGAATTGATTATCAAAAAATAAAGGAGATGTTCTCAGCTCTACTTGAGTTTGGATGGAATCCTGTATTAGAAAACGATAATATTATTGCTTTAAATAAAAGCGGTAAAAATATTACTCTTGAGCCAGGTAATCAAATTGAATTATCTGGTGATAAACTTACTAATATTCATGAAGCATGTGCAGAGTCTTATGATTACTTATTTGAATTAAAACAGGTCACAAAAAAACTTAATATCAAAATTGTAAGTGCAGGTTTCGATCCAATATCAAAATTAGATGAGATCCCCAATAATCCTAAAAAAAGATACAAGTTAATGACAAAAGATATGCCTTTAGGGGGAGAATTAAGTCTTGATATGATGTATCGAACCTGTGGAACACAGTTAAACTTAGATTACTGTTCAGAAGAAGATTTTAAAAAAAAATTTAAGATAGTTAATTCTGTAGTACCCATTTCAATTGCTTTATTTGCTAATTCATCAATAGTTGAGAAGAAAAAAAGTAATTATTTATCGTACCGATCGAAAGTATGGCAAAATACTTCTCGAGGTGGTTTGCCTAAATTGTTCCTAGAAGACTTTGATTTTGAAAAATATGCAGATTTTGTTATTAATTTTCCAATTCTGTTTATACAACAAAAAGAAAATTATTTTTCAGGTATAGGATACAATTTCAGTGATTTCATGTCAGGAAATATTAAAGAAATAAATAATCGTCTGCCCAATGAAAATGATTTATCAACTCATTTAAGTACAATTTTTACGGAGAATAGACTTAAAAAATATATTGAATTAAGATCGATGGATACTTGTGGTTGGGATTGTCTATGTGCCGGCCCAGCATTTAATGTTGGAATATTATATGGAAATTTAGATGAAGTTTATGAATTAATTTCTAATTGGGATAAAGATAAAATTATAAATGCATATTTAGAAGCGCCACAAAAAGGTTTTAATACCCAGCTTATGGGTAAAGACCTGCTTTATTGGTCTTCAGTATTACTAGATTTATCTAAAAAGGGATTAGAAAAGAGAGATATAGTCAATAAAAGTGGAAAAAATGAGACCATATTTTTAAATCATCTACAAAAAGTGATTGATAATAAAACTACAAATGCACATCATATGATTATTAAATTTTCTAAAGATGAAGATTTAACTGAATTATATGACAAATAAAATTATTGCTATCCAGGGAAATCATCCTTCAAAACTTAACCCTTTAACCGATACCAGTATTTTTTTAGCCCATGAAATACAAAAGAAAAATTATAAAATTTTCTATTATGAACCAAAAGATTTATCTATCATTAATTTTAAAGTAGTTGCTGAAGGATTT
>CACJYR010000019.1 GCA_902597675.1 uncultured Pelagibacteraceae bacterium | reverse complement strand
AAAACTTTATGAAAGTCAGAATAATAGAGAATTATTTGATTCAGTTGCGAGTAAATTTAATCTTGAGACAAATATAAATTTAGTAGAGGTTTATGATAATAGCCATATTCAAGGAACAAATAGTGTTGGGGCCTTAATTGCCTTCGGTGAAGAAGGTTTTATTAAGAAAAGATATCGAAAGTATAACATTAAATCTAAAAAGAATGAACAGGATGATTATGGAATGATGCGAGAAGTATTGAACAGAAGGTTCAAAAGAGCAATTCAAGAAAAAGACAATTATCTCTCCTTTCCTGATTTAGTAATAGTTGACGGCGGAAAAGGTCAATATTCTGTTGCAAGAGACGCTTTAAATGAACTAGGACTTCACGAAATACCAATTATCGCGATTGCTAAGGGAAAATTTAGAAATAGTAGCAATGAAACTTTTTTTCATAATGGCAAAGAATATAAATTCAATAAAAATGACCCTACTCTTTTCTTTCTTCAAAGAATAAGAGATGAGTCTCATCGTTTTGCAATCAGTGCTCATAGAGCAAAGAGAAAAAGAGGTATTAGTAAGTCTTTGTTAGACCAGATTGAGGGCATTGGATCTATCAGAAAAAGGGCTTTATTAAATCATTTTGGATCTGCTCGAGCAGTAGAGTCTGCAAGTCTAGATGAAATAAAATCAGTTGATGGTGTTGAGGAAAAAGTTGCAAAAAAGATATATAACTTCTTTCACGAATAGAGATTATGCTTAGAAAAATACCAAACATATTAACTGTCGGTAGAATTTTAATTGTACCCTTTTTTGTTTTAGCTTTCTATTTACCTGGATTTTACGGAGATCTAACTGCTTTAGTGTTATTTATAGTTGCATCATTTACAGATTTTTTAGATGGAATGTTGGCTAGACTACTAGGAGAAGAATCTAAATTGGGAGAATTATTAGATCCGATAGCAGACAAAATTATTGTAGCTGCAGCTCTAATTTTATTAGTTATGGACGGCACGATTAAAAATTACGAGGTTATTGCTGCAATTATAATTTTAACAAGAGAAATATTAATATCTGGTCTTAGGGAATTTTTAGCAAAAGGTAAAATTAAACTACCTGTCTCTAATCTAGCAAAATTAAAAACAGTTTTACAAATGGTCTCAATAGGTCTTTTACTTTCTGGAGATACAGGAAATAAAATTATCAATTTTCAAGACTATAATGCTCAAACTATTGGTATAATTTTATTATGGCTATCAGCAGCTTTAACTCTGTTCACAGGCTATGAGTATATACGTAAAGGAATAGACCACGCTATATCAGAAGACAATAAAGATTAGGCAGCTTTTTTCTTTTTAACCAAAGCTAAATAGCTTTCATTTAAATCAATTATCAAATCACAAACTTTAAATTGACAATCTGCAATAGTAGATACTGGGGTTACTTCAGCTGCAGTGCCTGTTAAAAAACATCCAACGAAATCTTTTAATTCTTCTGGTTTTATTTTTCTCTCATGTACTTTGATATTTTTAGATTTTGCAATTTGAATCACAGTTCTTCGAGTAATTCCATCTAAAAAAGAATCTGGTATTGGAGTATGTAACTCACCATTTTTATCTTTGAAAAAAATATTTGCTCCAGTTGCTTCTGCGATATTATCCTCATGATCTAACATAAGTGAGTCTGTATATCCTTGCTTTTCAGCTTCGTGTTTTGAAAGAGTACAAATCATATATAATCCAGAAGCTTTTGTGTCCCAAGGAATAGTATTAGGGGCTGGTCTTCGCCAGTTTGAAATATTTAATTTGATACCTTCAACCTTAAGTTTAGGATCAAAATATGAACCCCACTCCCAAGTTGCAATTGCTACATGAATTTTTGTTTGCTGAGCTGAAATAGCCATCATTTCACTACCTCTCCAAACTACAGGTCTAACATATCCATTCTCTACTTTTTGAGTAGAAATTATTTTATTGCTCGCTTTATTAATTTCATCTTCGCTATATGGTATTTCAATTCCCATTCTCTTTGCGGAGTAAAATAATCTTGAAGTATGTTCCTCTAATTTAAAAATTGAACCATCATACACACGTTCTCCCTCGAAAACACAGCTTGCATAATGTAATCCATGGCTGAGAACATGAACCTTAACATCAGACCAATCGACTAATTCGCCATTGTACCATATTTTACCTGATCTTTTATCGTAGGGTATCATTATGAAATAAAAAATTCTTACTGAAAAAATATCTTTGTATCTGTAATATGTCAATATAACTTACCAATAATGAAACAACTTTTATATCTAAAAGATGATCAATTAAAAGATTTGATTGAAAAGCTTTTTATAGGTTACAGAGAAACATTTTCAGACTCAAAAAAAATATTAAATAAGTATAAAATCGGCCTAGCACACCAAAAAGTCATTCATTTGTTATCCATGTATGAAGGGATCACTATTTCAGAGTTACTTAAAAGACTTAAAGTAACCAAGCAAAGCCTTAATAGAGTTTTAAAAGATCTAATTAAACTAGACGTAATAATTTTTAAAAAAGATGAGCAGGATACAAGAATAAAACATGTATTTCTTAATGATAAAGGAAAAAAAATATTTAATGAAATTTTTGAAATTCAAAAAAAAAGAATTCATAGTGCGTTACTTAACTCAAGCTCAGAAGAGGTCATTAACTTTGACAACGTTTTAAAAAAAATAATTAATGGATAATTTTGTAGCTCATATTTTAGTTGTTGATGATGATGAAGGTATCAGAACTCTTGTTAAAAAATATTTAAATGAAAATAATTACCTGGTTACAACTGCAAATAGTTCTGAAGATGCTTTTGAAAAAATACAAATAATAAAATTTGATCTAATCATACTAGATATTATGATGCCTGGAAAAAGTGGCTTAGAGTTTATTAAGGAAAATCAAAAAAAATTAAATACACCTGTGATTTTATTGACTGCGAAAGGTGAGGCAAATGAAAGAGTTGAGGGTTTAGAAGTTGGTGCTGATGACTATCTTCCAAAACCTTTTGAACCTAAGGAGTTAATATTGAGAATTCAAAATATAATTCAAAAAACAAAAAAAAGTGATCAAAAACGAGTAATACAATTTGAAAATATTAAAATCGATTTAAATAAACAACTAATAATCAAAAAAAATAAAGAGTACAAAATTAATAACACAGAGAAAAAAATTTTAGAAAAAATGATTAATAATCCCGGTAAAACTTTTTCGCGGGAAGATATTGGTATTTTAACTGAGCTTGATAAAGAGAGATCAATAGATGTTATTATCACAAGACTTAGAAAAAAAATTGAAATTGATCCAAAAAATCCAAAGTTTTTACAAACAATAAGAGGAGCTGGATATGTTCTATGGATTGAGTAAATTTTTTAAGAATATACTTCCAAAAAGATTATTTTACAGAGCTTTATTAATTGTTGCTGTTCCAGTCATAGTTTTACAATTGGTAATTACTATTGTTTTTTTTGATAGCCTTTGGATCAAGACAAATAAAGGTATGACTAAAGCGTTAGTAAATGAAATTAATACTTTCATTGAAGTTTATTCTGATGAAATTTATAAAAAAGATGAAATTAAAAATGTTTTTTCAGTTTACCAAGACTTAAATATAGATTTTGTTGATAACAAAGATTTTATTTATACTTTTGACGAAAGATGGTTTAGCCCGATAGATAGGACTTTAAGAAGAGAACTCAAGTCAAAATTTGGGAATGGAAATTTTTGGTTTAATACAACCTCATACAAAGAGTTAATTGATATTAGAATAAAATATCAGTCTGGGTATTTTAAGTTTTTAGTTCCAAGAGATAGAGTGACGACTTCCTCAGCTCGTATCTTTGCACTTTGGATAACAGTTCCTGCAATCATAATGATTTTAATTTCATTAATTTTTTTAAAAAATCAAACGAGACCGATAACTAATCTTGCAAAAGCAGCTGAAAAATTTGGTCGGGGAGAAGAAATTGATGAATTTAAACCCTCTGGTGCAGCAGAAATCAGACAAGCTGGTTATGAATTTGATAGAATGAGAAAAAGAATTTTAAGACATCTTAATCAAAGATCAGAAATGTTATCTGGCATTAGTCACGACTTAAGAACTCCTTTAACAAGAATGAAATTACAAATAGCATTTATAAAAGATGAAGAATTAAGTAAAAAATTATCCGAAGATATTAACGAAATGGAAAAAATGCTAAATGAATATTTGCAGTTTACCAGCTCGTCATACCTTGAAAAAGATGAGGAATTTAATATTAGCGAATTAGTTAATGAAATAGTAAAGAAGTATGAAAATGAAAACATATCATCCAAAATTACACCAAGAATTTATATAAGCGGTAGAAAAAACTTAATCAAAAGATGTGTTAATAATCTAATAGATAATGCAATTAAATATGCGAAAAAAGTAAATGTAGATATTACTAAAAGTAGTAACAACTTATTCATTAAAATTGAAGACAACGGTCCTGGTATACCAGAGACAGAATATGATAATGTTTTCAAACCTTTTTACAAAATTGATAAAGGTCGAGCTGAAACAAAATCAAGCGTTGGACTTGGATTATCTATAGCGTCTGACATTATCAGATCACACGGGGGAAATATAAAGTTAGCTAAGTCACCAATGGGTGGTTTGGAAGCTAAGATCTTTTTGCCTTTTTAATTTTCTTTTTTTTTGTAAATTTTAATTGATCAATTTTTTTTTCTAAATTTTCAACTCTTTTTGAGAGAACTTCAAACTCATCTTTACTTGTTAACTTCATTTTAAAAACTATTTCATCTCTTTTAGATTTTAAAATAGTCATAATTTCATTAGCTATATCTTTTGATGATACTAAGCCTTGTTCAAATAATTTACCGAGTTTTTCAATTACAAACTTTGAGTTTTTCATATATTAATTTAATAACTTATTATAATTATAACTTATATTTAAAAATAAAAATGTTCATTAATAATTTTGACCCAGTTGCATTTCAAATTTTTTCATTTGAGATTAGATGGTATTCTCTAGCTTATATTGTTGGTATTTTATTAGGGTGGTTTTTAAGTAAAAAATTTTTTATTTCTGAGCTGAAAGTAAAGGAAAAATTTGACGATTATTTAACTTATCTAATTTTAGGTTTAATTATCGGTGGCAGATTAGGTTATGTTGTATTTTATAACTTTGAATTTTATATCAATAATTTATTAGATATCTTTAAAATTTGGCAGGGTGGTATGTCATTTCATGGGGGAGTTATAGGGATTATAATTGCAAGTTACCTTTTTGCGAAAAGAAATTCACAAAGTTCATTTAGTTATTTAGATATTGTGTCTTTTGTTGCGCCCATAGGTATTTTTTTTGGCAGAATAGCAAATTTTATAAATTCAGAACTTTATGGTGTCGAAACAAATGTTGCTTGGGCAGTCCAATTTGCACAAATAGATAATTTATATCGACATCCTACTCAGTTATATGAAGCATTTTTTGAGGGTATAGTCCTATTTTTAGTTCTATTATATTTCAAAAATAAGAGTTTCTCCAAAAGACCTGGATTTATCTCTGGCATATTTTTAATTTTTTACTCAATTTTTAGATTTGCAATTGAGTTTTTAAGAGTTCCTGATGACCAACTGGGCTATTTATTATTCAATTTAACTATGGGACAACTTATAAGTATCTTTTTTTTAATAATCGGATGTTATTTATTAATCTCTAAATATGAAAACAGACAAAATAGTTAATTTACCGTTAGACAAGTTTATCAATATCTCTCTGTATAATAAAAAGTCTGGGTACTACATTAAAAAAAATCCATTTGGCAAAAAAGGAGATTTTATTACAGCTCCTAATGTATCAAGATTATTTTCTGAAATGATTGCTATTTGGGTTGTAAGTTTTTGGAAAAGTATAGGGTCACCAAAAGAATTTAACGTAATCGAACTTGGAGCAGGAAATGCTGCAATGATGAAAATTCTTATAGAAAGTTTTAAAAAGTTCCCATCGTTTTTCAAATCCTGCAGATTGGTAATTTATGAAATAAGTCCTACTTTAAAGAAAATACAAAAAAAAGAATTATTAAATTCAGATGTAAATTGGGTAAATGATTTAAAAAAAATTAAAAAAATTAAAAAAATTCCTAGTATATTTATTGCAAATGAGTTTTTTGATGCACTTTCAATTAAACAATTTCAAAAAAAAGGAAATTTATGGTTTGAAAAGTTTGTTAGTTTAAACAAAAAAACAACCTCTTTCTTGGAAAAAAAAATTAATATGAAAAATTATGAAAAAAAGATTGATTTTAAAATATCTAAAAATCAGAATTTTATAGAATATTCAGAGCTTGGTATTAATTACCTGAAACAAATTTCAAAAATTATCAAAGCAAGATCTGGAGGAATTTTGATCATAGATTATGGGTATAATGAAGATAAAATGAAAAATACTTTACAAGCATTATATAAACACGAATATTCGGATGTTTTAGCTAAAATTGGGAACTCAGATATCACACATAATATAAATTTCCGATTATTTGAAAAAATAATAAAAAAACTAGGTGGATTAAAGCATAGTTTAACAACACAAAAAGAATTTCTTACAAAAATGGGTATCTACGAAAGAGCTGAGATGATTGCAAAAAATCAAAACTTTTTAAAAAAAGCAGATATTTATTACAGATTAAAAAGACTAACAGATGATAAACAAATGGGAAAATTGTTTAAAGTTATGTTAATAAAAAATCAAAAAAACAATTTTAATTTAGGATTTTGATCTGATCACCTCTCGAAAATTATTAAAAAAAAAAAATATAAGTCATGGTTTTTTTAATAAAAATGGAGGTACATCAAAAGGAATATATAAAAGTCTAAATTGTGGTCCCGGTTCTCATGACAACAAAAATAATATTTTAAAAAATTTAAAGATTGTCAAAGATAAAATAGGGAAAAAAGTAAAAAATATTTATTTAGTACATCAAGTACATAGCAATAAGTTGGTTTTTCTAAATGAAAACTCTAAATTAAAAAAAAAAATTAAAGCTGACGCAATTATAACTAATCAAAAAAAACTGCCAATAGCTGTATTGACCGCTGATTGCGTACCAGTGTTATTATATGACTATGAAAAAAAAATTATCGCGGCTATCCATGCTGGTTGGAAAGGTGCGTATAGAGGGATAATCAAAAATGTTATTAATTTTATGCATAAAAAAGGGTGTAATCCAAAAAATATAATTGGAGCAATTGGTCCGTCAATTACTCAAAAAAACTACGAGGTAAAAGCTGACTTTAAAAAGAAATTTATTAAAAAACACAAAAAAAACAAAATTTTCTTTAAAAATAAAAACGAATTAATTTATTTTGATTTACCAAATTATGTCAAATCTCAACTTAAATCACAAAAAATCGATAAAATTGATATGATTAAAATTGATACATTCGATAAAAAAAATAATTTTTTTAGTGCAAGAAGATCATTAAAATTAAATCTAAATGATTATGGTAGAAATATTTCAATAATTATGATTAATTAAACTTTTCATGAAATTATTAACTGGAAATAGTAATAAAATCCTAAGTAAAAATATTGCTAAATATTTAAAATCTAAACTTGTCAATTCTAGTATAAGAAAATTTGCAGATGGTGAAATTTACATTGAAATAAATGAAAATATAAGAGGGAATAGCATTTTTATAATTCAATCTATTTCTTCACCAGCTAATGACAATTTAATGGAATTATTATTATGTATTGATGCTTTAAAAAGATCATCAGCAAAAAATATAACTGCTGTAATTCCTTATTTTGGTTATGCGAGACAAGATAGAAAAGTTGTACCAAGAACATCTATATCAGCAAAGCTTGTCTCAAATTTAATAACTAAAGCTGGAGCAGATAGAGTTGTGACAGTTGATCTCCACGCTGGTCAAATTCAAGGTTTTTTTGACATCCCTGTAGATAACCTTTTTTCAACTCCAATTTTTGCACGGCACATTAAAAAAAGAATCAAAAATAAAAATTTAATCTGTGTTGCTCCAGATGTTGGTGGAACAGAGCGAGCCAGAGCTCTTGGTAAAATCTTAAACATCGGCTTAGCTATTGTTGATAAAAGAAGACCAAAACCAGGTCAATCACAAGTAATGAATGTTATTGGAGATGTTAAAGGTAAAACATGTATATTAGTTGATGACATAATTGATTCAGGAGGCACTATCGTCAATGCAGCTAAGGCATTAAAACAAAGAGGTGCAAAAGAGGTTTATGTTTATATTACTCACGGGGTATTGAGTGGAGACGCAGTTAAAAAAATTAAAAATTCAGTTATTAAAAATTTAGTTATTACAGACACGATAGATAACAGCGAAAAAACCAAAAATGTTAAAAACATAGAAGTTTTACCAATTTCCGCCCTTATGGGAGAAGCTATAAAAAGAATTTCTAATTCAACATCAGTTTCAGATTTATTCAAATAATTACCTTGATTATTTATGAACATGGGTTAAAAACCTCTGTTTTATGAATTCTTTAGAGGCAAAGATCAGGGATAACAAAACTAAAGGTCAACTTAATGCTATCAGGAATGATGGCAGTGTTCCAGGGATTATCTATGGAGGTAAAGACCAAAATCAAAAAGTTTCTATATCTAAGAAATTATTAAAAACCTTGATTGAGAAAGAAAACTTTTTATCAAATATCATTACTTTAAATGTAGATGGAAAATCTCAAAATGTATTACCTAGAGAAGTAAAATATCACATCATAAGTGATGAACCTACCCATGTAGATTTTCTAAGAGTTCTTCCTGGAGTAAAAATTAAGATTGAAGTTCCAGTTAACTTTATTAATCATGAAAAATCTCCAGGCTTAAAAAGAGGTGGAGTACTTAACATTGTAAGAAGAAAAGTTGAATTAAAATGCCCAAGTGAAAAAATACCAGAAAGCATTACTTTAGATTTAGATGGTATAGATATTGGGTCAAGTTTTAAAATTTCTTCAGTTAAACTAGATGCAGAAGTAACACCAACTATTCAAGGAAGAGATTTCGTAATTGCAACCTTGGCAGCACCGACAGTAATGAAAGAGCCAGAAAAACCAGCAGAGGCAGAAGCTGCAGAGGGTGAAGAAGGTGCTGAAGGAGCGGAAGCAGCTGCAGCTGAGGGAGATAAACCAGCTGCGGAGGGCGATAAAAAAGAGGGTGATGATAAAAAACCTGCAGACAAAAAAGCTCCAGAAGAAAAAAAATAATCCACTAAATTTGAAATTCTAATTAATAATTTATGCTTTTATTTGTAGGTTTAGGTAATCCAACTCCAGATAGTGAAAATAATAGACATAATGTTGGTTTTAAAATTATAGACTGCATCAATAAAAAGTTCGGGCTTACAAAACAAAAACCAAAATTCAAAGGTTTGTTAACAACTGGTAATATTGATAGTAAAAAAGTTTATGCCATAAAGCCCTTAACATTTATGAATAACTCTGGAATATGTATTAGAGAACTAATCGAATATTTTAAAATTGAACCAGAAAATGTAATTGTTTTTCATGATGATCTTGATGTTGAATTTGGAAAAATAAAAGCAAAATTTGGTGGATCAAGTGCTGGTCACAATGGTATATCTTCTATTGATAAATTTATTGGAAAAGATTACTCAAGAGTAAGAATTGGTATAGGAAAACCAAAAGGACCTATTGAAGTATCTGATTATGTTTTACAAAACTTTGATGATGAAGAAATCATGGGTGTAGAAAAAATATCCAAAAATATAACTGAGTCACTTTCGATACTTGTAGAAAAAAAATTAGATTTATTTTCAAGCACAGTTAATAATAAATAATGAGTTTTAAATGTGGGATTGTTGGATTACCTAATGTTGGTAAATCAACGCTTTTCAATGCACTAACTAATTCCAGTAAAGCACAGGCTGCTAATTTTCCTTTTTGTACAATTGATCCAAATATTGGAGTTGTAATAGTTCCTGATGAAAGGTTAAACAATTTAGCTAAAATTTCAAAATCAAAAAAAATAATCAATACCACTATCTCTTTTGTTGATATTGCTGGACTGGTAAAAGGTGCATCCAAAGGTGAAGGTTTGGGTAATAAATTTCTTTCTCATATTAGAGAAGTCGATGCAATTATTCACATGATCAGGTGCTTTGACTCTAATGATATTCAAAATGTAAACCCCTCTGTTGACCCGGTTAGAGATATCGAAATTATAGAAACAGAGATGATGCTTGCGGATCTTGAGTCTATTCAAAAGAGGTTAGAAAAAAATAATAAAAAAAATGTTGATGAGGATCAAATCAAAATTCTTGAAATAGCTATGGATTGTATAAATAATAATAAAAGTTTTGATGATTTAAATACTCAATTTAATAAAAAGCAACTTAATCAATCTGGGTTATTATCACTCAAACCTAAAATTTTTGTTTGTAACGTTGATGAAAAAAGCGTTCAAAGTGGAAATAATTACACTCAATCATTTATTGATAAATATGGGAACAACAATACTTTAATCGTTTCTGCAGACATAGAGAATCAAATCAATGAATTGGATAGTAATGAGAAAAAAAATTATATGGAAATGATTGGATTAAAGGAAACAGGATTGAATAAATTAATTAAAAAAGGTTACGAAATTCTTGACCTAGATACATACTTTACATCCGGGCCAGAAGAAACTAGAGCATGGACAATTGAAAAAAATTGTACTGCCCCAAAAGCTGCAGGTGAAATTCATACTGATTTTGAAAAAGGGTTTATTCGAGCTGAAACTATTTCTTACGATGATTTTATATCCAATGATGGTTGGGTAAATTCAAAAAATAACGGAAAAATGAGATTAGAAGGGAAAGATTATATAGTTAAAGATGGAGACGTTCTAAACTTCCGTTTCAATACGTGACCATATTCTTTTCATACTAAAATAAACTAGGATTGTTAAAATAATTAAATACAGGATAGCTTTAAAACCCATTTGATGTCTTGACTCTAAGTGAGGTTCAGCAGACCACATCAAGAATGTTGTTACATCTTTTGACATTTGCTCAACAGAAGCTGTTGTACCATCTGAGTATTCTACTAATCCATCTGATAACTGATTAGCCATTTTAATTTTATTACCATACATATATTTATTATAATAAACACCATCATCTAAAGTAACTCCAGCTGGTGGGTCTTCGTATCCTTGAAGCAATGAGTAAATATAATCTACCCCACCTCCTCTCGCTTTAACTAATACAGACATATCTGGTGGATAAGCACCTCCATTTGCTGCTTGAGCAGCTTGAACATTATCATAGGGCATTACAAACTTATCTGATAATCTGCCTGGACGAGTAAACATATCACCATCTGAATTAGGTCCATCCTTGACTTCAAAAGATGCAGCAATAGCTTTTGCTTGCTCTATAGAAAATTCTGGTCCCCCTTTTTCAGCTAAGTTTCTATAACTTAAATATTTCATTGAATGACAAGAAGAGCACACCTCTGTGTAGACTTGATAACCTCTTTGAAGTGCAGCTCGATCAAACTTTCCAAAGAGTCCTTTAAAGCTCCAATCAGTTTTTAAATATTCAATTTTTTCTGCAGCTTGAATGCTCAATGAAAGTCCTGAAAATAAGATAATAAATGAAAATATTTTAAAAAAATTTTTCACTTATTTATTTAGACTTTCCTTGTTCTTTGCTGTGGCTAAATTAGGTGAACCACCTAATATTGGCTCGGTAATACTTAATGGAATTGGAAGAGTTTTTTCTTTCCAACCTAAAACTGGAAGTATCACTAAAAAGTGTAAGAAATAGTATGCTGTAGCTACTCTAGCAACTAACAGATATAATCCCTCTGCTGGCATTGCACCTACGTATCCCAAGATCAAAACATCAGCGACAAGGATCCAATAAAACTGTCTATATAAAGGTCTAAATACTGCTGATCTAATTTTTGAAGTATCAAGCCATGGAAGAGCTGCTAAAATTAAAATAGCGGATAACATTGCAACTACTCCTAAAAGTTTATCTGGGACCGATCTTAAAATTGCATAGAATGGTAATAAATACCACTCTGGAACAATATGTGCCGGAGTAACTAATGGATTAGCTTCAATATAATTGTCTGCATGACCTAAAATATTCGGCGTATAAAAAACAAAAAATGCAAAAACAATCATAAACATTAGTAAAGCAAAACCATCTTTAATTACAATGTATGGATGGAATGGTACAGTATCTTTTGAAGGTTTTTTAATGTCAATTCCAACTGGATTATTATTTCCAGGAACATGAAGTGCCCATATGTGAAGAACAACTAAACCTAAAATTAAAAAAGGTATCAAATAGTGAAGTGTAAAAAATCTTGTTAAAGTAGGATTATCAACTGAATAACCTCCCCATAACCAAGTAACAATACCCTCGCCTACTAAAGGAATTGCACTAAATAGATTTGTAATTACAGTTGCACCCCAGAAACTCATTTGGCCCCATGGAAGTACATAACCCAAAAATGCAGCTGCCATCATTAATAAATAAATGATGATACCAATTATCCAAATTATTTCCCTAGGAGCTTTGTAAGAACCATAAAATAATGATCTAAATATATGAATATAAACAGCCAAAAAAAACATTGAAGCACCATTTGCATGAATGTATCTAATTAACCAACCATAATTAACATCTCTCATAATATGCTCGACACTATCAAAAGCCATATCAGCATGAGCAATATAATGCATTGCAAGAACTAAACCTGTTACAATTTGAGTGATCAAACAAAAAGTTAATATTCCACCAAACGTCCACCAATAATTTAAATTTTTAGGTGTTGGATAATCAGTTAAGTGATTTGCAAGAGTTAATAATGGTAAACGATCGTTAAACCATTTTCCAAATTTTGATTTCGGTGTGTATTCGTGATCACTCATAATAATTATCCAATTTTAATTGTATTAGCATTAACAAATTCGTATTTAGGGATCTCCATATTAGTCGGAGCTGGTCCCTTTCTAATTCTTCCAGAGATATCATAGTGTGAACCATGACAAGGACAAAACCATCCATTGTATTCGCCTTTTTGATCTAAAGGAACACAGCCTAAGTGAGTGCACACTCCAAGCATGACTAACCACTCGGGGTTCGCTGCACGATCCTCATCTTTTTCTGGATGTTTTAAATCTTCTAACTTTACAGATCTTGCTTCAGCTATCTCATCTTGTGTTCTTCTACGAATAAAAACTGGTTTACCTCTCCATAAAACTGTAATTGTTTTACCTGGATTTACCGCACTTACATCAACCTCAGTGCTCGCCAAAGCTTTGACTGATGCGTCTGGGTTCATCTGATCAATCATTGGCCATATCGTTGCACCAACACCAACCGCACCAACTGCATAAGTTGCTGTGAATAAGAAATCTCGTCTATTAGTTTTTTTTTCTGACATCAATAATAGTTAAATATACTCAATATTGCTTTTTTCTACTTAAATATATGATTTCATATAATATAAAATGATAAATTTACTACTGAAAGAATGACACAGAATTTGATAAATCATGGCCCTAAAATTGCTTTATTTGAACCAGACATACCTCAAAATACAGCAGCAATAATCAGAACCTGTGCGTGCCTAGGTGCAAAACTTGAAATAATAGAGCCTTCCGGGTTTATGCTGAGTGACAGAAGATTTAAGCGAGTCGTTATGGATTATATGAATGAAAAAGACATAAAATTCCATCAAAGCTCAGATGATTTTTTTAAATCGAAAAAAGATCAAAGAATAGTTCTAATGACCACAAAAGCGTCTGTTTCTTACACAAAATTTAAGTTTAATATAAATGACACTATTCTTTTTGGTAGAGAAAGTGCCGGAGTGCCAAATGAGGTTCACAAAAAAATTAAAGATAGACTCAAAATTCCTATGAAAAACAATAAACGCTCACTTAATATTGCATCTTCTGTTGCAATCATATTGGCAGAAAGTTTAAAACAAACTAAATTAATCTAATATGGATTTAGAAATTAAAAAAGACATCACAAGTAATTGGTTCAAAATGCTACAAGAAGCTATTTGGCATACTATAACCAACCTAGAAAAAAAAGATGCGGATATCAAAACCACTGTTTGGAGCAGAAGTAAAAAAAGAGACGAAGGAGGCGGAGAATTTAGAATTTTAGAAAATGGAAGAATATTTGATAAAGTCGGAGTAAATTTTTCTAAAGTTCATGGAAAATTCCCAAAACAATTTCAAAAAAATATTTTAGGTGCAAAAAAAAATCCCAGTTTTTGGGCTTCTGGTATTTCCGTTGTAATGCATATGAAAAATCCCATGATCCCTGCCATGCATTTTAATACAAGATATATCTGCACAACTCAGGACTGGTTTGGTGGTGGTATGGATGTAACCCCATCAATAAAAGATGATAAGGAAAAAAAAGAATTTCATAAAACCCTAAAAAAAATGTGTGATCAACACAATAAGAAATATTACACAAAATATAAGAAATGGTGTGATGAATATTTTTATTTACCTCATAGAAAAGAATCGAGGGGTATTGGTGGAATTTTTTTTGATTATAAAAAAGATAATTTTGAGAAAGATTTTAAATTTGTAAGAGATGTGGGGATCACTTTTCAATTTATTTTTGAAAAAATCATTAGAAAAAAAATGAAGAAAAAGTGGAATAAAAAACATAAAGAATTACAATTCATAAAAAGAGGTCGTTATACAGAATTTAACTTACTCTATGACCGAGGAACAAAATTTGGTTTGCAAACTGGTGGAAACGTTGAAGGTATTTTAATGTCATTACCTCCGTTAGCAAAATGGAAATAACATGGACAAAGAACCAATTACTTTAAATGGCCTAAATAAACTTAAAGATGAATTAATCTTTTTAAAAGAAAAAAAAAGACCTGAGATTGTAGCGGCGATTGCTGAAGCGAGGTCACATGGTGATCTAAAAGAAAATGCAGAGTATCACGCTGCAAAAGAAGAGCAGTCTCATAATGAGGGAAGGATTACTGAAATTAATGATATCATTGCTAGAGCAAATGTCATTGATGTTACGAAATTAAATAATGATGGAAAAGTTATCTTTGGCTCGACTGTGTTTTTAGAAAATTTAGATACTGGAGAAAAAATAAATTATAAGATTGTAGGAAAAGATGAAGCTGATCTCAAACAAAAATTAATTTATTTTCAATCGCCTATAGGTAAAGGTTTAATAGGAAAAAATAAAAATGATTTAGTTGAAATAAAAACTCCTGCCGGGGTTAAAAATTTTGAAATTAAAGACGTAAAATATATCTAATTGTTAACAATTTGACTTACTTGTTTATCTGAAATTTGAAAATTATTTTTCACCCATTCTTCCTCAATTATTTTTAATTTTGCACCCAATTGTTTACCCTTAGGAATATTGAATTTTTCCATTAAAAATTCTGCACCCACAGGCATTTTTGGTATTGTTTTTTCTTTGTAGAAATTAATTAATCTTTGAATATTTTCAGAATTTTTTTTTGATTTTATTAAATAATAATTGAGAATATCAGTTACAGCTTGTTTTCCATTATAATAAAAAATACCATTTAAGTTTTCCTCTCTAAAAGTTTTTGATCCAATTTTTTCCTTAAAAAAATTATCAATAATTTTAATTCTTTTTTGATCTTTTTTAGAAATATTAAATTTGTACATAAAATAATCCGCATTATCTGTCTCATCAATAATCATTAAAGATAATAGAAAGACAAAATCAGCCTTATTAATTATTTGTTTTTTTTTTGAGTTTAATTTTGAAAAAGTTTTTAAATTATTTAATTCAGGAAAAACAATTAAAAATAATTCTGAGCTAAATTTATCATCAGCTAATTTTTCTAATATTTCTAAGTGAGTTATTTTTTTTAACTCATCTAATAGTCTCTCTTTAGATAATTTTGAGATACCACCGATATTAATTTTAAGTTTTCTGATTAATTCTGGATTATGCGGATGCTTTGAGTAATGAGCGAAAAATCTTAAATATCTTAAAATTCTCAAATAATCTTCTTTAATTCTTTTATCAGCGTCTCCTATAAAATTTACGAAACCGTTTTCTAAGTCTTTTTTACCCTCAAAAGGATCGAACAAGTTTCCATCTTCATCCGCGTATATGGAATTGATGGTAAAATCCCTTCTTAATGCATCCTCTTTCCAATTTTTTGAAAATTTCACTTTTGCATGTCTTCCATCTGTTAAAATATCTTCTCTCAATGAGGTAATCTCAAATTTGTACCCTTCTATAAGTGCTGTAATTGTTCCATGTTCAATACCAGTTTCGTAAAAATCAATTTTATTTTCTTTCAAAACTTCACAAACCTTTTGAGGATCAAGATTTGTAGCCATATCAATATCATTTACTATTTCTTTATTAATGATTTTTCTTATGCAACCTCCTACAAATCTTACTTCACTATCTGATGAATAAGAATTTATAGCTTTAAATATTTTATTTGCTGGAGTATTTTTTGTTAAATCTCGAATAGTTTGACTTATATAATTTAAATTATTTGATCTAAAAAAAATTGTATCTAAAAAATTTTTCATACTTGGCTGGGGCGCTAGGATTCGAACCTAGGATGCAGGTACCAAAAACCCGTGCCTTACCGCTTGGCTACGCCCCAATATTAAGTTCGTATAACACAAAAAAATCAAATTTATATAGTTTTTGAGGCTATACACCAGATATTTTTGTATTTTTGAATAAACCTTTTTTTCGCACGTTCACATCTTTTTTTTGTTTGATAATATGCAACTAAAGCTGATCCCGATCCTGTCATTCTTACAAAAACTGGGTTTAGAGAATTCTCTAAATAAAGTTTCATATTTTTTAATCTTGGGTATTTTAAAAAAGCTATTGTTTCTAAGGAATTTTTCATATCTTTTAAAAAATTGATATCAAACATTTTTTTGGCTCCCTTGCCAAATTTTGCTTTATCAAACTTTCTAACCTTTGAATAAATATCCTTAGTCGAACAACCAAAATTTGGTTTTACGATTAATGGGTAAATTTTTTTTACATTATTGAAATACTTTATTTTATTTCTTGAATTTAAAATCTTACTTTTATGATTTAATCCTAACATCACATCTGAGCCAATTAACTTAGAAATTTTTAACATTTCCTTATTTTTGATATTGATTATTCTCTTATGAGCCAAATATCTTAGTATACTTGCTGCATTCATTGAGCCACCGCCAAGACCAGCTTTATCAGGTATAGATTTTTTGATTTTGATTTGAAATCTTTGGTTTTTCAAAATTTTTTTTTTTTCTAAGATTTCAAATAATTTAGAAATAGTGTTTTTCCTACCTATCCTTCGAGAAAATTTTCCATTGAATGAAATTAAATGTTTTTTTGATTTAATTTCTTTGATCAAAATTATGTCGTGCAAATCTACGAAGCTTATTATGCTCTCTATATTGTGCAAAGATTTACTTTTGCTTATAACATTTAATGCCAAATTTAATTTCGCGTGTGATTTTATTCTGGAAAAAGGCATTAAGAGCTTTTAAGACCTTCGATCATCTTAATATTAATTTTTTCAATTAATTCTTTTTCAGTATCTTTCATTTTCAATACATTGGTCCAAAAATATCTAGCCTGGATTTTTCTATTGAGCTTCCACAAAATATCGCCGTAATGGTCATTCACTATCGGATCATCCGGCATCAATTCTACGGCTCTTTTCAAAAATTTTTCAGCTCTTGGATAATCATCAGTTAAATAATAAGCCCAACCAATAGAGTCTATTATATATGGATCATCACTCTCAAGTTCGTAGGCTGTTTCAAGCATTTTAATCGCTTCATTAATTTTATAATCCCTCTCAAGCCATGAATAAGCAAGGTAATTTAGTATATAAGCATCGTCAGGTGTAATTTGAAGTGCATCAATTAAATCTTTATCGGCTTTTTCATAATTTTTAATTCGTTCATATGTGCCTCCTCTTCGATAAAGAATATCTGACTTGATATCCGAATTATCATCCAAATTTTCAATAATTTTAGAGTAATAACTTATTGCTTCTTCGTAATTTTTTGCTTTTTTATAAAAATTAGCAACATCAAATAATATTTTTTCATTTGGATTTTCAATTTTATCAAAATTAAATTTGATAAAGTTAAGAGACTCTTGATTATTTCTCTGCGCTGAAATTATTTGCGCTTCTTTTTTTAATCTAAACC
>CACJYR010000018.1 GCA_902597675.1 uncultured Pelagibacteraceae bacterium | reverse complement strand
TTTATTGGATCAAAAATACAAATAAAAAAACAATTACTGAGTTTGAGGCACAAAATAAATTAGAAAATTTTAGAAAAAAAAATAAAAATTATTTATATCCAAGTTTTAATACTATCGCTGGTACTGCAGGGAACGCAGCTATTGTTCATTATAGAGCAACAAAAAAAAACACAAAAAAAATAAAAAAAAAAGATATTTTTTTGTGTGATTCTGGAGGTCAATATAAATATGGCACTACAGATGTGACAAGAACAATTTGTTTTTCAAAACCTAAGAAGAATATAAAAAATATTTTCACAAGAGTATTAAAAGGCCATATTGCAGTTGTAAAATCCAATTTAAATAAATATTCCTCTGGAAATCTTATAGACATTAGAGCAAGAAAATTTTTAAAAGAAATCAACTTAGATTATCAACATGGAACTGGACATGGTGTAGGTTTTTTTTTAAATGTGCATGAGGGGCCTCAGTCTATCTCTAAATTTAATAAGGTAAAGTTACGCGAAGGAATGATTTTAAGTAATGAACCAGGATATTATAGAAAAGATAAATTTGGAATACGTATAGAAAATTTGATTTATGTAAAAAAAGATAAAGATAAAATGTACTTTGAAAATTTAACTCTAGCTCCAATTGATAAAGATTTAATTAATTTCGATTTATTAACAAATGATGAAAAAAGTTACCTTTGGAGATATAATTTGGATATTTACACAAAACTTCATAAATACTTAAGCCCAAGTGAAAAAAAATGGTTAGCTACTTTTATCCAATAATTTGTTTAATCCTGATTGATCAATAATTTTAATTTTTAGCTCTTTAGCAGCCTCAATTTTTCGTTTAGTAGGTTTCTCTCCAATTATCAAGTAATCAAGTTTTTTTGAAACATTACTGATTATCGTTCCTGAATTTTTCTCTATTAAGGACTTGGCCTCTGCTCTACTCATACCTGTTAATTTTCCTGTAAACATAAATATCTTTTCACTAAATACACCATCATTTTTATTTTCTTTTATTTTCTTGATGTTTAAAATTTTTTGAAGATCTTGAATTACCTTTAAATTAGTCTTATTTGAAAAAAATTTTTTTAAAGAAGTTATTTGAGTTTCTCCGATCCCATCAATATTTAACAAATCATCAATTTTATTTTCTTTAGAAAGATTTAAAAACTTCTCAGGATTTTTGAGTGTTTTCGCAATTAATTTAGCATTTTCAAAACCAATATGTCTTATACCAAGAGCATATACAAATTTTTCAAAGGAAATATTTTTCTTTTCATCAATTGAATATCTTAAATTAGCGACGGATTGTTTTCCCCAACCATCTAATGACTCAATTTTTTTATAATTCAGGTTAAATATATCCTGTGGAAGTCTTATTAATTTTAAATCCCAAAAGTTTTCAACTATTTTTTTACCAAAACCTTCAATATTAAAACCTTCCTTCGACACAAAATGTTTAAGTCTTTCCTTGGCCATTCTATCACAGTCAAACCCTCTATCAGGACATCTTCTTACTGCATCAAATTTTTTAGTAATCTTGTTGTATTCCTTTATTGTTTCATAACCACATGGGCATTTTTTTGGAAAGATAAATTTTTTTGACTCCTTTCTTCTTTTTTTTGTATCTACTGAAACAACATGAGGTATCACATCACCTGCTCTTTCTACGACAACAGTATCGTTTATTCTAATATCTTTTCTTATTATTTCGTCCTCATTATGGAGAGTAGCATTTGAAACAACTACCCCGCCAATATTTATTGGGTTTATTTTTGCTACAGGAGTTAAAGCACCTGTTCTTCCAACCTGAATATCTATGTTAAGTATTTTGGAAACACCCTTATTAGCAGAAAATTTATGTGCAATAGCCCATCGAGGAGAATTTGCTACATTTCCTAAACGTTTTTGTAAGTCAAAATTATCAATTTTATAAACTATTCCATCAATATCAAAATCAATTTCACCTCTTTTTTTCTCTAATTCATAATAATTTGTCATTAAATTTTGAACACCTTGTAAAGTTTTATTAAAAGGATTTGTTTTAAATCCCCACTCTTCTAATTTTTTTAAATATTCATTTTGTTTTTTAGCTTTCATTCCTTTTTCGTATCCAAATGTATAAGCAATAAATTTAAGGGGAATTTTCTTCGTATCATTTGGATTTTTTTGTCTTAAAGAACCTGATGCAGCATTTCTAGGATTAGCAAACTTATCCTTTATTTTTTCAAAATCTTTATTGCCAATAAAAACTTCTCCTCGTACATCAATATCAGTTGGAAAATCTTTGATTAAAATTTCTTTAGGTATATCATTTATTGTTTTCAAATTTTGAGTGATATCTTCTCCTTCCTTTCCATCACCTCTAGAAAGACCCATTACGAATTTTCCTTTTTGATAAGTCAATGATGCTGAAATACCATCAATCTTGGGTTCTGCGCTGTACTCCAATTGGTTTGAACTTTTTTGACCTAAAAAATTATTGATTTTTTTTTCAAAATTTATCAAGTCTTCCTCACTAAATGCATTTGAAAGAGAAAGCATGGGAACTCTATGGGAAACCTTTTTAAAAGTTTTAGATGGTTTAAAACCTACTATTTTTGAGGGCGAATTTTCACTCTCTAAAAAAATATATTTTTTTTCTAAGGATAAAATTTCTTCTTTAATTTGATCATATTCATGATCATTCACTAAAGGTTTACTTAAATCATAGTAATATTTATTAAGTTTTACTAAATTTCGAATCTTTTCATTATATTTTCTTTTAATTTTATTTTTGTCCATCTCATTCTAAAAGAGTTCTAAATTTTTTAATAAGACCTTTGCTTTTTTTCTTATATGTTTTAAATCTCTCTTTTTTTCTTTTTTCATAAGTTTTATCAAATAAACTATAAGTGTTTTCATACCATTTTGAGGATTGATAATTATATCCCAATAGTTGAGCGTATTTCTCAGCTTCATCAATCAAACCTATTGTATAATGCACCTCAACTAACCTGTGTAAAGCTTCTTCAGTATAAATGGTGGTATCATATTCATCTATAATTTCTCTAAATCTACTGATTGCTGGAATCCATTTTTTTCTTTCAAAATAATATCTTCCTAAATACATCTCTTTTGCAGCAAGAATATCGTTGATTAAGTCTATTTTAAATTCAGCATCAATTGCATATTCTGTATTAGGATAATTTTTTAAAATTATATTAAAATTTTCCTTAGCGTTTATAATTGATTGTAAATCTTTTTTTTCGTCAACTATCTGTTCATAATGACAAATTGCTAACAAATAATATGCATATCCTAAATCTTTATGAGTAGGATATATTTTTAAAAATCTTTTTAATTCAGCTATTGCGTCACCATAATAATCTTGTGTATAATAAGAATATGCAGCCATTAATGCTGACTGAGGAGCTGATACAGCTTGTGGAAATAGTATTTCAGCCTCATTAAATTTTTTTGCAGCAAACAAAACATCACCATCGTTTAAAGCTTCAATGCCTTCTTTATAGGCTTCCTCTACTTGTAATTCCAAACTTTTTTCTTTTATTAAATCCTTTTTCGAGACTTCTTTTGAACAAGAGCCAAATAAAATTAGAATTATTATACAAACTAAAATCTTTAATTTGAACATAGTTATTTTATACAGACTTAGTTAAAAATTTCAAAGATCAATATATGTTAAGCAATCGATCTTAATAAGGTTTTATTTAAAATTGTATGTGGAAGATTTCTTTCTTGTATCTCAATTATTGAGAAGTTTTCTTTATTTTCAAATACTTTCTTTAAAAGTTGATTTGTGAGGAAATGACCCCCTTGTGAGCATTTTACACTTCCGATTATTCTATAACCACTTGTGTATAGATCTCCAATGCAATCTAATATTTTGTGATTTACAAACTCTTTAGGATTTCTAAGCTTTTCAGAATTTAAAATTTCATTACCCTTCACAACGATCGCGTTATCTAAACTACCACCTTTTGCAAGTCCTTTTTTTTTGATTTTTTCTACATCATCGAATAAACAATATGTTCTTGAGTTAAAAATATCTTCCAAATCGTCTTCGTAAACGTTTACTTTATTTTCTTGATTTCCAATCAAACAATCTTCATATTTCAACTTAAAACTAATATCCAAACTTAATTTAGAGGGCTCTATGGAAATAAATTTCTCTCCATGATGATGTGTTATTTTTTTTTGTATCTTAATTATTTTAATTGGCACTTCACTTTTTTTTAATCCACAATTTTTTAAAATTTCTATAAATTCTTTTGCTGAACCATCTAAAATTGGTACCTCCTCATTATTTATTTCTATCAGTGCATTATCAATTCCTAATCCAAATAAAGCACCCATTAAATGTTCAATGGTTGATACTTTTACTCCATGCTCGTTAGATATAGTTGTATTTAATAATGTATTAGTTACATTATTAAAACTTGGGTAAACATAATTTTTTGATTCTAAATCTACTCTTTTAAAAATAATTCCTGTATTTGGTTCGGAGGGCTTTACTAATACTTTAACTAATTTACCGTTATGAAGTCCAACTCCACTAAAAGTTGCTGTTTTTTTTAAAGTTTTTTGACTTAATAATGACATGAAGAAACTTTTAATATGTTAAGAAAAAAAACTGAAAACAACAAATATTACGATAAAATACTAATTAATTAAAAAAATTAAAGAATTTCTCAAAAAAACCATATTTTTTGTGAGTTTTACCAATCAGCAAAACCTCATTGCTATTGTGGCCTGAAATAATTCTACTTGCTGTTGTAAAAATAGTGTTATCTGTATTATCTTTAAATTTTTCTAAATAACTAGCACTTAAAAATTGATTTAACGAAATATGATATTTTTTTAAAATCTTTTCCGTATTTTCAATTAAATTTTTTGAAAGGCAAATAAATTCTGTATCTAAAGAAAAAATATTACAATTAATATTTTCTGGTAAAGTTGTATAAAATTTATTGTCGATTACATATCTTTCTATAAGAAAATGTATAATTTTTTTATTTTGTAAATTCGATTGGCATAAATTTTTTAAATCATTTAATGGATGAATTAAAGCCTTTGAGTTTATAAGATTTCCATTATTATCTTTTTTTATTGACAATTTTATGGAATGAAATTCATTACTATCTAAAATAACATGTGTATCTTTAACAAAACTATTTAATTTTTTTTCAATTTTAAATATGTTGGAATCTAAAAATTCATCCAATTTACGTAATTTTAATTCTGTAGAATTTTCTTTTATTACTAATTTTTCAGAATAAATTTTTTCGTTAGTTGAAATTTCAGCAACATAAATAATAAATTGATTATGATTTAAATAAAGATATGTCTGGAAATCTATTTTTTTAGTCATTTATGACAATTTGATTTTTTTGACGTATATCTAAAATTTTTATATTACTAAATTCTATATTATCAAGTAATTCAATTGATAAATTTAATGACTCTTTAATTCCTGTAATCGGTAATTTTATTAAAATTCCTGAGATCATTTCAATATCCCATCTCCCTGAGGGAAAATAGTAAAAATTCTTTATGTTATTATATTCAAAATCAGTTTGAAAAATGATATTTTTAAATTCTATAAATTCTTCTGTTTCAAAGTTTCCGAAAACAAAAGGTAAATTTTTAGAATAGTTTTTTGTATTAATAAATTTTCCATTAGATCCAACTAAATAATTTTTTCCATTTATGTTCGTAGATGCTAAAAAATTTGTTTTTTTAATCTTGATTTCAAGAGATGATGGATATCTTTTAAACACTTCATATTCTTCAATTAAATTATTAGAGTTTAATATTTCTTTTATTTGGGATTTTTGAATAGATAATAAATTATTAAGTTTTATCAAATTTGTAACTTTAAGAAATTCATTATTGTCAAATTCTATTCCTTCTATATCAATCATATTAATTTTAGGAAGATCAAAATCTTTCAAATTTTTATTATTGAAAGTGCCAAGAATGATTATCAAAGAAATATAAAAAATAATTTTCTTATTTATTTGTTGAAGCATCTTTTAAAATTAATTCAATAAGTTTAATAAAACTTATACCACGAAATGCAGCAATCTCAGGAACTAAAGAAAGTTTTGTCATTCCTGGCTGAGTATTAATTTCTAAAAGATAAAACTTACCCCTGTAATATTTGAAATCTGAACGGGTAACTCCTCGGCAACCAACTAAACTATGTGCTTTAGAAGAAATTTTCATTATTTGTTCGTATTTTTTTTTTGGTAAATCCACTGGTATGATATGTTCCGTTTTTGCTTTAGGATTATATTTTGCTTGATAATCATAAAATTTTCTTTTTGGTTTTAATTCAATCGCACCAAGTTTCTTAGAACCAATCATTGCAGCCTGTATTTCTCGACCTGGAATAAATTCTTCAATGATTATTTTTTTATAATCTTCTAAATACCGCAATTTTTTTTTGATATTTTTTTTTGTGCATATAAACACATTTACACTTGAACCCTCATTGATTGGCTTTATCACTACTGGAAATCTAAGTTTTTTTTCAATAGTTCTAATAATATTTTTTTCATTTTTGCTGAAAGAAAAGGTCAGGAATTTTGGGGTCAATATTTTATTCTTTATAAAAATCTTTTTTGACAAAACTTTATCCATTGCTATTGATGATGAAATTACACCTGAATGAGTATAGGGAATTCTATAACTCTCTAATATTGTTTGTATGTAACCATCTTCACCAAACTGACCATGCAATGCATTAAAAATCTGGTTTGGTTTGAATTTTTTAATAACATCTAATAGCTGGAAATCTGGCTCTGTTATTTTTACAGAATAATTATTTTTTTTTAGTTCCTTGGCTACTTGCTTTCCAGTATCAAGGCTGATTGCTCTCTCTTTTGAAATTCCACCTGAAATTATTAATATTTTTTTCAATTTATTTTAAAATCTTAATTTCTTTTTCTAATTTTATACCAGTTTTTTTTAATACTTCTTTCGATACAAATTCAATTAGATTGTTCATATCATTAAAAGAAGCGCTACCCTTATTTACAAAAAAATTACAATGTTTTTCTGAAATACATGCATCCCCAAAACTTTTGTCTAAAGGAACCGACTCTTTAATTAACTCCCAAACTTTCTTATTTGTTTGTGATTTAGGATTTTTAAAAGTGCTTCCACTAGTTTTAATTCTTGTGGGTTGTGCTTTTTCTTTTTTTTTTACTAAATTCTCAATTTCATTTTTTATTTGAGAAGCACTAGATTTTGACCCTTTAAATGAAGCACTTAAAAAGATCAAATTATCGGATAAGTTACTTTTTCTATACTCAAATTTTATTTCTTTACTTGGGATAGTAATGATATTTCCAGATTTATCGACTGCTTGAACTGATATTAATATATCTTTAAATTCTTTATTAAAACAACCTGCATTCATTCTTATTCCACCTCCTATTGTGCCTGGTATACAAGATAGAAACTCAAATCCACTTAGACTATTTCTTTCAGCAAACTCTGAGAGAGACTTATCAGTCACCGCACTTCCAGCAATTATCACATCATCTCCAAGAAGTGAGATGTTATTAAAATTTTTTCCTAATTTTATCACTATACCATCAAATAAATCATCAGATATTAAAGTGTTAGAACCTGCTCCAAGAATAAATATTTTTTCCTGATTATTTACTATTTTCAAAAATTTAATCAGTTCATGAAGATTGTTGGCTTTAAAAAAAACTTTTGTTTTTCCACCAATATTAAACCAATTTTTTTTTTTAAGATCGTGCTCAAATCTTACATTTTTACTAAATTCTTCAAACAATGTTTTTAGTTTGTCTAATTTCATTACACTAATTTTGGGAGTTGCCTCATCCAATTTGATATGGAACCTGCACCCATTCCAATTACGATTTTTTTTCCACTCATATTTTTTTTAATAAATTTAGCTAGTTGAACATTATCATTTACTAAAAATAATTTTACTTTTGAATTTTTTATTATCTCCTTAGCAAAATTTATATAATTAAATCCTAACTTTATTTTTTCTCCCGCTGAATATACAGGACATAAAATAACAATATCGGCATTCTTAAATGCAAAGGAAAATTCTTTTCTTAAATCTTTAAGTCTTGACACTCTATGTGGTTGAAAAATACAAACTTTCTCATAATCTTTATAAACCTGGTTAACACCATCCAAAACTACTTTTATTTCAGTTGGATGATGAGCATAATCATCATAAAAATCAATATTGTTATAAGTAAATATTTTATTAAATCTTCTTTGAACACCTTTAAAATTTTTTAATCCTTTTTTTATATCAGTAATTGAAATACCAATGGTAATTGCAACAGCAGTAGCTGCAACAGAATTTCTTACATTATGAATACCTAGTAATGGAATTCTTATTTTTTGAATCTTTATTTTTTTTTTATTTGGGACATTTACTAATATGTCAAATTCTGTAAATGTTTTGTTTTGATTTATATTCTTAATTAAAAAGTTTGATTTTGAATGAAGTCCATATGTATAAAAATTTCTATTCTTTAATTTTTTAATTATTTTATTGTTTACAGGGTCATCTAAACAAATAAATGATTTTCCAAAAGAAGGAACTTTTTTTATAAAATTAATAAAATATTTCTCTAAGTCGTCCATAGATTTGTAAAAATCCATATGTTCTCTATCTATATTTGTAATAATTGAATAAGTAGGAGGTATGTGAAGGAAACTTCCATCAGACTCGTCTGCTTCCAAAACTGTCCAATCACTCTTTCCTAACTTAGCAGTATTTTTAATAGAATTGATCACCCCTCCATTAATAATTGTTGGATCTAATTTGGTTTTTTGCAGTATTGAGGTAATTAAAGAAGTTGTTGTTGTCTTGCCATGTGAACCAACCACAACAATATTTTTCATAAGAGAAACAATGTGAGCTAACATTCTTCCTCGGGTAATAATTGGAAGTTTTTTTCTTCTAGCTTCAATGTATTCTGAATTATTTTTTTTTATTGCTGAGGAAATAACTGCTATTGTTGCATTCTTTAAATTTTGTTTTTTTTGGCCAATAAAAACTTTTATTTTTTCTTTTTTCAATCTATCTATATTCTTATTTGATGATACGTCACTACCTTGCACTTTAAATCCTTTCCCTTTCATAATTAAAGAAAGTCCACTCATACCAATACCACCAATACCAATGAAGTGAATAACCTCAGTTTTTGCTAATTCAATTTTCATTAACTATATTTAATATTTTTTGATGTACATTAGTCCAAGTATTTTTGTAATTTAATTTTTTTAAATTTTCCTTTTTTTGCAAAAATTCAGAATTATCAGACAATATATTGTTTAAAAGTTGCTCTATATCATCCTGAAATGTCTCTTGATTAAGCATCCAGCAACATTCTTTTTGTTTATAAAATAAAGCATTTTCAAATTGATGATTGTCCTTAGAATTTGGTAATGGCACTGCGATAAATGGTATATTTAATAAAGATAATTCAGCTAAAGTTGAAGCACCCGATCTAGTTATACAAATATCTGAATTATTAATTATTTCTTCAAAGTTTTTTTTAAAACTGAAGATTAAACATTCAAGGTTATTTTCATCATAAAAATTTTTTAAATTGAGGATATTTTGTTCACTTGTTTGATGAAAAATTCTAATTGAGTGTTTTTTTGAAATATTAACAATCTTATTTTTGAGATTAATATCAAAGATATTTGCTCCCTGACTTCCTCCAACAATCAATAAATTTATTTTTTGATGGTTAAAATTTTTTCGTTTTAAACTATAAAATTTTTCTCTTACTAAGGGAAATATAGTTTCAATTTTATTTTTATATTTTGGTGGAAAATTTTTTATTTTTTCTTTGTAACAAATTATTTTTTTACATGAACTTAAAAAAAATTTATTTGCTTTACCCAAAACTTGATTGGGTTCTAACAGATAAATCTTTAATCTTAAGAATTTTGCTGCTAATAACAATGGAAGAGACATATAACCCCCAGTAGAAAATAATTTTTCAATATTATTTTTTTTTAATAATAAAAAAGATTTTATTGTCAGTATAATTACTAATATTAAATTGATTGGAAATAAAAATATATTATTTAACCTTGGGGTATCAATAATCCTTATTTGATAATCTCCATCATTTAAATATTTTAAACCCCTCTTATCAGTTGTGATTATTACTTTTGCATCTCTAGATAAATGTTCATAAAGTATTACTGCGGGGATTACATGGCCCCCTGATCCTCCTGTAGTAATCAAGTAATTTTTATTCATTTTTATTCATTTTTATTTAGATTTCTTTTTGTAAAGTTCAAAATTATTCCAGATAAAATTGAAACACTAATTATTGAGGAACCACCATAACTTATAAATGGTAATGTCATACCAGTTGTAGGAAATAATCTAATATTTACTCCAATATGAATTATAGTTTGCATTAATATAAGGCTTATAGATCCAATTAAAATTAATTTAATAGTTTCATTATTTTCAAAATTAACTTTTTTAAACACTGAGTAAATAAATACTAAAAACAATAAAAAGATTAAAATTATAGCAATTACACCAAACTCTTCGGAAATTACTGAAATGATATAATCTGTATGAGCTTCTGGAACTCTATTTTTTAAAGTCCCCTCTCCTATACCTTTCCCAAAAAAGCCTCCACTCGTAATAGATTCTAAAGCTTTGTCTGATTGAAAATTGTAAGTTCCAGTTTCAGAATCTAAAAAAGAAATTAATCTATTTTTAATGTATGTAAATTTTGAAACAAAAAAAATTAAGTAAAAAAATATTAAAATAATTGATGAAAATAAAAAAAAAAGTAAAAATATACTTACACCCGAAGTAAAAATCAAAACTGACCAACTAAAAAAAACTAAAAGAGTTTGTCCTATATCTGGCTGTAATGATAGTAATAAGGCAATACCTAAAGTAATTATAAAAGAACATAAATACTTTATATAAATATTGCTTAATTTCTGGCTACACAATATCAAACTAATAAAAATGATGAGAAATGGCTTAACTAATTCTATCGGTTGAAATCTGGGTAGGAAATATAGATCTATCCATCTTTTTGAACCCTTAACTTCTACTCCAATTATGGGCACCAAAATTAAAAATATTAATGATAGGAAAAAGAATAGAGAAGAATATTTTAGAAGTTGTTCTTTTTTAATTGAGGATAAAAAAAAAATTATAATTATCCCTAACAAAATAAAAATTAAATGTTTAAAAAAAAATTGGTAATCATTTGTATCCAATTTATCAGAGGCAATTAATGATGTGGAAACTAAGGAAAAAAATAGACCTGTTAAAAACAATAAAATAATCAGTGAAAAAAGAAACTTATCAATATTTTTCCACCAATCATAATAAATACCAAATAAAGTACTCTTATTTTCCATACATAAATCTTTTTACTAATCGATTAAAATATAAACCTCTTTCTTCGAAGTTTTTAAAACTATCAAATGACGCTGCACAAGGGCTAAATAATATCGTATATTTAATAGATCTTTTTGTTTTGATTATAGAAAAAATGTTTTTCACTGCGTCTTCTAAACTTATAAAATTTTTAAATTTTACTTTACTTCTTAATTGTTTATTAAAAAGATTTTTATTTTCTCCATAGATAAAAGCAGTAACATTACTTAAATCTTTTTTTTTTAGTTCTAATTTGTCACCTTTTTTATAAATACCACCTAACAACCATAGTATGTTGGAGGCTTTTTTAAACATTCCGACAGAAGATGAGAAACTAGTAGATTTTGAGTCATTTATAATAGTTAGATTCTTCTTTTGGATAATTATTTGTTGGCGATATTTCAAACCCTTAAAATTTTTTATCGTTTTTTCTAAAAGATGGTTTTTTAGTTTTAATTTTTTTGCCAATTCTATAATAAAAGATAGATTTTCTATGTTTGACTCAGTTAAAAAATATTTATTTTTGATTTCCAGAAAATCATTATAATTTTTTTTTGTATTTACTTTAATAATTTTACAATTAAATTTTTTAGTTTTTAATTTTCTCGAAATTAGTAGGTCATCGCTTTTTACAAATGCTAAACAACTTTTGGATTGAGAGTCTAAAAGTTTAAATTTTGCATCAACATAATTTTGAAGAGTTTTATGTCTTTCAAGATGATCAGGTTTGATATTCAAGATTATTGAATATTTTGAACTAAATAACTGACTATAATCTAGCTGGTAAGAAGATGCCTCTATCACGAAAATTGTATTTTTTGATATTTTTTTTTCATTTAATGGAGGATTGCCAATGTTTCCAATAAGTCTCACGTCTTTTTTTTGATCTTTTAAAACTTCATATAAAATTTTAGCAGTAGTAGATTTTCCATTGGTACCTGTAATAGTGATGCATTTATTTTTAAAAAAAGTAAAAAAAACATCTAAATCTGTATAAATTTTTTTCTTATTAAGTTTTAGAAATTTAGATAATTTACAATTAAAAATATCAATACCTGGGCTAATAATAATTATATCAAATTTTATTTTTAATAATTTTAATTTAGAAATTTGTTTTGGATGTATGTTTTTTAAATCATCAAATAGATAAATATCAGCTTTACTTCTTAAAAATCTAAAAGATGATATTCCACTTTTTCCAAGACCATAAATTAATATTTTTTTTTTCAAAAAAATATTTTCAATTTTTTTTTTCATCTCAATTTTAAAGTAGCTAATCCTATCATTGCAAGAATTATAGAAATGATCCAAAACCTTATTACAACAGTCGATTCTGGCCAACCTTTTTTCTCAAAATGATGGTGGATAGGAGCCATCTTAAAAATTCTTTTTCCAGTAAGTTTAAATGAAATAACTTGAACCATTACAGAAACCGCTTCCAAAACAAAAAGGCCTCCGGTGATTGCTAAAACTATTTCATGTTTTGTTATTATTCCAACAGCTCCTAAAGACCCTCCTAAAGACAATGAACCAGTATCGCCCATAAAAATTTTAGCTGGAGGTGCGTTAAACCATAAAAATCCAAGACAAGAACCTATTATAGCTCCACAGAATATTGCCACCTCTCCAGTTCCCTCTATGTAGGGAATTTGTAGATAATCTGAAAAGACAATATTACCAGTTACATAACTAATAAATGCAAAGCATGCTGCCACCAAAATTACTGGAACAGTTGCCAAACCATCTAAACCATCTGTCAAATTAACAGCATTAGATGAACCAATAATTACAAATATAGCAAAAGGAATAAAAAACCAACCAAGATTAATAATTAAGTTTTTAAAAAATGGAAAATATAAATTAGTTATATTTTGGTAATCTATAAAATTTACATAAATAACAACACCAATAATTGATAACACAATTTGTAAAATTATTTTAAATTTAGATGAAATTCCTGAAGAATTACTATACTTAATCTTTTTATAATCATCAAATGCACCTAAAAGTCCAAATGAAACAGCAACGTACACACAAAACAAAATATTAATATTTGATAGGTCTGCCCACAAAATTACTGATGTGAGTAAACCTAATAGAATAATTAATCCACCCATAGTTGGTGTACCAATTTTTTTAATTATATGATCTTCAGGTCCGTCATCTCTAATAGGATTTAAAATTTTTTGATTTGAGAAGAATTTTATAAATGGGCCTCCAATTATTAAAACTATTAAGAGTGATGTGAAAACAGATAAACCAGTTCTGAAAGTTAAGTATTTAAAAACATTCAAAAATCCAAACGTATCTACATAGTTTAATAAAAATTGATAAAGCATCTACTTAATTCCTTTTAAATCATTTATCATCTTATTAAAACCTGTCGCATTTGAGGCTTTAACCATTAAATAATCGTTATTATTCAAATCATTTTTAATGAATTTAATCATTTGAGAGTTGGTTCTAAAAACTTTACCTCTTTTTGATTTTACAATCTTTTTGAATATTTGACTTATGTAGTTTCCCTTTAAAAAAATTTTATGAATTTTTGTTTTGTTAATTATTGGAGCAATTGACTGGTGAAGTTTTTTGGAATGAGTTCCAAGTTCTAACATATCACCAAGTAAGAGATACTTTTTAAATTTTTTGCTCTTTATTTTATCATAATTCAATATTGCAGATTTTAGGGATAAAGGATTTGAATTATAACTTTCATCTATCAGGTTTATGTTTTTTTTATTTATCTTTATTCTTGATAAATCTCCTCTCCCTTGGGGAGTTATAAAATTAAAAAAAACTTTTTTATCTAATTTTGTAATATCAATATTAATACTCATTACCGCTAAAGCAGCTAAAATATTATAAATATTATTTTGAAAATTATTAGAAATTACAAAACTTTTGTTAAAATCTTTAACTTTGATATTTATCTTAAAATTATTATTAATTTTAATAATACTAATTAACTTCACATTAGATTTATGATTTTTGATACCAAATGAAATTGTATTAATATTATTTTTGACAGCTATTTTTTGATGTAATCTAAAAAAATTATCATCCGCATTTAAAATCACAAAACCATTTGGTTTCGTATTTGAAATTATTTCAGATTTTGCAAATGCAATATCTTTTATATTCTTAAAATTTTTAGCATGAGCGTAATTTATATTAGTTATAACGCTTATGTCTGGTTTGATAATTTTTGATAAATAATCAATTTCCCCTTTTTTATCCATGCCAACTTCCAAAACTCCATAATTATCGTTTTTACTTAAATTAAAAAGGCTTAATGGAACCCCATATTTGTTATTATAAGACTTTGGGGAAATAGTTGTTTTAGAAATTTTTTTTAAAGTTTTGCCTAATAATTCCTTAAGTGTAGTTTTTCCACAACTCCCTGTTATTGCAATTATCTTTGCATCTATATTCTCTCTGAAAATAGTTGATGTTTCCGTCAAAAATTTCAATGTATCTATTACTTTTATTTGTTTTTTAAAATCTAATTTTTTTTTAATTTTATTTACAACTGCTATAGAAGCTTTTTTTTTCAGAGCTTCTTCTACAAACTTATTTCCATCATTTTTCCTGCCTCGTATAGCGAAAAATATGTCATTTTTTTTAACTTCTTTTGAATTAATTCTAGCTTGTCCCAAAGTTAAATTTGTATTTAATTTTTTATCACCAGATGACTCTTTAATAAGATTTAATTTCAAATTATTTGATAAATTCAAATTTTTTAATTTAATTGCGTCTAAGATTATTTTTTTATCTGAAAAATAAATTTTACGATTACCAATTTCTTGAATTTTTTCATGACCCTTGCCAGCAACTAATAAGATATCGCCCGTAGTTAAATTTTTAACCGCTTCAAAAATCGCCTTTGCTCTATCAGAAATTTCTGATATTTTTTTACTATTTATACCTCTTTTAATATCTTTTCTGATTTTATTAGGATTTTCCAGTCTAGGATTGTCATCTGTCAAATATATTTGATCAGCATACAATGAAGCTATTTTACCCATTTTTGATCTTTTATTTTGATCTCTATTTCCACCACAACCAAACAAAACAACAATTTTTTTATTAGGAAATTGCTCTCTTAGTGAAAGAAGAGATATTTTTAATGCATCTGGTGTGTGTGCGTAATCCAAGATAACTTTAGATTTATTTTTAATATTGCCAATTTTTTCAAGTCTTCCCTCAACAGATCTTATTTTTGGAATAACTCCCAAAATTTTATTTAAACTTAGATTACTTTTTTGAGCAGCTATAATTGCCATCATTATGTTCTTGAGTTGTATTTTACCTATAAGATTGAGCTTAATATTTTTGATTAATTTTTTATATTTGATTTTTAAGATTTGTTTCTCACCTACAAAATAATGAGATAAAATTTTAAAATGATTTTTTGGCTTATTTATAGAATAAATTTTTAAATTTCTCTTTAATGCAATTTTTTTTATGTTTCTAAATTCAGGTATTTTTTCATCAGTAATTACATTGCCTTTAATAAATAGAAGTTTCTCAAAAAGATAAAGTTTTGCGATTAAATAATCTTTAAGATTTTTATGATAATCTAAATGATCTTGAGAGAAATTTGTAAATATTCCTGAATTAAATTTTAAACCATCTAGCCTATTTTGACTTAAACCATGACTTGAAGCTTCCAATATTACATCATCTACTTTCTGATTTTTAAGATAATTTAATATCTTCCCCAATTGAATTGGGTCAATGGTTGTATTGGATAAATTGATATGTTTGTTGTTTGATTTAACACCCAAAGTTCCAATAGATGCAACTTTTCTTTTATTAAATTTTAATATTTGATAATAAAAATCAGCTACCGAAGACTTTCCATTAGTTCCTGTAATTGCTATGAGATTTGTTGGTTTTTTATTATAAATTTTAAATGAAACTTCAGCTAATAATTTTCTCACATTTTTTGAATGAATAATTAATACTCCATTTGGAAATTTTGTTATTTTTTTTTCAGTTACAATAATTTTTGAGCCTTTGTTTATTGCTTCCAATATGAAATTATTTCCATCAATATTTGTGCCTTTAATCGCAAAAAAGACATTATCTTTTTTTACTTTTGAACTTTCAAAACAGATGTCAGAGAAAAAAGTCTTTTCAAATTTTTTTCCAATATTTGGGAAATAATCTTTTAGTAACATTTAGAAATTAAATTCACTATATTTTGTGGCTAAAATAGGCCCAATTTTTTCAACAATTTGGCCCGTAGCTTCAACTGTTGTCCATCCGGCAGTATTAAAAGGTGTCCCTTTATACTTTATGTTTGATCCATCTCTATAATGATAAATATAGTTTTCATTTATTTTTGGTTCATCCAACATAACGGCCAAAACAAATTTTGGTTTAGATGTTGGAAATACAGACACAAAAGAATTAATCTTCTTATTTGAATACGCTCCATCCACACTTTTCTTGGCTGTTCCTGTTTTACCACCAATTTCATATCCATTTACATTTGCTAGTGATGCGGTTCCATCTTTTGTTGAAACAATTTTTCTCAAAATTGGTAAAATTTCTCTTGATAAGTCTTGACTTAAAATTTTTTCTTTTTTTTCATTATTTTTATTTTTGACCAACTTTGGTTTTATTTGATAACCCCCATTAACAACAATAGAATAAGCCTTTGCTAATTGAAGCAATGTAGTTGTAATGCCATGACCAAATGATGCTGTTGCAAGTGGACATTTTCCCCAATTGAACTGTATTGGTTTTCCTACTTCCTCAATATCAAAGTCAATTTTTTCTAAAATGCCGATCTTTGATAAAAATGACTTAAATTTTTCTTCGCCCACTTGCTGAACAATTCTAACTGAGCCTATATTACCAGAACGAACTAATATTTGTTCAGCAGTAAGATTGGATGGAATTTTTTTGTCGTATTCTCTTATCGGAAATCCTGCACACACAAGAGATTTTGGCAAATTAACATATTCCGTGTTAGCAGTAATAATTTTTTCATCAAGAGCAGCAGCTAATGTGAAAGTTTTAAATACAGATCCAAATTCATAGACACCTTTGGTGACTCTATTTATATAGTTTGAATCTGAGATTTTCTCTCTCTGATTTGGATCAAAATCAGGAAGAGAAACTAAAGATAATATTTCACCATTATTTACATCCATTAAAATTGCAGCAGCTCCAATGGTATTAAAAATTTTATTGAATTTAATTAACTCTTCTCTGATTAAAAATTGTAGGTCTTTATCTACTGTTAATTGAATAGGTTCTTTACTATTTCTTAAGATTTTGTCTAATGATTTTTCCAGACCTGAGACTCCGTTATTATCATTATCAATTTGACCAAGAATATGACTGAATAAGTTTTTTTCAGGATAAATTCTTGTTAATTTTTCCTCAGCTTGAATTGATTTGTCACCTAGTTTCATTACCTTTTCATAATTTTCTTCAGAAATTTTTTTTTCTAAGTAAAAAAATTTTTTATTTTTTAATTGATTTTGAATTTTGACAAAATCTTTATTGGGAAAAATATATTTTAGATTTATTAATAACTTTTTTTTATCAATAACTTTTCTAGTGCTTATGCCAATATCAATTGAGCTTACTGTCTTACTTAGGTATTTTCCATTTCTATCAATTATGTCTGCTCTATAAAGTTTGTCGGAAGTACTAATCAAATTTTCATTTATTACTTTTTTGGAATCTCTAGAGCCAAGGTGTACTAAGTGTATAGAAAAAATTATAAAAATTATAAAAAAGATAAAAAAAATAAATGAGACCCTGTTAAATGAAATATTAATATTTGACCTATTCTTTTGAAAAGAAAAATCATCACGATTATCCTCTAAAATAATTTGTGAATTTTTATTACTCATTTTTATTAAAACTTAATTGACCTATCTCGATTTCATTATTTTTTCTAATAATTGTTTGAATTTCCTGGATATCAAATTTTATTAATTCATTATCAAAGTAAAGATTTTGAAACTGAAGTAATTTT
>CACJYR010000017.1 GCA_902597675.1 uncultured Pelagibacteraceae bacterium | reverse complement strand
CAAAGCTATTAAAAGAGGGGACACAAAGTACACTGCTGTTGATGGCACGCCTGAACTTAAAAAGGCAATCATCAAAAAATTCAAAAGAGAAAATAAACTTAACTACTCTTTAGATCAAATAACTGTTGGCACAGGTGGTAAACAAGTTCTTTATAATGCTTTTATGGCAACTCTAAATAAAGGTGACGAGGTAATTATACCGGCACCTTTTTGGGTATCATACCCTGATATGGTTTTATTGGCAGGTGGAAAACCAAAAATAGTAAAATGTACAGCAGCAGAGGGTTTTAAATTAACTCCAAAAAAATTAAAAAAAGCAATATCTAAAAAAACTAAATGGATAATTCTTAATTCTCCATCTAATCCAACAGGAGCAGGGTATTCAAAAAAAGAAATTTATGATTTAGCTAAAATTTTAATTCGAAATAAGAAAATTTTTATTTTAAGTGACGATATTTATGAGCATGTTAGATATGACAACTTTAATTTTTTCACGATAGCTCAAATTTCAAAATTGAAAGATAGAACACTTACAATGAATGGAGTAAGTAAATCATACGCAATGACGGGATGGAGAATAGGTTATGCTGCTGGTCCTAAAGAAATAATTAAAGCAATTGGAAAAATTCAATCTCAATCTACTTCAAATCCGTCTTCAATAAGTCAGGCAGCAGCAGTTGAGGCATTAAATGGAAAGCAGGGTTTTATAAAAACTAGAGCAAAAGCATTTAAAGAGAGGAGAAATTTTGTTGTTAAAAGTCTTAATAATATAAAAGGAATTAATTGTTTGAATCCTAATGGTGCGTTTTACGTATTCCCAAGTTGTAAAGGATTATTAAATAAAAAAACAAAATTAAAAACAGATTCTCATTTTGTCCAAAAATTACTTGAAAAAGAGAATGTTGCTGTCGTTCAAGGATCAGCTTTTGGCTTAGATGGTTATTTTAGAATTTCATATGCCACGTCAATGAATAATTTAAAAAAAGCTATGTCGAGAATTAAATCTTTCTGTGAAGGATTGAATAAATAATTATTTTTGACTTAAAATCTTTTTTGCTGGAATTGTTTTTTTTATCCAAGAATTTGGAATTGAATTTAATCCTTTTAATGCAGCGAAGTATGCTCCAGTGAAGTTTGCTCTAGAGCAATTGCAACCACCTGCCTTTATTGTTTTTAATATAGCTTCTTTATAATTTCTTGAATTAATTATTGTATATATTGAGCTATTAAATGTTCCTGGATAACTACATGCCATACCAAGCTTTTTAATAGTGACAGGATGAAATTTTGAATTTAATCTTCTTATTTTTTTAATATCATTAACAATAACTTTAAATGATGTGTTTTTTTTAAATCTTTTAATAAATTCATGAACTGGATCTTTGACTCCTTTAAGAGCAAAATCAATTATATAAAATTTAGCTAATGCATATTTTAAACTAATTTTTGAAGCAGTCACAATTCTTATGATTTTTTCTAGACTTTTGAAATCATAACCATAAAGAAAGTATGGAAGAGCAGCACAAAACCCATCAGATTCATTAACTTTTACACCACCCGAAATTTTCTTATTTGATTTAATATTGTTTACAGTTTCTATAATATTTTGGTGTATCCATGGTCCTTTGATCATACCACGCCAATCTTTTACTTTTTTATATTTTGATCTGAGATTTAAATTTTTCCAATATTTACTTCCAGGACCAAAATTCTTCAGGATATTTTTTTTAAATTCTTTCTCTATATCTTCATAATTTTCTAGAAGTGTTTGAAACATAACTTGTCCAATTTCATTATAACCTGATACTTTCCCAGTTTTTATATTGTAGAAAGGACTTTTATTTTTTTTTAAAAAAGTAAAGTCTTTTTTACCTTTAATATAAGAATTAAGTTTTTTTTGATTGTATACCCAATGTAATGGTCTTGCAGCTGCATCAGCAACTGTTGCTCCTAAGAATACATGAAGATTATTTTTCACTTTAATGTGATAAAAACTTTTCAGCCTCTAGTGCTGCCATACAACCCATACCAGCAGCAGTCACTGCCTGTCTGAATGTTTTATCTTTTACATCTCCAGCCGCATAAACGCCCGGTACATTAGTCTCAGTTGAATCTGGTTTAGTTATTAAATACCCCTCTTTATCCATACTTAGCTGATTTTTAAATAATTGAGTAGCTGGATCATGTCCAATTGCGATGAAGACACCATCTAATTTAATTTCGTCAATTTTATTTGTTTTAACATTCTTGATTTTAATTCCTTTAACATTTTTTGGATCTTTATCACCAATAACGTCTTCAACAACACTATCCCAAATAATTTCAATTTTTTTATTCTCCATAAGTTTTTTTTGAAGCATTTTTTCAGCTCTTAAATTATCTCTTCTGTGAATTAATTTTACTTTTGATGCAAATTTCGTAAGAAACATCGCTTCCTCAACAGCTGCATTACCTCCTCCAACAACAGCAACTTCTTTGTCTTTAAAGAAAAAACCATCACATGTTGCACATGCGGACACTCCAAAACCTCTGAACTCTTGTTCTGATTTTAAATTTAACCATCTTGCTTGTGCACCAGTTGAAATTATAATGCTATCAGCAGTGTATTTTTGACCAGTGTCCCCAATGGCTTCAAAAGGTGTTTTTTTTAAATCGACAGAACTTATGTGATCTTCAATCATTTCTGTTCCAACTGCTTTTGCTTGCTCTTTCATTTGATCCATAAGCCAAGGACCCTGAATAACATCAGCAAACCCTGGAAAATTTTCAACATCCGTTGTTGTAGTTAATTGTCCACCTGGCTCTGAACCATAAACTAAAATTGGATTTAACATTGCTCTTGCCGCGTAAACAGCTGCTGTATATCCAGCTGGACCAGACCCAATTATTAACACTTTTGTGTGTTTAGTTGGATTTTGACTCATATGAAAGCTATATAGTGATTAATGACTAAATTAAAAGGTTTATTATTGACCGAGGGCATGCATGGCATGATTAGCCAAGTTGAAGGACTTGCTAAAGCTTTAGGTTTAGATTTTATACACGAGAAAATTGAACTGAATAATTTTTGGAAAATGATCCCCCCAAAAATCACACCAATTAAAAGGTTTGTTTTTAAAAATGATATTTTAGAAAAATTTAATGTTGTAATCTCTTGTGGCAGAAAAAGTGTAATTCCCTCAATTTTTTTAAAAAAAAAGTTTGGGAATAAAATCATGAATATTCATATCCAAGATCCGAAGGTATCTTTAAATAATTTCGATTTTGTAATTGCTCCAGAACATGATGATCTAAAAGGTGAAAACGTATTATCAACTAAAGGGGCCATCCACTATCTACGAGAAAGTGAATTAGATGATAATATAAATTATTTAAAACCAAAAATTCAAAAAGAAAAAGTAGTTGTACTTATTGTTGGTGGTCCAAATAAATATTACAATTTTAGTAATAATTTAATTGAAGAAATTTTCTATAAAATCAAAAAAAATTTTCTTGATAAAGGCTACCAATTAATTTTTATTCCTTCAATGAGAACACCTCAAAGAATTATTAATAAAGCTAAAGATTTTTATAATGGGGATCAAATTATTATTTCAGATGTTGATAAAAAAGCTTATTTATCATCACTAAAGTTAGCGGACCATATAGTGGTAACTTGTGACTCAACTTCCATGATATCTGAAGCTGCAATAACAGGTAAACCTATATATGTAGCTGATATGCCAGCTATTAAGAACAATCATCGCTTCAAAAAATTTTTTGAGTTGTTCAAATCTTTAGATATTATAAGAAATCTAGACTCTTCTGTTGAGAGTTGGGATTATAAAAAACTTAATGAAACTGATAGAATAGCAGGTTATATAGAAAAAAGATTTCAAAATTATGACTTTTCTTAATTCCATTTTAAACAACTCAAAAAAATATGAATCTCCTTTTAATCATTGGGAATACAATAATGCCTTAAGCGATGAAGCAATTAAAGAAATTGAAAATGCAGACATCCCTGATATCAGTAAACATAATCTTAATTATGATGGAACAAGAGCTATCGACGGTGGTGCGGCAGAATTTAGAGAAGGAATAGCATCTGGAGGAAAAGCAATTAAGTTTAGATGTTTTGTCACAAAAGAAAATGCTTCACAATTTCCAAATTTGGTAAAATTTATTACCGAGCTTCAGTCAAAGGAAACTTGTAATGCAATTTCAAAAATGATTGATAAAGATTTATCTAATTCATATGTTAGAGTTGAAATTATATGTGATCGTGAAGGTTTTTGGCTTAAGCCGCATTGTGATATTAAAGAAAAATTAATGTCAGGTTTAATTTTTGTTAATAATGCAAAAGAGTCGGAGGATCTAGGCACTGATTTTTATAATGAAAAATTAGAAAAGGTTAAAACAGTTCCTTACAAACATAATTATGGATATTTATTTACTAGCGGACCTAATACTTGGCATGGTATGGAAAAAAAGAAGATTATTAAGGAAAGAAGATGTATTCAGGTAAATTATGTCACCTTTCCCACTGATTGGAAAGTTGAGTGATTAACTTAATAAACTCGAATATAAACCAATAAAACTAAATACGCCCAATACTAAACAGATTCCTGTTACTGCTTTCAACTGGTCGCCATCTTCATGAATATTTGTTTTGTCATAAAGTTTCCAATAGGCACATTTATCTAGATTAGTAGTATTTGATCTTAAAATTTTTTTTTTGATAGGAAGTTTTAAAAGTTGAGCACTAAAAATTTCACTTTTTTTAGATGCGTCTTCGATAATATATTGACGAACTTCCGAACTCATATGAGTAAATTTTAAAAAATAAATTTGACGAATACAACCTAACGATTATTCATTTTGGGCAATTATAACTTAGAAAAAAAAAAATATACAACTTTTAATTGTAATATTATTTTAGTTCTTGCAGTGCAATGACATCAAGTTTTTTTGTTTTAAGAGATTTTATTGCCTCCAAACATGCTTGAGCAGTTGACATATTTGTACAATATGGAACTTTATTTTTTAAAGTTGCTCTTCTTAGTGCAATAGCATCGTTTATTCGATGCTCACTATTTCCTCCACCAGTATTGATTACAAGCGCTATTCTTTTTGAATCTAAAACATCTACTATGTGAGGGGTTCCACTGCTGACTTTATTTATAATTTTACATTTCATTCCATGTTTTCGAATGTACTCTGCAGTGCCTTTAGTTGCACTTAACTTAAAATTTAATTTAATTAAATCTTTAGCCAGACCTATCCCCTCATCCTTATGAGAGTTTTTCAAAGATATAAATGCAAGACCGTTTTTTGGAAGTGAATTCGCAGCAGCAATTTGACTTTTTGCAAATGCCATGCCAAAATTTTTATCAAATCCCATTACTTCACCCGTTGATTTCATTTCAGGACCAAGAAGTAAGTCGCTATTTGGAAATTTATTAAAAGGAAATACTGCTTCTTTGACTGCATACATTCCTTTTGATTTTTCCCTCAAATTGAATTTCAATAATTTCTCACCAGCCATTACTCTTGATGCTATTTTTGCTAATGGCAAACCTTTTGCTTTGGATACAAAAGGTACAGTTCTGCTGGCTCGAGGATTTACTTCAATCACATAAATTTCATCTTTTTTTATTGCAAATTGGATATTCATGAAACCTTTGACTTTTAAAGCTAAAGCTAGTTTTTTAGTTTGATTTTCAATTTCCTTTACTAAAAATGGTTTAATAGATATTGGAGGCAAACTACAAGCAGAGTCCCCAGAATGAATACCAGCTTCTTCAATATGCTGCATAATACCGGCTACATATACCTCTTTACCATCAGATATTGCATCAACGTCAACTTCCATTGCATGATCAATAAATTTGTCGATTAAAATTGGATTTTTTTCTGCAGCTTTAAAGGCTTCTTCAATAAAATTTTTTAATTGACCTTTTTCATAAACTATTTCCATTGCTCTTCCACCTAAAACATATGAAGGTCTTACCATTAAAGGTAATCCAATTTTATCAGCAATCTTGATCGCTTCTTTATAAGTTTTTGCAATTCCACTTTTTGCTTGTTTTAATTTTAATTTATTCAATAAATTTCTAAACCGATCTCTGTCCTCTGCTAAATCTATAGAGCTATATTGAGTTCCTAAAATAGGTAATTTTTTTTGATGTAAAAATTTAGCAAGTTTAATTGGTGTTTGTCCTCCAAACTGAGCAATTATACCAATTAAGTTTCCGTTCTTTTGCTCTTTTTTGATGATATTAAAAACAAATTCTTCTTTTAAAGGTTCAAAATAAAGTCGATCACTAGTATCGTAATCGGTAGAGACTGTCTCAGGATTACAATTTACCATGATTGTTTCAAAACCAGCTTCTTTTAAAGAAAAGCTTGCTTGACAACAACAATAATCAAATTCTATTCCTTGACCAATTCTATTCGGCCCTCCTCCTAGAATAATTATCTTTTTTTTACTAGTAGGCTCTGCTTCACACTCTGAAACTATAGAAAAGTTTCTTTGATAAGTTGAGTACATGTAGGGAGTGAAAGATTTAAATTCAGCAGCACAAGTATCAACTTTTTTATAAACAGGTAATATTTTTAGTGCTATCCTTTTTTTTCTAACAACGTCCTCAGAAAGATTTGTTAATTCTGATAATTTTTTGTCTGAGAAACCTATAGATTTAATCCTATTAAATTCTGTAAAATTTCTTGGCAATCCTATTTTTTTTAAATTTATTTCACAATCAACAATTTCTTTAATTTGACTTAGAAACCATGGGTCAATTTTTGATAATTTAAAAATCCTATCTAAACTGATTTTTTTTCTAACTCCTTCAGCAACAAGTAAAATTTTGTTTGGAATATTTTCTTTTAGTTTTCTTTCAATTTGTCGTCTTGATAAATTAAATATTCTATCAAGGCCCGAGAAACCAGTTTCTAATGATATCAAAGCTTTTTGAAGAGACTCTTTAAAATTTCTCCCTATTGCCATAGCTTCTCCAACAGATTTCATTGAAGTGCCAAGAGTGGCTGGAGAGGATGAAAATTTTTCAAAAGTAAATCTTGGTATCTTAGTAACTACATAATCTATACTTGGTTCAAATGATGCTGGAGTTACTTTGGTAATTTCATTTTTAAGTTCATCTAAAGTATATCCGACAGCTAATTTTGCTGCTACTTTTGCAATTGGAAATCCTGTTGCTTTAGATGCCAAAGCTGATGATCTTGATACACGTGGGTTCATCTCGATTATAACCATTCGACCATTTTTAGGATTAATTGCGAATTGAACATTGGATCCACCTGTCTCAACCCCAATTTTTCTTAAACATGCGATAGATGCATTTCTCATGACCTGGTATTCTTTATCAGTGAGAGTTAGTGCTGGTGCAACTGTTACCGAGTCACCCGTATGTATCCCCATTGGATCAATATTCTCAATGGAGCAAATAATTATACAGTTATCTTTTTTATCTCTAACGACTTCCATCTCAAATTCTTTCCAACCCTCCAAGCATTCTTCAACCAAAACTTGGCTAACAGGAGACTCATGTAATCCATTTTTTAAAATTCTAAGATAATCCTTCTTTGTTTTTGCTATTCCTCCACCAAGCCCACCAAGTGTAAAAGCGGGTCTTATGATTGCAGGTAAACCAATTTTTTTTAGAACCTTTGAAGCCTGGTTATTATTGTTTACGATTTCGGATTTAGGTAAGTCTAAACCAATTTCTATCATATTTTTTCTAAATTTTTTTCTATCCTCAGCGTTTGAAATTGCCTTTGAATTAGCTCCAATAAGTTCAATTTTATATTTTTTTAAAATCCCTTTTTTTTCAGCCTCCATAGCTAGATTAAGAGCAGTTTGACCTCCCATTGTAGGTAGAATTGCATCAGGTCTCTCTTTTTTAAGAATTTTTTCTAAAACATCTAAAGTTATTGGTTCAACATAAGTTTTGTCTGCAACATCTGGATCTGTCATGATAGTTGCAGGATTAGAATTTATCAAAATTACCTTATAGCCCTCATCTTTAAGAGCTTTGCAAGCTTGTGTTCCTGAATAATCAAATTCACATGCTTGTCCAATGATGATTGGGCCAGCTCCTACAACTAATATTTTTTTAATGTCTTTTCTTTTTGGCATTTTTTTTTATGTTATGAATAAATTCTTGAAATAAATAAACGCTATCTTGTGGTCCTGGATTTGACTCCGGATGATACTGAACAGAAAACACTGGTTTATTCTTTAATCTTATGCCTTCGATACTACCATCAAATAAAGATTTATGAGTAACCTCAATATTTTTTGGCAACGTTTCTTTTACCACTTCAAAACCATGATTTTGACTAGTGATTTCAACATTATCATGAATTAAATTTTTTACTGGATGATTTGCTCCTCTATGACCTAATTTCATTTTTTTTGTTTTACCGCCAAGAGCCAGTGCAAGAATTTGATGACCTAAACAAATACCAAATAATGGTAAATTTTTTTTAATTAGATCTTTGATAATATTGATCGCGTATTTGCCAGTTGCTGCTGGATCCCCTGGACCATTAGATAAAAATATTCCATCAGGCTTAAGACTCAATATTCTTTCTGCAGAAGTCTTACATGGAACAACAGTAACTTTACAATTAAAGTTCGAAAAATACCTTAAAATATTTTTTTTTATTCCATAGTCAATTGCAACAACATGCAAAGACTTTTTTTTATTTTTCTCAAAACCAGTTTCTTTTTTCCAAGTTTTAAGCCCTTTCCAAATATAATTTTTTCTGGTGGATACGATCTCAGCAAGATCTAAATTTTTTAAACCACTCCATTTTATTGTTGTATTTGTGAGTTTGTTAATACTGAATTTTCCTTTATTTGAATAACAAATCGTACCTTTAGGAGCTCCTTTATCTCTAATGAAATTTGTAAGGTTTCTAGTATCTAAACCAGTGATACCAATAATTTTGTTTTTTTTAAGCCAATAATCTAAATGTAAAAATGATCTATAATTTGAGGGATCAGTTATTTCAGAATTAAAAATTACTCCTCTGGTCCAGATTTTATCTGACTCATGATCTTCATAGTTTGTTCCAACATTTCCTATGTGAGGAAAAGTAAAATTAATAATTTGACCTGCATAAGAAGGGTCAGATATGATCTCTTGATAGCCAGTTAATGACGTATTAAAGCAAACTTCTCCTGTTGCAACGCCTTCATAACCAATTCCTATACCTTTAAAAACTTTCTTATTTTCAAGAACTAAAATACCTGTATGAGTTTGAGAAATTTTTGAGCTATTTTTTTTTGCTTTTTTGTTCAATTACAACTCATGAGTTAAAGGTTAATACAATAAAAGGTTTATTATCGCAACAGAGATGTATTATAAAATTGTAAAAAAACAATTTTTCTTTTGAAGAATTTTTTCTTTAAAGTAGATTAAAAATTATGTCCTTAAAAGAGACCATAGAAACTGAATATAAAAAGTCGCTTAAATCAAAAGATAAAACCAAAATCTCAACTTACAGGTTAATTCTATCCTCCATCAAGGATTTGGATATCTTAAATAGATCTGGTCCAAATAAAAAGGAGACTGATGATGAAGATGTTAAAAAATTATTTAAGAAGATGATGAAACAAAGAGCCGAATCAATTGAAATTTATAAAAAAAATAATCGGTCTGATCTTTTGGAAGTTGAGCAAAATGAATATGATATTTTATCAAGTTTTTTACCAAAACAATTAAATGAGGAAGATACAAAAAAAATATGTGAAGAGATTATAGCTAAAGTAGGTGCTAATTCAGTAAAAGATATGGGCAAAGTTATGGGAGAATTAAAAAAACAACATGCCGATGAAATTGATTTCTCCAAAGCAGGAGCGCTGATTAAACAAATACTTAATAAGTAGTCATGAAATATCCAAAAGAATATTTAGAGGAAATTAAAACAAGATTAAAAGTGTCAACAGTAGTTTCAAAATACGTCAGTTTAAAAAAAAGAGGTAAAGAATATGTTGGACTTTCACCATTTAAAAATGAGAAAACTCCATCCTTCACTGTTAATGATGAAAAAGAATTTTATCATTGTTTTGCAACATCCGAACATGGAAATATTTTTGATTTTGTTATGAAAACTCAAAATTTTAAATTTGGTGAGGCTGTAAAGCACTTGGCAAATTTAGCTGGCATGCAACCTTATATTTTTTCAAAACAAGATGAAGAAAGAGAAAAAAAGTGGAAAATATACTCATCTATTTTCTTAGAATATGTGGACTTTTATCATAATCAACTTTTGAAAAATGAAAAATATTCTAAAGCAAGAGATTATTTAAAAAATAGATCACTTGATAAAGATCAAGTTAAAAAATTTAAAATCGGTTTTATAGAAAAAAATCCAAATTTATTTGAAGAATTAAAAAAAAAATATCAAATTAATGATTTGCTAGAAACAGGATTATTTTATTTAGATGAAAAAAAGAATATTTATGTTGAAAGGTTTAGAGGAAGATTAATTTTTCCAATCAATAATATTTCAGGACAACCAATTGCTTTAGGGGGAAGAATAATCGAAAAAAGTGATTTTCTGGCTAAGTATGTTAATTCTCCAGAGACATTATTCTTCAAAAAGGGATCCAACTTATACAATTTAGATTTAGCAAGAAAATTGTCTAATAAATTTGACAATATTTTTTTAGTTGAGGGTTATATGGATGTCGTTGGTTTAAGTAAAAATGGAATAGATAATGCTGTTGCTAATTTAGGCACTTCTTTAACAGATAAGCAAGTATTTACACTTAATCAGTTTTTTGATGATATTATTATTTGTTTTGATGGTGACGAAAGTGGTTACAAGGCAGCCTTAAGAGCAGCAGAAAATTCTATAAAAGATATGAAACCTGAAAAGCAAATATCATTTTTATTTTTACCAGATCAAGAGGATCCAGATAGTTTTGTAAATAAAAATGGAAAAGAATATTTTTTTGATTATACAAAACAAAATAAAATCTTAATACATAAATTTATATTTAATCATTATAAAAAAAATTCTCAAAATAATCCATCTTCTATGGCAATTTTTGAGAAAAAATTAAGATCCATAGCTTACACAATAAAAGATAATTATATAAAAAAATATGTTTTAGAATATTTCATAGAAAAAATATCTGGATTAACTCCATACACAAGTCAAAATCAAAAAAACTTTTATACAAAAAAAACCAGATCTTTAGATAAAACCAAAAAGCATTTCAACGAAAGTCAATCATTGTCAGGCGTAGAATTAAAAGAATTTTCATTAATTTATCTTGTAGTAAATAATTTGAATTTGATGCGGGATAACATCCATTTGTTGAAGGATATAAAATTATTTTCTGAGGTAAATAAACAAATTTTTGAAAAAATTGTATTCAAACTAAAATTAGAAAATGACTTGTCTGTTGATCAGCTAGATATTGATATTCAATTAATTGATAAAATTACAAAATTTGCTCCCATAAAACATATTTTACAGAAAAAGTTTAATAAGGATCACGAAATTATTGAATTATTAGAGGACATTGCTCGTGATTTAAATAATTATAATTTAGAATTTAGGATACAAGAATTAGAATCAAAATTTTCAAAAGATTTGAGTGAGACAACTTTTAATGAGCTAAAAGAGCTAAAAAAAAAGCAAAATGTCAATTAATATCATTAAATTAATAATGGATTTTTTAAAATTTGCCATTATATACATCTTTTCAAATATATTAGTGTGGAAAGAATAATTACAAAATCATTTGCTCGTTTAATGGGACGTGGAACCCATAGAGGTTTTATTACCCATGAAGAATTAAGTAAATCCCTTGGAAAAAGAAATCTTTCTGATCAAAATCTAGCCCAAGCTTTTATTCATATTTTAGATGAAAAGATAACCTTAGTTGAAAAAAAATCAGATTTTAAAGTTTTAAGAAAAAAAGAAGGTTCATCAAAAGATGAGGGTAAAACTATCGAGAAAAGCGACGATCCAATTCGAATGTATCTTAGAGAAATGGGAGGAGTTGAGCTTTTATCAAGAGAAGGTGAAATTGCTATTGCAAAACGAATAGAGGCTGGAAAGGATGTAATGCTAATAGCTTTATCACAAAGCCCTATAACTGGCCAACAGTTTTTTGATTGGAATGAAAAACTTCAAAAAGATGAAATTTTAGTCAGAGAAATTATTGATATTGATACCAATTATATGGAAGACGAGACTACTGGTCCAAGTGCAAAACAAAAAAATTCTGGCGAAGTTGAAACTGATAACAATTCTGGTGATGAAGGTGATGAAGATTTCAATCCAACATTAGCCGCAATGGAGACAGAGATAAAACCTAAAGTTCTTAAAACTGTAAGTAATTTGACTAAGGATTATAATAAACTTATTAAATATCAAAAAGAAAAATTAGATTGTGTTTTAAATTCTAAAATTTTTTCTCCAGCAAAGGAAAAAGGCTATGAAAAAATTGTAAAAGAAATTTTAGAGGACATAAAATCACTGCAGTTATCCCCATCTGTTTTAGAGGGACTAGTACAAAAACATTATGTAGAAAATAAAAAGATTGTCTCTTTAGAGGGAAATCTTTTGAGACTAGCTATGGACAATAAAATTCCAAGAAATGAGTTTTTGAAATTTTATGTAGGAAATGAAATTAACCCAAACCTTAAAAAATTTTTAGACACAAATTCAACTTGGAAGCAATTTTTTTCAAAAAATAAAGAAAAATTTAAAGATATTCGAGAAAGATTAATTGAATTTAGTCACAAAATTGGAATGTCTGTAACTGATTTCAAAAAACTTGTAAACAGAGTTCAAAAGGGTGAAAAAGAGTCAAGAATAGCAAAAAAAGAAATGGTTGAAGCAAATTTAAGATTAGTAATCTCAATTGCAAAAAAATATACCAATAGGGGATTACAATTTTTGGATTTAATTCAAGAGGGCAATATAGGATTAATGAAAGCAGTTGATAAGTTCGAGTACAGAAGGGGTTATAAGTTTTCTACATATGCAACATGGTGGATTAGACAAGCAATTACAAGATCAATAGCTGATCAAGCTAGAACAATTAGAATTCCAGTACACATGATAGAGACTATTAATAAAATTGTTAGAACTCAAAGACTTATTTTAAGTGAATTTGGAAGAGAAGCTACTCCAGAGGAACTAGCAAAAAAACTTAGAATGCCATTAGATAAAGTCAGGAAAGTTTTAAAAATTTCTAAAGAACCTGTGTCATTAGAAAAACCAGTAGGTGATGAAGAAGATAGTAGCTTAGGAGATTTTATAGAAGATACAAAAGCCTTAGCGCCGCTTGAACAAGCTATTAAATCTAATTTAGGAGAAGCTACAACTAAAATATTATCAACTCTGACACCAAGAGAGGAAAGGGTTTTAAGAATGAGATTTGGAGTTGGTATGAACACAGATCATACATTAGAAGAAGTTGGTTTGCAGTTTTCTGTCACTAGAGAAAGAATTCGTCAGATAGAAGCTAAAGCACTTAGAAAATTGAAACATCCTAGTAGATCCAAACAATTAAAAAGTTTCTTAGAAAGTTAAAATTGATTTTGGGCCGTTAGCTCAATAGTAGAGTACTGCATTGACATTGCAGGGGTAGTTGGAGCGTAACCAACACGGCCCACCATTACAAGATTTGTTTATTGATTAAAATTATAAAACAAAGTAGAAAAGATTTTAAAGGGCCTGTAGCTCAGTTGGTTAGAGCAGTACACTCATAATGTATTGGTCCCAGGTTCGAGTCCTGGCGGGCCCACCATTCTCAATATTAATTATTAGAAAATTCCCTCAATATTTTGAACAAAGCATTAATGTCATTGTTATTAGAGTTTAAAATAGAGGTAAACTCTTCTTTTTGGGTTCTAGCTAAACTTAAGCCTTCAATGATGAGATCTCTTATTAAAGGATTCTCTGGATTTTTTGTATAAACTCTCCAATCAATTTTTACTTCTGGCCTTTCTGATGTACCCTTTAAAAGGCTATTCACTATTGTATAATTTTCACTCAATACTTCTTTAGATAAAACATCAATTTCTGGGTTAGTGTATTCAGAAAGTCTGCTAGAGAAGCTTTTCAAAAAATATTCCCTAAATAATTCTGAATACTTCTTTTTTTGATTGTCATCGAGGTTTTTTCTAATAGATCCAAGTGTATAGAAACCAATTCCATTTATATCCACAGTTTCTTCAGCAATTAATTTAAGTTGATTTATTTTTTCTTCTTTGGATAAATTTTCAGAAAGTATTTTGGAAGCTCTATTTACTGTTGATTGAACAAATACATCTGGTTCTATTGAATGGGTATTACCCAATACTAAAAAATAAAAAAAAACTATTGGAAGTATCTTCCTAGAATACATTTAATAATTTTATTGGTTAATCTCTTCCCAGTCGCTATCATCCTGGGTATTAATTATTTTTCTTGAGTTAAGAATTTTTTGTTGTCGGTCTTGTAGATACAGGCTTTTAACTGAAGCATAAAAGTCTAATGAATTATTTTCTAAGTTTTCAATTGAGTCATAATTTTTAGCTCTAAAGTCTACCCCAGCTGCACCTTTAGAGTAGTAATAATCTGAATTCTTAAAATATTGAGTGTCATTATTGATCGTCACATTGTACCAAGGGTCACCACCTAGGTAATTTAGAGTTGAAGCGATTGTATCTCTAACTGTACTTGGACCTAAAACTGGTAACACGATGTAACAGCCTGGACCAACTCCAAATTTTGCTAAAGATTGACCGTAGTCTTCTTTTTCATAATTTGAAAGTCCAAGATATTCAGCAACGTCAAAAATTCCTAAAATACCTAATGTTGTATTTATAATAAATCTTCCAGTATTAATTCCAGCTTGTTTGAAATCTCCTTGTAAAACATTGTTAGGTATTGTTAATAAATGGGAAATATTTTCTAAAGAATTACTGACCCCAGTTTTAGCTGGTGCAGGAAGTTTTCTATATAATGACGCAACAGGTTTAAAAATCACACCATCTAAAGCTTGATTAAATGCAAAAGTCACTCTGTTTATTTTTTCAAAGCAATCCTTTACCTCTGCAGGTTCATTTTTTTTTAATATTAAATCTCCATCAGATCCAGCATTGACGTTTAGAGTTAGCGTCAGGGTTGTAAATACAATAATTAAGAATTTTTTTATCATTGATACTTATATATAATATTAGATCATAAAGTAAATTAAGTATTAATTAAATATCAAAATGTATCGAAAAATAGGCTTAAAAATGGCCACAAGTTATTCTCCAAATTTTAATTTACCCAAAAGGTTAAAACATAATATTAAATTTATTATAATTCATTACACAGGTATGAAGAAAGAATCTGTAGCGATTACAAGACTACAAGACCCAAAATCAAAGGTAAGCTCGCATTATTTAATTAAAAGAAACGGTGAAATAATAAATTTGGTTCCAGATCTTTTTGAAGCTTGGCATGCGGGAGTCTCAAGCTGGAAACATTTTAAATCTCTTAATAAAAATTCAATAGGTATTGAGATAACTAATCCAGGCCACCAACATGGTTATAAAAGATTTTCAAAAAAACAAATATTTTCACTTCAAAAATTACTTAATATTTTAGTAAAAAAATATAAGATTAAAAAAAAGTATATTCTTGGTCATTCTGATATATCTCCTGGAAGAAAAAAAGATCCAGGTGAAAAATTTCCATGGGAAATGTTAGCTAAAAACAAATTAAGTTTTTGGCATAGTTTAGATCAAAAAAAAATTAAAAAGTTTAGAGAAAAAAATCTTACTACAAGAATTGATGAAAATTTATTTTTAAAAAATCTGCATAAAATTGGCTATAATGATGTAAAAAAATTCAAATCTCATAAAAACACCAAGTATCTTACACTAGCTTTTCAAAGACGATTTAGACAAAGTCTTGTTAATGGAAAGATTGACAAAGAGTGCCTATTAATTAGTAAAAACCTTTTATAACAATAAAAATTTAGCTTGAAATATTTAATTTTACCAATAGATTGAATCTGCCAGATGAACGACTTATCGCTTTAAATTTTTTAAAGAGGAAAGTCCGGACTCTACAAAGACGCAGTGCCAGATAATACCTGGCAGGGGCAACCCTAGGGATAGTGCCACAGAAAATATACCGCCTTAACAAGGCAAGGGTGAAAAGGTGTGGTAAGAGCGCACCGGTTCTATTGGTAACAATGAACGCTGGAAAACCCCACTGGGAGCAAGACTAAGTAGAGATGACATTGTTGAAAAACTAAAAGCTATCTTTGGCTCGTCATCAGGGTTAGTTGCTTGAGCTTAAGAGTGATCTTAAGCCTAGACAAATGGTAAGTTTAAATGACAGAACCCGGCTTATAGTTCATCTGGCTTCTCATCTAAATTAAATATCTATTAAATATTCGCGTTTTGATTCATAATTGCCTTCAATCGGTATATTTCAATTATAAATAGTATTAGTTGACTCATGTCAAAAAAACCCATATTATCCCATAAATTCCCAAATAAGGGATTTTTAGGACTTTATGGTTTATGTTTTTATCGACCTACGAAAACAAATTGGACAAAAAAGGAAGGGTGTCAGTGCCTGCAAGTTATAGATCATATTTATCCAATTTGGGATATAACGGCGTAATTTGCTATCCTTCTTTTAATAATCAATCAATAGAAGCATGGCCTCAAGATAGAGTAGAAAAAATTTCAAACACAATAGACTCTTTAAATCCATTTGAAGAAAAAAGAGATTTTTTTGCAACATCCATTTTGTCTGAGAGCACAAATTTACAATTTGATAGTGAGGGAAGAATTTCACTTACTTCAAAATTATTAAAACATGCAAAAATCAAGAATAGCATGATCTTTGTTGGTCAGGGTAAAACATTCCAAATATGGGAACCAACAATATTTGAAAAATTTAAGGTCAATGTAAGAAAAAAAGCTAATTTAAATCGAGCCAGCCTTAAATGGGAGCATCAACTAAACAAATAACGGGGGATAACAAAATGACAATTAATTTTAAGGTACCAGAAATAAAAGAACTTCAACCAAGATTATTGGTAATGGGAATAGGTGGAGCTGGAGGAAATGCAATCAATGAAATGATTGATAATGGGATGCAAGGTGTTGAATTTATTGCAGTTAATACTGACGCTCAAGATTTAAAACATAGTAAAGCAAAATCTAAAATTCAAATTGGTTTAAATTTAACAAAAGGTCTAGGAGCTGGAGCAAAACTTGATATTGGTCAAGCTGCTGCTGACGAATCTTTAAATGATATAGTAAATATTCTACAAGGTGCAAATATGGTTTTCATAGCCGCTGGTATGGGTGGTGGAACAGGAACTGGTGCTGCACATGTTATTGCGAGAGCTGCAAAAGAATTAAATATTTTAACAGTTGGTGTAGTTACATTACCATTCTTATATGAAGGCCCATCAAGAATGAGAAGAGCTCAACAAGGTTTAGAGGAGCTAAGAAGACATGTTGATACAATTATAGTTATTCCAAATCAAAATTTGTTTAAAATTGCTAATGAGCAAACTACATTTGAAGAGTCATTTAATCTTTCAAATAATGTCTTAATGCATGGTGTTCAGAGTATTACTGATTTAATGGTAAGACCAGGATTGATCAACCTTGATTTTGCAGACGTAGAATCTGTCATGGCTTCAATGGGCAAAGCAATGATGGGCACTGGAGAAGCTGAAGGAGAAGGTAGATCAATGAAAGCTGCAGAAATGGCGATTAGTAATCCTCTGATTGATGATTATACCTTAAAAGGAGCAAAAGGATTGTTAGTTAATATTACTGGTGGCAAAGATCTTAAATTATTTGAAGTTGATGAGGCTGTAAATAAAGTAAGAGCAGAAGTAGATCCTGAAGCTGAATTAATTATCGGCGCTATCACAGATCCAGAACTTGATGGAAAAATGAGAGTTTCAATTGTAGCCACATCATTAGATGGCCAACAACCAGAAACTAAATCAGTTATTAACATGGTCCATCGTATTCAAAATCGAAATCCCGGTTATTCTGATTTTGGCACAACTGCTGGAACAACTTCTTTTAATTTTCAGAATACAAACTCAAACCCTATTTCTGATGGTGCAACTGCACTTAAACTAGAAAATGAGATTGTATCAGAGAATATTCAGGGTCAGTCAGTTGATGATATGAACAAACAGTATCATGAAGAATTGTTGAAAAATCAAGAGGCTGAACATATCGTAGAAAATATCTCAGAGGACAATGACAATTCTTTCTCACATGAAGCATTAAGCTCATCTAATACTGAGGAGGGGTCCTCAAATGATTTAAAGGAATTTGGTGTAGATACAGATGAACCAGATTTATTTAACACAGAAAATCAAGCTTCAACATCTGAAGATTTGATTGGATCATCAGATGAAGATCAAGAAGAGGATGATTTAGAAATACCCGCATTTTTACGAAGACAAAAAAATTAATGGTCTTCGAAAAAATAAATGGACGCCACCATGGTATCGGATGCTCCAAAACATTATCCGGTATTGCTTAATGAAATAATTAGCATTATTACCCCTCAACATGGTGGCACATTTATTGATTGTACTTTTGGTCAAGGTGGTTACACCAAGAAAATTTTGAGTTATAAAGACACTCAAGTAATTGCAATTGATAGAGATATAGAAAGTAAAAAAATTGCGGATAAAATTTCTGAAAAGTTCCCAAATAGATTTATTTTTAAACATAAAAAGTTTAGTCAATTAGACAACCTCAAACTCAAAAATGAAAAAATTAGAGGGATACTCTTAGATTTAGGTTATTCTTTTACTCAAATCAAAGATCCAAAAAAAGGTTTATCATTTAATTCTGTTGGAGATCTAAATATGCAGATGGGTTTAAATAATTTTTCTGCGAGTGATGCAATAAATAATCTGGATGTTCATGAACTAGAGAAAATTTTTAAATTTTTTGGAGAAGAACTAGAAGCCAAAAGAATTGCTTTTAATATCGTTAAAGAGAGAAAGACAAAAAAAATTGATACAAAAAAATTGGTCGAATTAGTGGAAAAATCAAAAAAAAGAAAAAGTTTTAAGATAAACAGCTCCACAAAAACTTTTCAAGCTCTCAGAATTTTTGTCAATAAAGAAATTAGTGAATTAATATATGGTTTAATTGCAGCTACAAAAGTATTAAAAAAAAATGGTATATTGGCAGTTGTAACTTTCCATTCACTAGAGGATAAAATTGTAAAATATTTTTTTAAAAGTTTATCTGAAAAAAAAAGTATATCCCGGTATAT
>CACJYR010000016.1 GCA_902597675.1 uncultured Pelagibacteraceae bacterium | reverse complement strand
ATATTGATTTTGGTACTTTCTATTCCATTGGTTAGTGGCAACATTGGTATTTTGGCTCTCTTGTAATCATCGGACTTGTATAAACTAAGTGCCCAAAAATGAGAGGGTGTCCAAAAAAATATAATCAAGAAAAATGTTAATGGTTCAAGAGATATAGAGCCTGTAGCAATAGTCCATCCTATAACCGGTGGAAAAGCACCAGCTGCCCCACCAATAACTATATTTTGTGGAGTTCTTCTTTTTAACCAGATTGTATAAACAAATACATAAAACAATATTGTTAATAATAATATTGCTGCAGAAACTCTATTTGTAAAATAATCTAAAGCTACAACCGAAACTATTGATAATGTAACACCAAATATCAAAGCCTGATTTCTATTGACTTTCCCTGTTGGGATTGGTCTTAAACAGGTTCTAGTCATTAAAGCATCAAGATCGGACTCGTACCACATATTTAAAGCACCAGCTGCTCCGGCACCTAATGAAACGAGAAGAATTCCAATAATTGCATCTTTAGTTGAAACAATGTTAGGTGCTGTTAATAAACCTACGGCACAGGTAAAAATTACCAATGACATAACTCTTGGCTTCATCAATTTAAATAATTCTGAAAGATTAAATAAATCTTCTTGGCTTAAACTTCTTTTTTTTAGCCTTGAATTATCCATCGGTTCTTAATGCTCTTATTTTATTAGCCGTGCGATTTTTGTGTACCCTGACCATCTTCAAATTTTGGCAATTCCTCAAAAGTATGGAAATTTGGTGGAGATGGCACAGTCCACTCTAAAGTTGTTGCTCCCTCACCCCATGGATTTTGTGCGGCTGCTTTCTTTTTTGCAAATGCATAAATTAAATTCATAAAAAATACAGCGAGACCAGCTACAGCCACGTAGGACCCTATTGAAGATATATAATTCCATCCGGCAAATGCATCAGGATAATCAGCATATCTTCTCGGCATTCCAGCTAATCCTAAAAAGTGCTGAGGGAAGAAAATCAAGTTAACTCCAATAAATGTTAACCAGAAATGTAATTGACCCATCCACTCAGAATATTCATAACCACTCATTTTTGAGAACCAATAATAAAAGCCTGCAAAGATTGCAAAAACAGCTCCTAGAGAAAGTACATAGTGAAAATGAGCAACTACGTAATAAGTGTCATGCATTGCAGTATCAACACCTGCATTAGCTAAAACAACTCCAGTTACTCCACCGACCGTGAACATAAAAATAAATCCTAATGCCCATACCATTGGTGTTTTAAAAGATATTGAACCACCCCACATTGTTGCGATCCATGAGAAAATTTTTATTCCTGTTGGAACAGCAATAATCATTGTTGCAGCTAAAAAATATGCTTTTGTATCTGTGCTTAATCCAACTGTGTACATATGGTGCGCCCATACAACAAATCCGACAATTCCAATTGCTACCATTGCATAAGCCATTCCAAGATATCCAAAAACAGGTTTTCTAGAAAATGTAGAAACAATATGACTAATCATTCCAAATCCTGGAAGGATTAAAATGTATACTTCTGGATGACCAAAAAACCAAAATAAATGTTGGAATAAGACTGGATCACCCCCTGTCTGGGCTTCAAAGAAGGCGGTACCGAAATTTCTATCTGTTAATAACATTGTTATTGCTCCAGCTAATACTGGTAAAGATAATAATAATAAAAATGCAGTTACTAATATAGACCATGCAAACAAAGGCATTTTATGTAATGTCATACCTGGAGTTCTCATGTTTAGAATAGTAGTAATAAAATTAACTGCTCCTAAAATTGATGAGGCACCCGCTAGGTGCAAACTTAAGATAGCTAAGTCCATCGCTGGTCCAGGTTGTCCAGCTTTTGAGGACAACGGAGGATAAATAGTCCATCCACCCCCTACACCGGTTTGTCCTGGAGGGCCATCTGCAAAAATTGATAGAATTAATAAAGTTAAAGAAACAGGCAGTAACCAAAAAGAAATATTGTTCATTCTTGGAAATGCCATGTCAGGAGCTCCAATCATAATTGGCACAAACCAATTACCAAAGCCACCAATCATTGCTGGCATTACCATGAAAAAAATCATTATTAAACCATGTCCAGTAACCAACACATTATATAAGTGATAATTACCACCTAAAATGCCATCACCAGGATGCATTAATTCCATTCTCATTAAAACAGAAAAAGCAGTTCCAATAACTCCTGCAACAATTGCAAAAATTAAATACATTGTCCCAATATCTTTATGGTTAGTAGAATACGCCCAACGTTTCCAGCCAGTTGGAGTATGATGATCGTGTGATGCTGTTTGTGTATACATAATTTATTTACTCGCTAATTTAAGTTTATCATTTTCAATTTCTTCTTTTGCAAATTTCACGCGTGCCTCAGATAACCATTCTTGATATTCATCTTCACTAACTACTTTTACTGCAATAGGCATAAATGCATGTTTTATACCACAAAGTTCTGAACATTGACCATAATAAGTACCAACTTTTTCAGCCTTAAACCACGTTTCATTAATTCTTCCAGGTACCGCATCCCTTTTTACTCCAAATGAAGGTAAGGCCCAAGCATGTAAAACATCATTTGCTGTGATTAAAACTTTTACTACTTTGCCAACTGGAACTACAACTTCATTATCAACAGCTAACAATCTTGGTTGATTTGCTTTTAAATCTTTTTCTTCAATCATGTATGAGTCAAATTCCAAATTTTCGTCTGGATACTCATAACCCCAATACCATTGATAGCCTATTGCTTTGATTGTTAAATCTGCTTTTGGAATTGTATCTTGCTTATATAAAATTTTAAATGATGGAACCGCCATAACAATTAAAATTAAGCAAGGAATTAAAGTCCATAAAACTTCAACAGTTACATTGTGTGTTCTCTTAGATGGATTAGGGTTTGCTGAAGCTCTAAATCTTACACAAGCATAAAGCATCAAAAATAAAACAAATACACTTATTGCTATTATTATCGGTAATAACAAATTATCGTGAAAGGCTACAATATCTCTCATCGATTCTGATGCTGCTTTTTGAAAACCTAATTGCCAATCAACAGGTTGGTTTGCAAAAGCATTTTGAGAGATAAAAATACTAGAAAATATAAATAAAATTTTTTTCATTTTTACTAGCTATATAAAGCCCTTTTGTAAAAATTACACTTTAGTTTTCGCGACAATTTATCAATTAATCACATAATTTATGATCGAAATTGCAGATATCACTGCGGTTTCTGATCTTAAAATATTGTCATTAATTTTGAGTGCTTGTACTCCTTTAAACGAGAGAATCTCCTGCCTTTCGTGTTCTGAAAAATCCCCCTCAGGACCTATAATGATGCAAATTGGTTTATCTGAAAACTTTGTTTTTTCGATTTTTTTATTATCTGAATTTAAATCTGTAAAAATTAAATTCATTGAATGAGAATTTAGAAAACTTTTTAAATTTTGTGCTTGCTCGATGACTGGGACAGTAATTCGATTTGATTGTTCACATGCTTCTATAACTATTTTTTCTAACCGATCTTTATTAATCTTTCTTACAATAGTTCGATCAAAAACTATTGGTAAAAATTTTGAAACACCTAATTCAGTTGCTTTTTGAATCATAAAGTTTTGGTAATTTGATTTGATAGGAGAAAAAGCTAACCATAATTCTTTTATAGTTTCTTTTTGTCTTAACTGTTTAGTTGATTTAAATTCAACAAAATCTTTTGTAATATTCAAAATTTTTGCTTCCCATTCACCAGTTTTATTAAATAAAGAAAAAGTATCATTTTTTTTCAGCCTCATTACTTTAGTTAAATAATGAGATTGAGATTTATCTAATTTATCAATCATATTTTTTGATAATGTACTCGAAAAAAATAATCTTATATTACTCATATATGTTAAATTAATTTATGAAAAATATTAAAGCAATAATTTTTGATGCTTATGGAACTTTGTTCGATGTCAATTCAGCTGCAGAAAAATGTAAAGATAAAATTGGAGATAAATGGGAGAGTTTTGCAAATTTTTGGAGAACCACTCAATTAGAATATACTTGGCTTAGAAGTTTGATGGATAGACACAAAAATTTTTGGCAAGTTACAGAAGATAGTTTAGATAAATCAATGAAAGTTTTTGATATTGATCCTTCGATGAGAAATGAGTTACTTAATCTATATAAAATCTTATCCCCCTACAGAGAAGTTCCAGGTACCTTGAAAGCTTTAAAAGAGAAAAAATTTAAATTAGCTATCTTATCTAATGGTACTCCATCATTACTGGATCAATTAGTAAAAAGTAATCATTTGGATAATTTATTTGATGATATATTTTCCATAGAACAAGTTGGTATATATAAACCAAGTTCTAGAGTTTATGATATGCCAATCAAAAAATATAATATTAGTAAAAGTGAAGTTGCATTTTTAAGTGCTAATACTTGGGATGTTTCAGGTGGTGGAAATTATGGTTACCAATCTATTTGGGTAAATAGAAATAATAACATTTTTGATAACTTAGATTTTAAACCAAAATATCAAATTACAGATCTTAACAAACTAATTCAATTACTTTAATATTTTAAAAAATAAAGACCAAAGGTGACAAAATATTTTTTTTTGTGCTTGCAAAGAATGTTACAATCCGCCATTGTATTTACTAAGATTAATTTAACATGATTAAAGCATTAGATTTATTTGGTAGAGTTTTAATATCTGCATTATTTTTTTTAAATGGAATTTTTAAAATCAACAATTATGAGGGAACCATAGGTTGGATGGAAAGTTTTGGTTTGCCTGGTATTTTAGTTATACCCGCAATTGCTCTTGAAATAATTGGACCCATTCTAATTGTAATTGGCTATCAAACTAGAATTGCTGCTGCGGCTTTAAGTTTATTTTGTTTTGCTACAGCTATTATTTTTCACAATGATTTTGCTGATCAGGTACAGCTTACTGCTTTTCTTAAAAATATTGCTTTAGCTGGTGGTTTTTTATTATTGGTAGTTAATGGTGCTAAAGGTTTTTGTTTAGATAAAAAGTGACCTTGAAATTACATATTAATTCATTAATTAAAACGAATGAAAAATATTGAAGTAAAACAAATCATCGATCCGATCCCAGCTTCAGATGGAGCTGGAGTAAAATTAAAAAGAAGTATTGGAGTTGAACCCAATTACTTCGATCCTTTTTTGATGTTAGATGAGTTCGGCTCTGAAAATAGTGATGATTATGTAGCTGGTTTTCCCCACATCCCCACCGAGGAATTGAAACAGTGACTTACATGCTTGCTGGTGATTTTGAACATAAAGATAGTACGGGCGGTGAAGGTAAAATGACTGCTGGTGACGTCCAATGGATGAAAACTGGAAGTGGTATTATCCATTCAGAAATGCCTGCAATGAAAGAAGGGAAACTTCATGGATTTCAGCTATGGATCAACATGCCAGCAAAATTAAAAATGAGCAAACCTGAGTATATTTATATTGATGCAGATAAAATGAGCGTACATAAAGATAATGATAAAAAAGTAAAAGTTATAGCTGGTAAGTTTGAAAAGGCAGAAGGTCCAGTCAAAGGTCACAATGTTGAGCCAGTTTATTTTGATGTCGAACTAAATAAAGATAAGAATTTTAATTATCTTCTACCATCTACACACAATAGTTTTATTTATTTAATAGATGGCGAAATAGAAATAGGCGAGCAAAAACATGATGATGTCAAAGATAGTACTTTAATATTACTCACACGAGGCGAAAATTTGCAAGTAAAGGCAAGATCAAAAGCAAAATTTTTAGTTATTTCTGGAAAACCTATAAATGAGGAAATTGCAAGAGGTGGTCCTTTTGTAATGAATACTAAAGCAGAGATATTGCAGGCTGTTCAAGATTATCATAACGGCACGTTTGTAAAATAAAAAATGAAATCAATACAAATAGAAAAATTTGGTGGACCAGAGGTTTTGGTTATTAAGGATATAGACATAGGAAAACCAGGTCCAAAAGAAGTCTTAATTAAAAATAAATCAATAGGTCTAAATTTTATAGATATTTATCACAGGACAGGTCTCTACCCTATTCCATTACCAAGTGGAATTGGTCTTGAAGCAAGTGGTGTTGTTGAAGAAATAGGATCTGAAGTAAAATTGTTTAAAGTTGGCGATAGAGTTACTCATGCATCAATGCCAATTGGTGCATACTCAGAAAAACAAATTATGCCTGAAGAAAAATTAATTACAATTCCAGACGAAATTTCATATGAGGTAGCATCTTGCATAACTCTTAAAGGAATTACAGCAGAATATTTATTACACAGAGCTTATCCATTAAAAAAAGGTGATAAAGTGCTTTATCATGCTGCAGCTGGAGCTCTCGGTCAAATCCTATGTCCTTGGGCTAATTCTTTGGGTGCAGAAGTAATTGGAACAGTTGGCTCAAAAGCTAAAGAAGAAATCGCTAAAAAAAATGGTTGCCACCACGTAATTAATTATTCTGAAAAAAATTTCCCAGAAGAAGTCGAAAAAATTGTTGGAAAAAATGGTATTGACGTTGTTTATGATGGTGTTGGAATAAAAACGTTCAAAGGCTCAATTGAAACATTAAAAATAAGAGGAATGATGGTAGCATTTGGAAATGCATCTGGATACGTAGACACGATTGATGTAAAAAAAGATATTAATGCTAAAGGGTTATTTTTTACTCGACCATCCATTGCACATTATACAATTAAAAGAGAGGAACTAGTTGAGTCAGCAAAAAAAGTTTTTGATGCAATTTTATCTAAAAAATTTAAGCTAGAAATTTCAAAAAAATATTCTTTAGCAGATGCTGCTCAAGCTCACAAAGATCTAGAAACAAGATTATTAACTGGTCCGGCAGTTATTATTCCTTAAATTGAATATCCATATCAGAAAGATGAAGCCTTAAAGCTTTAGTTGAGATTTGAATTTCAATAATAAAAAATATAATTGAGATCATCATTGATAGACAACAAGAACCAAAAATTATTCTTGCAATAAACAATTCCTCTAAGTAAAGCCCAAAGACTGTCAGCATATTAAACAAGAATCCAAAAGCAGCAAATAAAATACTTAATTTTAAAACACCTATTCTTTTTTCTAAATTTATCAATTGATCCTTCCATTCAGGTGGAGTGTGTTTCTCAAAGACATACTCATCATGTATTTTTCTTATTAAAGAACTTAAAGTGTGAAATCTGTTTGAATATACTCCCATTATTAAAGGGATTGCAGGAAACATTAATGCGGTAACAGTGTAATCTATATTCATGCGAATCAAATTGATTATCAATCTTGCCTTTGTTATTTACAAGTAAAATCTTATGAACCATTTAAATTTATTTATTGAGCTCACAAGGCTCAACAGACCAATCGGTTACATGTTATTATTTTGGCCATGTGCATGGGGATTAACTTTAGTTTATGATTTTTCCAAAAGTCTTCAAATTTATTTTTATTATCTTTTACTTTTTTTTCTCGGTTCGGTATTAATGAGATCTGCCGGCTGTATAGTAAATGATGTTTTGGACAGAAATTTTGATAGAAAAGTTACTAGAACTAAAAATAGACCAATCGCTTCAGGTAAAATTTCTATTAAAATTGGATTACTTTATGCTTTAATATTATGTTCTTTGGCTTTTTTAGTTTTAATAAATTTTAATTATTTTACAATTTTAATTGCTCTTGCCTCCATGCCATTAGCATTTACATACCCTTTAATGAAAAGATTTACATATTGGCCACAACTTTTTTTAGGAATAACATTTAACTATGGATTAATACTTGGGTGGACTTCGATGTCAGAACGATTAGACATAGTCCCAATCATTTTTTATATTGGAGCCATATTTTGGACACTAGGATACGACACAATATATGGATTCCAAGATATTAAAGATGATGAAATTATAGGAGTAAAATCAACATCAATTAAGTTTAAAGGGACAGCAAAGTTTTTCTTAATTATATGTTATTTTTTTTTTACATCTTCACTTTTTGTTGGAGGATACATTATGAATTTTAATCTGATATACTTTTTGTTTCTATTGCTACCTATGTTGCATTTATTTTTTTTTCAAATAAATTCTTTTGACTCAAAAAACCCTTCTTTGTGTTTAAGAATTTTTAGAAGTAATAATTATTTGGGAATTATTATATTTTCAAATATTTTGATAGGAAGACTATTTTAATGAATAAGAAAGAAATTCTTATAAGACTTTATAATGATTATACAAAAAAATATCTTAAGCAAATTTTTTTAGCTATTTTTTTTTCTTTATTGGTCGCTGGAAGCACTTCCTCAATTGCTTGGCTTTTGGATCCTGCTATAGATAAAATCTTTATTCAAAAAGATCAGTCTTTATTAATAATAATTCCATTTCTTATTATTTTAGCTTTTACAACAAAAGGTATGTCACTTTATTTCGCTAAAGTAATGATGATTAATGTTGCTGAAGAAATAAAAAAAAAGCTTCAAATAGATATGTTGGGCACTCTAATAAATGCAGATACACAATCTATTGACGAAAAGCATTCAGGAAAATTTATCTCTAACTTAACTTATGATGTTATTCACATCACCAACTTATTGAGTAGTGGTATCCTTAATCTTTTTAAAGATAGTTTAACTTTAGTTGGTTTATTGACAGTAATGTTTTTACAAAATTGGAAGCTTTCACTAATTGCAATAATTTTAATTCCAATAGCTAGCACAGCTGCGAGATCACTCGGTAAAAGGATGGGTAAAGTCACAACTGAGGCACAAGAAAAATCAGGATTTTTAACAAGATATTTAGTTGAATTATTTAAAAATCACAAATTAACTAAAATTTTTCAAAAAGAAAAGTATGAGACTAACAGAGCTAATGAACATTTGAATCAATTAAAAGAAAAAAGTAAAAAAATCGGAATAGTTATAGTAAGAATATCACCTATCATGGAAGTTCTCACAGGATTTATGATTGCAATTTTAATCTTCTACTCTGGTAAACTAATCGCTAGTAATGAATTAAGCGTAAACAATTTCTTTTCATTTCTTGCAGCAATGATGCTTGCTTATCAACCAGTTAGATCTCTTTCAACTTTAAATATAATAATTAACCAAGGTATATCGGCTGCTAAAAGAATTTTACCTGTCGTTGATACAAAAAATTTAATTAAAAATACTGAAAATGCTAAAGAAATAAATGTTCAAAAAGCCAATATTAAATTTAAAAATGTCTTGTTTAGTTATAAGAAATCTGATGGTGATGTACTTAAAGAAGTGAACTTGGATTTTGAGGGTGGAAAAATGACCTCTTTAGTTGGTCATAGTGGATCTGGTAAATCGACTATTCTTAATTTGATACCAAGATTTTATGATTGTAAATCTGGTGATATCTTAATAGATAACCAATCAATATATGACATAACATTGCATTCATTAAGAAAAAACATTTCTTTAGTAAGTCAAGAGACAACACTCTTTGACGACACAATCAAAAATAATATAAAATATGCAAATTTAGATGCGACTGATGAGGAAATTTATGAAGCAGTTAAACTTTCTCATTGTGAGGAATTTATAAATAATTTACCTGAAAATTACGAAACATTTATTGGTGAAGACGGCGTTAGACTGTCTGGTGGAGAAAAACAAAGGATTTCAATAGCAAGAGCTATGTTGAAAAAAAGCTCAATTATTCTATTAGATGAAGCAACATCATCTCTAGACTCGGAAACCGAGCAAAAAATACAAGATGCATTGAAAGTTTTAACAAAAGACAAAACTACTATTGTTATTGCGCACAGACTTTCAACTATTTTAAATTCAAGCAAAATCTACGTCATAGAATCGGGAAAAATAATTGATAGTGGCAAACATGCGGATTTATTAATTAATTCAAAGATATACAAAAATTTTCATGATAAACAATTTCAGAGGTAATGATTTTTTTTATTTATCAATTTTTACTCTCATTAATACTCTTTTTTTCTCCACTCATTATCGTTCTAAGAGTCTTTAAAAATAAAGAAGATAAATTAAGGTTTAAAGAAAAATTTTGTTTCATTTCAAAGAAAAGAGGGAATGGAAAACTTATTTGGTTTCACGGATCAAGTGTTGGTGAAATATTAAGTGTTATCCCAATTATTAAAAAGTATGAAAATGATAAATCAATAAGTAAAATATTAATTACATCTAGTACATTAAGCTCTTCAAAAATATTAGACAAAATGAGATTTAAAAAAACTATTCATCAGTTTTATCCAATTGACCATATTTTATTCTCCAAAAAATTTTTGGATCATTGGAGACCAGATGTTGCAATTTTTTTAGAATCTGAAATTTGGCCAAGCATGTTTAAATCAATCAAAGAAAAAAATATTCGTTTGGTCCTTCTGAACGCAAGAATTACTAGAAAATCTTTTAATCGATGGTCATGTTTAAAAAAATTTTCACACTCAATTTTTGGATTAATAGACATAGCCTATTCTCAAAACTCTGAAACAAATTATTTTTTAAAAAGATTAAATGTTAAGAATATAAAATCTATTGGAAATTTAAAGTTTATTGAATATAATAATTTTAGTAATAATCAGTCAGATAAAAAATTATTTTCACAATTTAATAAATATAAAACATTTGTAGCGGCAAGCACACATGGTTCTGAAGAATTATTTGCTGCAAAAACACATATTCTCTTAAAAAAAAAAGCCAGGAATACAATTACAATTATAATACCAAGACATATTGATAGAGTTGAGGAAATTATCTCCCAAATAAGAAGGCTTGGGCTTAATGTGATTTCTCGAGACTCGAATAAAAAAAAGCTGAACGGTATAGATATTTATATTGTTAATACTTTTGGAGAGTCTAAAAAGTTTTACAAATTTGCCACAACTGTTTTTTTAGGTGGATCAATTATCAAAAGAGGTGGCCAAAATCCTTTAGAACCCGCAAGGTTTGGAGCAAAAATATTGCATGGACCTAATATCGATAATTTTAAAGATGTTTATAAATACCTGAATCATTTGAAAATATCATCCAAAGTAAAAACTCCTCAAGAGTGCGCGAATTCAATAGTTTTCAAAAAAAATATGAAAAAAGTAAAAAAAATGAAATATCTTGGTACAACTATACTTAAAAAAACCCTAAATGAGTTAGATAAATCAATTCATAATGAAATTTAAAAAACCCAAATTTTGGGATTACAAAAAACCTAGCATTCTTTCCTATTTATTTTTACCTATATCCTTATTACTCAAAATTTTTAAATCTCTCAAAAACTTAACAACAAAAAAAAATAAATATTCAAAAATTAAAACTATTTGTGTAGGAAATATATATCTAGGGGGTACAGGAAAAACCTCCTTAAGCTTAAAGATTAATGAAATTTTAAAAGATAAGATAAGAACTTGTTTTATTAAAAAATATTATTCAGATCAAATTGATGAGCAAAAAATATTAGCAAATCATGGTACACTGTTTAAATCAAAAGATAGATCCTTATCTATTAAACAAGCAATAAATAAAAATTTTGAGCTTGCAATTTTTGATGATGGTTTACAAGATCCATCAATAGATTATAATTATAGTATTGCTTGTTTTAATATTGATAACTGGATTGGTAATGGTTTTACTATTCCATCTGGACCACTCAGAGAAAATATTAGAAATTTAAAAAAATATAAAAATGTTTTTCTAAATGGAAATAATGAAAATATTGATAATATTGTAGAATATATTCATAATATCGATGCTAATATCAATATTTATCAAGGGGAATACATCCCCTTAAATATAAATGAGTTTGATAAGGGTGATAAGTATTTAGTTTTTTCAGGTATAGGAAATCATAAGACTTTTATATCAATGTTAAAAAAAAATAACATAAACATTATCAAGGATATAGAATTTCCTGATCATTATAGATACTTACAAAAAGAAATTGATGAAATCATTTCAATTTCAAAAAATTTGAATTGCAAAATTATTACTACTGAAAAAGATTACATGAGATTGAACAACAATAATAAAATTGTTTATATTAAATCTGATTTAAAGATTATAAATCAAGAAGCTTTTGTTAATGATATTTCGAAGATTTATGAGAATAATTAAATATTTAATACAATTTATTATAATTTGTATTCTTTGTATTATATTTAAAATTATTGGAGTTAAATTTTCATCTTTTCTCAGTGGAAAATTATTTGAAATTATTGGTCCAGTTTTTAGATCAAAAAAAATAATTGATAATAATATAAGAAAAGCTTTTCCAGAGTATAATTCTAAAGAATTAAGTAAAATTAAATCATCGATGTGGAACAATTATGGGAGAGTCTTTGCAGAATATCTTTATATGAAAAACTTTAGAGATGGTAATCTTAGTAAAAATATTTCTTTAGAAGGTGAAGATATACTTTTAAATATTAAAGATCAAAATCAAAAAGTAATATTCATATCAGGACATTTTAGTAACTTTGAATTAATGGCGATGCAAATTGACAAAATAGGTATTAAAATTGGAGCAATATATAGACCACTAAATAATATCTTTTTAAATAAATTTATGGAGCAAATAAGAAAAAAATATATATGTAACAATCAAATCAAAAAAGGAATTGGTGGATTAAAAGAATTAATAAAACTTAACAACCAAGGCTTCTCAACAGCACTTATGATAGATCAGAGAGTTTCTCAAGGTATTAAGTCAAATTTTTTTAATGAGGAGGCGTTTACTACTACTATTCCAGCTCAATTGGTAAAAAAATTTGATATGCCTGTTGTTCCTATTTTTATCGAAAGATATGAGGGAATTAAGTTTAAAATGAAAGTTCTCGAGCCAATTCACTTTTCAAAACAAGAATCTATTGAAAATATTACAAAAAAATTAAATAATACTCTTGAGAAAATGATACTTGCCAATCCTAATAATTGGATATGGTCCCATAATCGTTGGAAATAAAACTATTTATTATCTAATTCCTCTTTTTTTTTAGAAGCCTCAACATATGAATAATACGCTTCTTGAAGTTCCACGTTCCAGTAAGTCAAATTTTCAAGACTGATTGCTTTACCAGAAACTGCACATATGACATGGTCACCTGACTCAATTACTTGAAAATTATTAGGTAAATATTTTACTTTTGCTAATTTTTTATTCATTTATAGTTTATATATTTATACATGATTGTTGGGATTATAGGAAGTGGGGGAAGAGAGCATGCCATTTGTCATGCATTATATAAATCAAAAAAAATTAATAAAATTTTTTGTTTTCCTGGAAACGCTGGCACCGACTTAATAGCTGAGAACATAAACTTAGACATAGATAACTTTGAGGAAATTAAAAATTTCATTCTTTCGAATAAGATAGAAATGGTGGTAATTGGCCCAGAAAAACCTTTGGTTGATGGATTGACAGATTATTTAGAAAGTTTTGATATTAAGGTTTTTGGACCTAGTAAAGTCGCATCACAATTAGAAGGATCAAAAATATTTACAAAAAACATTTGTAAAAAATATAATATCCCAACTGCAAATTTCGGAGTATTTAATGATACTAATCAAGCTAAAAATTTTTTAAACAAATCAAATTTTCCTATAGTCATTAAAGCAGACAATTTGGCTGCAGGTAAAGGTGTTTATATTTGTGAAAACAAAAAAGAATCATATCAAGCTGTTACGGAAATATTTGATGGAAAATTTGGTAATGCCAAAAATGTTCTTATTGAAGAATTTTTAGAAGGTGAAGAAATGAGCTTTTTCATTTTAAGTGATGGTGTTACTTACAAAAATTTTGGAACAGCTCAAGATCATAAAAGAGTTCAAGAGGGTGATAAAGGAAAAAATACTGGTGGTATGGGTGCTTATTCACCTTCACGATTAATAAATGATGATCTCGAAAAAAAGATTTTAAATAATATAATTGATCCGACCTTAAGAGCACTAAAAGATTTAAAAACATCATATAAAGGCTTTTTATATGCTGGGCTAATGATAACAAATAATGAACCTTATTTAATTGAGTATAATGTGAGAATGGGTGATCCAGAATGTCAAACTATTCTTCCTAAACTAAATACAGATTTCGGTGAAATTATTAATTCATGTTGTAATGGAAAATTAAATGAAAACGAAATTAATTGGAATAATAAGAAAAGTTTATGTGTTGTCTTGTGTTCAAAAGGTTACCCCGAGACCTACAAAAAAAATGTTGAAATCAAAAATATCGATAAAATTCAATTAAACACTGATGACCACTTATTTCATGCTGGCACTATTAAAAAAGGTGATGTTGCTTTGGCAGTAGGTGGACGGGTTTTAAATTTTGTTTCATTATCAGATAGTTTTGAAAAATCAAGAAATAGGATTCATGAACTTCTTAACAATCTGAATTGGTCAGATGGTTTTTTTAGAAAAGATATTGGTTATAAAGTAATAAAAAAATGAGAATAATTGGTGGAAAATTTAAAGGAAAAAAAATTTTACAACCAAAAGACAAAGAAACAAGACCCTTAAAGGACTTAGCAAAAGAATCTATTTTTAATATTATTAATCACTCAAATAAATTTAAGATTGATATTGAAAATTCAATAGTTTTAGATCTGTTTGCAGGTGTTGGCTCGTTTGGTTTAGAGTGTCTGTCAAGAGGCGCTAAACATGTTACTTTTGTGGAAAAGTACAATGGGGTTTTGCCAATTTTAAAAAGAAATCTAAATAATTTTAATATGAGAGAAAAATGTGAGATTATAGAGGAAGACTTAATATCTAATTATTTTTTAAAAAAAATTCAGATTAAATTCAATATTATATTTATAGATCCTCCCTATAAAGAGAAAAGATTGTCAAATATTATTGATAACATTTTTCAAGAAAAAATTCTCAGGAAAGACGGGGTGATTATTATACATAGGCATAAAAGGGAACATGATGAGTTTTCAAAAAATTTTAGAATTCTAGATGAAAAAAAATATGGAATATCCAAAATTATATTCGGTAATTTAAACTAAAATTTTCTTAGTCTCTTTTTTAATTAACTCGACAGCAGGTTGATTATAGGGGTTTATTTTCAAAGCTCTTCCAATTAAAATAGTTTCCAACATAAAAAAACAAAATAACTCACCTAAAGTTTTTTCATCCCTTTTTTTAATTTCAAAACTTCTAAAAGGTATATTTTTTTTTTTAAAAACGTTTTCTGTAGCTTTTTTTTGAGCGTAAGTAATATTTTGAATATTCTTATTTTTAAGAAAATTTTGTGAGGGTAAAATAAATCTATTATCTATTTTGGAGGTATTATTTTCATGAACATAAAAAAACGTATAAAAATTATTTTTAAAACCATCCAAATAAAGCTGCATAACGCTATGATTATCTCTTGGCATGTTAGACACAACTGGCAATAAACCTTTTCCCTTTTTACCTAAACTTTCAGCTACTAATTGTTGATACCACGAAAAAAAGTTTTGAGATTTTTCATCATAATTTATAATAACTGAATTGAATTTTCTTTTTTTAATTAAATTTATTGTAGATCCCACATTAGATATGAGCGCATTTAAATATTTTTGATTTTTAATTAAATTATTAAATTGCCTAAAACTTTTTGAATTAAGACCCATTAATTCTGCAGGCAACATTCCAACTTCTGATAAAACTGAGTATCGACCACCTATAAAATTATTGTGATGAACAATCTCTGATTTTAATTTATGAGCCAACACATTTAAATAATTTTTTTTATTTTCCGTAATAAAAATATTTTTATCACTTTTTTTGATAAGAATATTAGAATTGACTATTGTCTCTAAAGTATTGCCTGATTTAGAGATGATTAAATTTAAATGTTTTTTATTTCCAGATTTTTTGTTGAGAGTTGATAAATTATCATAAAATAATACGTTCTTTTTAATTTTATCTTTAAGAAAACTATAAATAGTTTTTGTGCCCAATGACGAACCGCCGATCCCAATTATACGTATATCGTTAAATCTCTTAAAAATTCCTAAATTTTTGATCTTAAATTGGTCTTTATAATTTTTACTAAAAGATTGAAGAATTTGATTATTTTCTTTAATTAATTTTTTAAGATTTTTTTTTATTTTAGAGTTTTGTTTACTACCTTTAAAATTTTTAAAAAAAATTCCTGATGTCATCATTAATTATTTTTAATTTTTTCTAAAATGGAATTTTCAAAATTTTTATTTTGAATAGTGTTTTGATTATCTAAATCTGTATCCTTATTGTCAGTAAGTAATGATTTAATATCCGTATTCTTTTCATTCTCAGTTACTTGATTAGTTTGCTGCGGTAATGGTAATTCATTGAAGTCTGGAGGCATCACTAAAGGTGATTTCTTTTCAACCAAAAATTCGTCTATACTATTTTTTTTCTGTGAACTAAAACCTTCGCTAATAGTTCCACATGAATTTAAAGCTAAAATAGAAATTATAATTGTTGTTAGTTTAAATATTTTTTTCATCAATTTTATTTTTTTGATTACCAACTATTTCAAAAATAATCAAAAATAATACTCCTAATGAAATAAATATATCCGATACATTAAAAATAAACCAATGAAAATTTCCGATATGAAAATCAATAAAGTCTGGCACCGCCTTAAAAAAAATTCGATCATATAAATTACCTAGAGCTCCACCAAATATCATTAAAAGTGAATATTTTTTAAGACCATCACTTTTTAAAGTCATAAAAAAAATAATTAAAATTACAGCTGCAATTAAAATTGTCAAAATATTGTACATATGACTTTGATCAAATGATAATAAACCAAATGCTATTCCCTCATTATAAATTAAATTGATATTCAAAAATTTTGATACAAATAATTCAGATGACAAATTTTTTTTCATTTTCAGAAATCACATAGACTTTGGTAAATCTATCGAGACCAAAGATGCTCAGAATAATAAAAAAATTTATTACAAAATTTTTATTTAAGAAATTTGACATTTAGGGTGTCTTTCACATGGGTCTTCTCTAATCTTCCAACAAACTGAGCATTTATTTCCAGAAGCTTTTTTTTGTCTCAACTAAAATATCTGACTGATTATCAAAATTAATAACAGTTTTCGACACAATACATAATTCAGATAAATCCATATCTGCAACTATTTCCTTATATTTTTCATTAAGTTGAATATTAAGATCTGCCTCTAAACTTGAACCTATTTCTTTACTAGCTCTTTTTTCCTCAATACTTATGTTACATACATCTCTAATTTTTATTAATTGAGACCATCTCTCGGTAAGTTGTTCATTTTTAAATTTATCTGGAAAAGTAAGAAATTTTTCTAAATGGATGCTTTTAGTATTCTTTGATATCAGTTGATGTATTTCCTCAGTTGTAAAAGACAATATTGGAGCGAACCATCTGAGTAAAGATTTTAACAAAACATTCAAAATTGTAACACAAGATTTTCTTTTCTCAGAATTAATTGGATCACAATATAAAGTGTCCTTTCTTATATCAAAATAGAATGCTGATAAATCTGTTGTGCAAAAATTCAACAATTCTTTATAAAGATTATGAAAATCATATTTTTTAAAATAATTTTCAAATTTTTTGTTAAGCGAATGAATCTTACTTAACATAAATTTCTCTAGCTCCGGCAAGCTTTCAACGTCAATTTTATCAAAATTAATATCTTCATATTTGTCATTTATATTTCCTAATAAATATCTAAATGTATTTCTAATTTTACGATAAGACTCAGAATGCTGGTCCAAAATAGAATAATCTATTCTTAAATCTTCAGCATAATTTGATGCAGCAACCCAAATTCTTAAAATATCGGCACCATATTTTTTCAAAATATCCTCAGGTGCAATTACATTTCCAAGAGATTTTGACATTTTAAGACCTTTTCCATCCACAACAAACCCATGAGATAATATAGATTCGAAAGGTGCCTTACCTCTTGTCCCACATGACTCTAATAAAGAGGAGTGAAACCAACCCCTATGTTGATCAGAACCCTCTAAATACATTGATGCAGGCCATTTAAGGTCTTTTCTTTTCTCCAATACAAAAGAATGGGTTGATCCACTATCAAACCAAACTTCAACAATATCGCTAAGCTTTTCAAAATCTTCCGCTTTATATTTACTGCCTAAAAATTTTTGAGGGTCATCTGAAAACCAACAATCAGAACCTTCTTTCTCATAAATTTTAGCAATATTTTCAAATACTCCATCGTCTATTAAAATTTCATTAGACTTTTTATTTACAAAAATAGGAAGTGGTACACCCCAAACTCTTTGTCTTGACACACACCAATCTGGCCTTGTCTCGATCATTGATTTTAATCTTTCTTTACCTTTGCTTGGATAAAAAGTCGTATCATCTATTGCTTTTAAAGCCTTACTTCTCAGTTTATGACTTTCCATAGAAATAAACCATTGTGGTGTCGCTCTATGAACTAAGGGTGCTTTTGATCTCCATGAATGAGGATATGAATGAACCAATACACCATTTGAAAGAAGTTTGTTTTGATCTTTCAATTTTTCGATCACAATGGGGTTAGCCTTAAAAATATGTAAACCTTCAAATAGAGAAACATTATTTGTATATTTTCCATCATCATCTACTGTCTCAATTGCCTTTATTCCGTTATTTAAACAAAGATTAAAATCGTCAGGTCCATGACTTGGTGCACAATGAACAATTCCTGTTCCTTGTTCAGTGGTTACAAAACGTGCCTCTAACATTGGGATATCGTAATCATACCCTAAATCAAAAAATGGATGTTTACAGATAGTATCTTTTAAATCTTTACCTTTAAATTTCTTAAAGTTTTCAAATTCTTTAATCTCACAATCTTTTAAAACAGAGTCTAGTAGTGCCTCAGCGATAACAATTTTTTTATTTTTAAAATTTCCGTCATCATTAATTTGAATTATTAAGTAATCTAAGCTTTCATTGTATGCTAAGGCTTTGTTTGCTGGTATCGTCCAAGGAGTAGTTGTCCATATAACAATATCACAATCATTAAGTTCTTTTATTTTTGATGATTTAACTGGAAAACAAGCATAGATCGTATCAGATTTATGGTCTTGATATTCAACCTCGGCATCAGCTAAGGCAGTTTTTTCTACAGTTGACCATAAAACTGGTTTAAATCCTCTGTAAAGACTTCCTTCTTTTAAAAATTTTCCAAGTTCTCTTACAATTTGTGCCTCTGCATCATAACTCATTGTTGAATAATAGTTTTCCCAATCACCAACAACACCTAATCTTTTAAATTGGTCTTTGTGAACCTCTATCCATTTTTCAGCAAAAGTTCTGCATTCTTTTCTAAATTCTACAATCGGAACATCGTTCTTATTTTTTTTATTTTTTTTGTATTGTTCCTCAATTTTCCATTCGATAGGTAAACCATGACAATCCCAACCTGGAACATAAACAGAGTCTTTACCATCCATTTGATGAAACTTTACGATGATATCTTTTAATATTTTATTTAACGCAGTACCCATGTGTATATTTCCATTCGCATATGGGGGACCATCGTGGAGAACAAATTTTTCCTCTCCTTTTCTTGAATTCCTTAACTCTTTATAAAGATCAATTTTTTTCCAAAGTTTTAGAATTTCTGGCTCTCTAATTGGTAAATTAGCTTTCATTGAAAAAGCTGTTTTAGGTAAATTAATTTGGTTTTTACTCATTTTGCTTTTTTTGCAGTTACTAAATCAATTTTAATTTGTTTTTTTTAATTGATCTATATTTTTGAATTTTTTTTCAGCTCTTATAAATTTTAAAAATTCTACTCTTAAATACTTATTATATAAATTTCCAGAAAAATTAAATAAATGAACTTCTAATAATATTTTTTTTCCATTAAATGTAGGTCGATACCCTAAATTGGCTATTCCTTTAATATATTTTGAACTTTTTTATATTCTTAGCTTTAACAGCATAAACACCTGGTTTTGCTAGAACATAATCTTTGATATCTATGTTCGCTGTCGGAAAACCGATCTTTTTTCCTAGTTGTCTACCTTTTTGAACTTTTCCATCAATTGACCATTTTCTATTTAAAAGTTTATTAACTTTATCAAGTTTTCCACTGTACAAATATTTTCTT
>CACJYR010000015.1 GCA_902597675.1 uncultured Pelagibacteraceae bacterium | reverse complement strand
TTTGAATTATATTTTCCTTTTAATGATACTTTTTAGTTTATTGGATTTAAATAAATTAACTTTCGCCATTTTAAATAATTCACACACAATCAGAGATATTATAAATTTTTTTTCTATTTTAATTTTTGGGAATTTTATAATTAAAATAAAAAACAAAAAAATTTTTTATTTTGTTGTTATTACTGCATTATTAACTACCTTTATGCATACATCATCTACAATTAAAATGCATCATTCATCTATGAAAGGGTCAAACAATAATTTTTTTAAGAAAAATAACAATTTTGAAAATCAAACATTTTATAATCTATTTAAACAAAAAAGTTATGAACAAAATTTTTCGGGAAAGACATACCTAAGTGAGGGAATATGGAAATTTTTATATAAAACCGATTTCAAAGAGAGAACAATTTTCAATCAAGAAAATATTTTTCATCCTATTGATTTTTTTCAGTATGACATTTTTTTATTTAACGGAGAATTTAAGAATGCCTCAAAATATCAAATCAGAAAATCAGATAGAAAAATGTATTCAACTATTGAACCTAGATTAGACGAAATTAACAATAAATTTTTTTTTGATTTATTCGGCATAAGATACTTATTAATTTTTGAAAGTGAAATCAATAAAATAGACTTTAGCAAATTTAGGGAAATTACACGTTTAAAAAATCAATTCGATGATATCCTTTTTTTAGAGAGAAAACGTCTGGCTAAAGTCACAGTAAATGATTTAAATCAATTAGAAGATAACAATTGTAAAAGTTACCCCATGGTCGACTGTTTATTAAGTATAGAGTCTCTTTTTAATCTTTCAAAAGAAATTGAAATAGAAAGGCTATCTTTAAACAAATATCAAATAACAAATAATTCCAATAAATCAGAAAAAATAGTCTTACCATTTTTATATGATTATGGATGGAAATCAAAAAAAGGATTTATTGATGATATGTATAAAACTTTCTTATATATTGAAATGGACCCCAAAACTAAAAATATAATTTATTATAGAGATACAATCAGATTTTACTTAAAAATTATATCGATCTTTATATTTTTATGTATGATAAGTATTGTAATAATTTTTAAATTAAAATTACAAAATTTATTAAAATTAAAATTAAATAACTTTTAAAACGAAATATGAAAAAAATTAAAAAATTGATTGATAATAATCTTTTACAACACAGCAGGGTGTTTAAAAAAACTTTTACTACAAACTTTAAAGACCAAATTACCTTAGCATCTAGCATTATCTCTGAGGCACTAATAAATCAAAAAACTATTTTTTGGTGTGGAAATGGAGGAAGTGCATCAGACAGTATGCATTTATCGGCAGAGCTAGTCGGAAGATTTAAAAAAAAACGAAAATCTTTAAAATCTATTTCTTTAGCATCTGATCCAGCATCGTTAACTTGTATTTCAAATGATTTTGGTTATTCAAATGCTTTTTCTAGACAAATTGAAGGTCTTGGTATTAAAGGTGATGTATTGGTAGCTATTACGACCTCAGGAAATAGTAGAAATGTTCTAAAAGCAATCCATCAAGCAAAAAAAAAAGGCCTCAGTGTAATTTCATTTTTAGGGAATAACGGAGGTTTGTGTAGAGGTAAAGCAGATTTAGATTTGATTATAAAATCAAAATCAACGGCAAGAATTCAAGAAATGCACATATTATTAGGACACCTTTTGTGTGAACTGATTGAAAAAATATGTATTAAATAAAAATGGCCTTAATCATTTTTTTACTTAGAGAACATGATTAGAAAAATTTTTTTAATATTCAAAATTCTCTTTAAAACAAAATATATTTTTTCAAATCCAAAAAATAGAGAAATAGTAATTTTTGATGGTAATACTTCAGGGGAATTAAGGCATGTTTTATCTGGATATAGTTATACTATTTTAGAAACAAGAATTGATCGAGTAAAAGAAATACACCTAAGTAAAGAAATTCTTTATTCATTTATCAATAACTTTCAAAAAAATATTTTTAACTCATACCTGTTGTCAATTATTGAACAAATAAATCCAAGAATAATTTTCACATACATAGATAATAGTTATAGATTTAGTGAATTTTCAAAACTTAGAGGTAATAAATACAAATTTGTAGCTCTACAAAATGGTGCAAGATATGAGCATAGAATTATACAAAATTTAAAGAAAAAAAAAATTGAAACACCTATAGATAAATTCAATATTTCAGACTTCCTTTGTTTTGGTGAACATGAAATTAATGACTACAATAAGACTCAACAAAACATAAAAAATTTTCATAAAGTAGGTAGTTTAAAACTTGCAAATTTTATTTTTGAAAAAAAAAAAATTAAAAAACAGATAAAAAAATTTGATATTTTGTTGATTTCAGATGCTAATTGTTGGGACTTATTTCTCAATAAATTAAATTATCCTATTGAAAAGGGTTTGATAAAATTAATTAAATACACAATTAAATTTGCAATGATTAGAAATCTAAAAGTAAAAATAGCAGCAAGAAATTCGAGAAATAATTTTGTAAAAGAACAAAAATTTTATAGACAAAATCTAACAAATTTTGAGTACAAATACTTAATGAAAAATATTTTCTTTAGACCTAAAAAATATAAGACATATGATTTGATGATTAAAAGCAAAATTATAATTGGGACTATGTCAACTATGTTAAGAGAGAATTTATCTCTTGGTGGTAAAACATTGGCATGCAATTATACAAAAACTGATATTTTTGATTTCCCTATAACGGGTTTATGCTTCTTAAAAAATGATAATTATCACTTTTTTGAGAGAAGATTGATTAATTTGCTTAAAATTTCCAAAAAAAAATATTTTGATCAAATAAACAAAAATCCTTCATATGTGTCTTATCCTGGAATTATAAACAAAGCTAAAACAATTAAACTTGTAAGGGAAAAAATAAATTTTTTAATAAAATGATTAAGAGTATTATATTCGATATAGATGGAACATTAGCAGATACATCTGAAGATATAATTGACGCTTTAAATTTCTCTTTAAAAAAATTTGGAGTTAAAAAGAAAATTAATTTAACAGAATTTAGAAAAGTGGCAAATAAAGGGTCATCCTATATGATAAATGAACTTTTGGGCAAGAACAGCTATGAAATTAATAAAGAGATAAATGATTTTTTTTTAACATATTATAAAAAAAATATTTGTAGAAAATCAAAATTGAAGAAACATGTATTAGATTTTTTAAAACATTGTAGAAAAAAGAAAATTAAACTTTTAATCTCCACTAATAAGCTTGAAAAAAATGCAAAATTATTGTTAATAAAATTGAAAATATTTAATTTTTTTAATTTTGTTGCTGGGTCAGATACATTTAAATTTAAGAAACCAAGCATGTTTCATTTTAAATATTTGAAAAAAAAGTGTAACTTTAAAAAAAAAGAGACACTTCTAATTGGAGACACTGAAGTAGATTCCAAAGCTGCAAAAAATTTTAATATTAGATTTGTTTTGATCAAAAATGGTTATACCACTTTGAACGCCAATCAAATTAGCTCTGATTTTTGCATTTCAGATTATAGAGATTTAAGAAGTATTTTGGATAAACAATCTATTAATTCATAACAATGTTCAATTTATGAACATTAAGTAGACTTTACAGAATAATTTGTTATAAAACGTTTAAATTTTTAACATGAAAAAAATTATTAAATTAAAAACTGATAAACTTTTTACAGATATTACTCATGAGGTATCTAAATTTGCAAAAAATTGGAAAAATTCAGGTATTGTCAATGTTTTTTCAAAACATACTACTTTTTGTATTTGGTGTGGGGAAAATGAAATTCTTCATAAAGCTGATGTAAGATTTTTTTTAGACAAGATTGCTCCAAGATGGAAAAATCCAGAAGGTGATCAGCAAAATATTAAATATTTACATGATTTAATATCACTCAGAGATGATGTCCCAGTAGATGAAAGAATCAATGGCCATTCTCATATAAGAAGTTTATTTTTTAATTCATCAGAAACTATCCCAGTTGATAATGGAAAGTTGATTTTGGGACAATACAAAAGAGTTTTTGGTATTGAATTAGATCCAACAAGAGATAGAGAAATTATTTGTTCTTTTATTAAATCATAAAGGAAATGATTTTCTTTATAATTATTAAACATAATTCTGAAAGAATAAAAAAAAAAAATTTTAAGAAAGTTGGTAAAAATCAACTTTGGCAACACCTAATTTTAAAGCTGAAAGGAAAAAAAGTTTTTATTGATACGGATAGTAAGGTAATATTAAATAAATGTAAAAAAGATTTTCCTTGGGTGACTGCATACGCTAGAGATAAAAAGTTCATTAAACTTGAAAAATCAAAAAATGAAAGTCCAACGCTTGGAATGATAAAAAATTTTTTAATTAAATATTCAAAAAAAGATAATGATATAATAGTGACAACACACGTTACATCTCCATTTCTAAAGTTAAAAACCATCAAAGATGCCGTTAAGAAATTAAAAGATTATGATAGTGTTGCAGCAGTTACAAAAGATTATAATTTTGCCTGGATTGAAAATAAAAGAAAAAAGTTAATTCCAATTAATTTTAACTCTAAAATAATAACTAAAACTCAGAACTTGAGTCCCATTATTCAATCTAATGGTGCCTTTTTTATCTTTAAAAAAAAGACTTTCATGAAGTACAATAATAGAATCGGAAAAAAACCATTCTATTATGAAATAAACTATCCAGAGGCACTTGAAATTGATACTTATGAGGATCTATATTTAGCAAGAAAGATATGCAAATAATTGATGTAACGCTCCGGGATGGTGGTCATGTACGAGAATTCAATTGGCCTTTTAAATTTGCAAGAGAACATTACGATTCTCTCTGTAAAATTCCTGAGATCAAGTTTATAGAACTTGGTTATTGGAAACAAACTTCAAAAAGCAAAAATCCTTTTTATAATTTAGATTTTCAAAAAGTTAAAAAGATTACAAAAGGTAGAAAATTAAACAATGTATCTATAATGATTGATTATCATTATTGTTCAAAAAAACTTTCAGATTATCCAAAAAATAATCAAAAAGAAATTGCAATGATCAGAATTTGTTCAAGAAAAGAAGACATTCCAGCAGCACTCTGTTTTGCAGAAGAATTAAAAAAATATTCAAAACTAAACGTCAGTTTTAATATTTTTAATACTACAAATTATACCAGTCGAGAATTATTAAATGTTTGTAAATTAGTTTCAAAATATAAAATTGATTATGTTTATTTTGCCGACACTCATGGAGATATGGATTTAGAAAAAGTTTTTAGAAAATTTAAATTTCCTCTGTCTGTTTTAAGTAAATCTGGAAAAAAAGTGGGTATGCACCTTCATGATCATAGTGGCAAGGGTTACTTTAACTATAGACAATTACAAAAGTTTAAAATTTCAAAGTGTGACTCGTCAGTCAGAGGCATGGGAAAAGGATTTGGCAATTTGAGAACTGAGCAAATTATTCATCCAAAATACTTCAATATAATTGGATCTTTAATTAAGAATAATAATGAGTTATTAACAATGCCTCAAAATATTTACACTTTGATAACATCTAAATATGCGATTAGCGATAACTATGCGACTGAGGCAAAAAAAAGAAAAATGAAAATTGAAACATTTTCCAAGCTTTGTAAAAAGGTGACTGGCAAATATAAAGACAATTTTAGTAAAAAATATTTCACAAAAATATAATTTGATTAAAAAAAAAAAAATACTTATATCGGGTGCATCATCTGGATTGGGAAGATCTCTGGCAAATACATTATTAAAATATAATAATAAAATTTATTGTATTGGCAGATCCTCAATTAAAAATGAGAAAATAAAGTCAATTAATTGCAATTTTAAAAATCCAAAAAATATTAGAGAAAAATTATCAATTCTGTTAAATACTAAAAAATTAGACTATGTTTTTCTCAATGCTGGAATTTTGGGTAAAATTAAAAATATTCATAAATGTTCATTAGATGAAATTTTAGAAATTTTTAAAATTAATGTCCTTGCAAATAAAGAAATATTAGATTTTATAATTAAGAAAAAAATTAAAACTAAATTAATTGTTGCTATTTCATCAGGTGCAGCGCTTAGTCCAAAATCGGGTTGGTACCTCTATTGTAGTTCAAAAGCAGCTTTTAAATTTTTGATTGAGTCCTATGCACTTGAGGATAACAAAAGAAAATATATAAATATTTCTCCAGGCTTAATTAAAACAAAAATGCAAAATCAAATCTGCAGAGTAGATGAAAAAAAAATTTCATCAGTAAAAAAATTTAAAAGATTGAATGAAAAAAATAAGGTTCCAATGCCAGATGAAGTTGCTGAAAATATATTAAACTTTATTCAAAATTATAAAATTAATAATAATGGTGAATATCAAGATATCAGAAAAAAATAATTTTACTTTAATTTGATTTCTTTGCTGGATTACCATAATAGGTTGAATTTTTTTGGCATTTTTTGATTATGTTGGCTCCACAACCTATTATAACGTTTTCCTCTACTAATACATTTTGCTTAAAGATTGATGATATTCCGATTAAACAATTTTCATTTACAACAACATTTCCCGCTAAATTTGCTCCATGACCAATAGTTGTGAATTTTTTAATTTTGCAATCGTGATTTATTATCACATTCGCTCCTATAAAAACATTTTGATCCAGCTCTACATTAGGCCCAATACTTGCATTCTCTAATATAATAACGTTTTTTTTGAGTTTAATGTTTGATTTTAGTATAGCTTTAGGGTCAATTAATGGATCGTTGTCAATTCTTTTGAATTTTTTTTTGAAAAAAGAGTATTTTTTTTTCTGCAATTTAGGATCTGAAATCCCTATATATAATTGATCTTTTTTTTTATTAAAGTTTTTTAATAAATATGATGTTTTTTTATATTTTTCAATGTAATCATCGATAAACTCTATATTTTTGGATTTTACTTTATGCCTAATTAAAATTTCTCTAATTAGTTTTGCCCGTCCCCCGCTTCCATAAATATAAATCATATTTTAAATATTTGACTCTATTCTATCTAAACAATGTTTTTGTAAAGTAATAATAGAGTCTAACGTGCTTCCTGCTATATGCGGTGTTAATATCAAATTATCATTATTTTTTGAATAATATATTAATTTTTTGATTTCCTTATCATTTTCATTCTCATTTTTATAAACATCAATTGCTGCTCCTTTAACATTTTTTTTTAGAAATTTAAGAAGGTCATAATAGTTAACTATTTGCCCTTTCGAAGTATTAATAAAATATGAGCCAACTTTCATTTTAGAAAAAAAATTTTTATTTATTATGTTTTTATTCTTATTATTAAGTGATAAATTTACAGAGATTATATCTGATTTTCTTGCAATATCAGTCAATTTGATATTATTTTTTTTTGTAAAGATAATTGTTTTCATTCCGAAATTTTTAGCTATAGATGCAAGTTGTTTTCCAATTCTTCCATATCCAATAATACCCAGGGTTGATTGTGATAACATTTTATTGAAAGAGAATTCTGCTGTTTTTTTTGGATCCCATACATTTTTTTTTGATATTCTTTCTATTTTTAAAAAATTTTTAGTTAATAAGATTATTAAACCAAATATGAATTCTGGAGTTGCTGTAATTGTTTTTAAAATCTTTTTACTTTTTTTATCAAAATATAAAACTTTGATATCTTTTCTCAATTTATCTAATTTAATTTTACTTAATAAGTGAAGAGACATAATGAATATTATTCTAATACTCTTACAATTGTTAATGATTTTATAATCTATCTTACTATTTGACGTTACCAATATCACATCATAGAAAAAATTATTTAAATCAATTTGGTTGAAAATAAACTTACGTTGTGTGTATTTTTCTAGCTTAAAATCAATCTCTTTTGATATGCCAATTCTAATTTTTTTCATAAATAGAAATTTCTTTTTTTAGTAATTGTTGGACGATTTTTAAATCAAATTTATTATCAACATCGAATCCAAAAATATTTTTTATTGGTAGACCAAAGCTTGGCTTTAAAAAAAAATTTTGGTCTTTTATAAATTGATCTGTTTTGCTTGCAATCAAATTTCCATATGCGTAAAAAGTTGGTTTTGTTTGTTTATTATGCATTTTCATTCTTTTTCTTTCAAAAATAAAACCAGTTTTTTGATGCTTTAAATATCTTTGATTATAAGCATGAAATTGATGAGGAACTTTAATAATAGTTTGAGCACTTTTAAATTTTCCAGTTTTTAGTTTATTTGTTAAATCAACAATATGTTCAGACTTTAAAAAAATTGATGTTGGCTGTATTAGAAAGAAAAATTTTGGTAAATACCTATAAATATCTAAAGATTCTTTTAATACATCAGTTACAACATCTACTGAGTTTACCAAATCACCAGATAACTTTTTTTTTCTTTCAAAAATCTCAAATTTGTATTTTTTTGCAATTTTTTTAATAATAGGATCATCAGTTGATATAACTATTTTTTTCACAATTTTTTTCACTTTTGATAATTCATCAAAAGAGAATTTAATAAGTTCTTTACCTCTTATTTTTACAATATTTTTTCTTTTTATGGATTTTGAATTTTTCCTTGCAGTGACTATGCACCAAAATTCATTCTTAAATTTAATTTTTTTCATATTTTATTAATTTATCGATAATTAATTTTTCAGTAATTTCCCATGCACTTTTGTTAGATCCACCTTGTTTTGGAGTGACAAATATATTGTATTTTTGGTTTTTTAAAAAAAGATTAAATAATTTATTTTTTTTTGGATTTTCTCTAAATTTTTTTTTAAATTCATTTTTCAAAACATCTAACCCCGCACCTTGAATAATATCACTTTTAAGACACTTAATAAGATCAATTTCATTAATAAATTCCCCTCTGGATGTATTGATAATATATGAGGGCTTCTTCAATAATTTAAAAGTTTTGATATTAAACATATTCTTATATTTTTTTTTATAATGCATATGAATAGTCAAAATATTAGTTTTTTTAATAAAACTTTTAAAATTGTTTATTTTTTTAAATTTTTTGTTATTTACAAAAGGATCATAATATATAATGTTAAAACCTAGTGCTTTTGCTCTAGTTGCTACGTGTTTTCCTATCCTACCCAACCCAACAATCCCGATTGTTAACATTTTGTTTGATAGTAAGTAATTATGCTTATCAAATTTTTTATTTTTTATAAATAATTTATAAATATGAAAAATTTTTCTTGTAAGATTAAGTATATGACCAATGGTTAGTTCTGAAGTTGAAGTTATATTATTTAAATTATTTTTTTGATTAGCTAAATTAAAAATTTTAATTCTATTTTTTTTTAGAAAAATTTTGTCTAAGTGAATATCACCAGTAGTAGGTGTTACCACACTCCTTAAATTTTTGAATTGAACAAAAAAATCTTTTGCATAAAAATTGTCCATTGGTAATATAATAGACACTATAGAGTTATATTCATTCTTTTTTAATTTATCAGACAGAATAAGATTAAATTTCCTTTTTAATATTTCTAAGGTTTTTTTTTGAAATTTTAAATTACTAAAGTATAGAATTTTTTTTTTCATGTTTATAGATTTTAAATACTATTAACAAAATTGTTATAAAGCTTTAAGCCACTTCACCTTTTTTATTAGGGTGGAATTGAGTAGCAAATAAATTTACTTTACTGTTCAATATTTGAACGGTATAATTTATTAAAAACTTATGAAAAATCAAGAAGATTATTTTAAGGTACTTAGAAAAATACAACAAAAACCAAGCTCGTCGCAAAGGGAGTTGGCTAAAGATACTGGTTTTAGCTTAGGAAAACTTAATTATTGTTTAAATGCCTTAAGAAATAAAGGATTGATTAAAATAAAAAATTTTAAAAAAAATCCTAATAAACTAAACTACGTTTACATCTTAACTCCGAAAGGATTAGCAGAAAAAACTAGGCTAACCTTAAATTTTATGAAAAAAAAAATGAAAGAGTACGACGATTTAAAAAAAGAACTTGGTAGATAAATATGTGGTCTAAAAATAAAACATGTATAGTATTGGCTACGTCATATGGCCATAGGGCAAACGAAACCTTAATAGTAAATGCAAAAAAAACTGGAGTTTATTGTTTACTTAATGCCTTAATGAATATTCATGGAGTCTCAATGTGTTGTAGTCCTCAAGATGCATTTTTCACATTTAAAAATTCAAGCTTAGAAAGATTAATTCTCGAAGATTATATTTTATTGAGGAAAAGTTAATTTCCATGAAAAATAAAAAACTACTGATTTACTTTTTTACAGGAAAAAGAGGAGGATTTAGTCATTTTGTACCTCTCTTAAGACAGATAAATTTATCCAATAAAATAGATTATAAAATTTTAGTTGCAGATATGCACTTATCAAGTTTTTTTGGATACACTGTAAATGAAATAAAAAAGTATAGTAAAAAATTAATTTTATTGGACAGCATTGAGGCAAAAGACTCTATTTCTAATAGGCTTTTAGTAATTTCAAAAACAATTAAGAATTTGAGTAAAATTTTTGAAAAAAAAAAACCAAACTATTTATTTTTATTAGGAGATAGAGCTGAGGTTCTTGGAGCAGCTATTGCAGCTATGCATTTTAATATTCCTATTATCCATTTATATGGTGGTGATGTAACACAGGGTGGAACAGATGAGTCTACACGGCATGCAATATCCAAAATAGCAAACTTACATTTAACTTCAAATTTTCAAAGCTTTAAAAATGTAAAACAAATGGGAGAGGAATCTTGGAGGATACATAACGTTGGCCTATCTTCGCTAGATCTTTTTAAGGATAATTTTTTTAAATCAAAAAATTATCTAGAAAAAAAATTTATGATTGATCTTTCAAAACCATTTATATTACTTATTCAACATTCAGTAACTTGGCAAGTCAAAGAGTCAAAAAAACAAATTCTTGAAACACTAAAAGCTTTAAATAAATTAAAAATTCAAACAATAGCTTTATATCCTTGCTCTGACCCTGGTTATAAAGCGATAATAAATGAATATAATAAATTCAAAAAAAAAAAATTTTTCAAAGTTTATAAAAATTTAGAAATGAACGAATTTTATAGTTTATTGAAATATTCGAGTTTATTGCTAGGTAATTCAAGTTGTGGAATTCTTGAGTGTGGTTTTTTTAAAAAATATGTAATTAATCTTGGAATTAGACAGGAGGGAAGAGTCTGTAAAAATAATGTTTTTCATTTACCCCACCAGTCTGATAAAATTGCAAGGAAGATCATCGAGATACTTAAGAAATCACAGATAAAAAAAAAAGTTAATCTTTATGGGAGTGGAAATTCTACAAAAAAAATTATCAAATTTATTTTGAGAAATCATAATGTAAAAAAACTTATTAAAAAGAAATTTAAAAGATGAAAATTCTGTTAACAGGAATCGATGGTTATTGTGGATGGCCTTTGGCACTATCAATTTCAAAAAAATTTAAAAAGAGCAAAATAATTGGTGTCGACAATTTGTCTAGAAGAAAATGGGTATTTGAATCAATGTCTAATAGCGCTATTTCAATAAAATCAATACAAAATAGAATTAAGACTGCTAAAAAATTTGGTTTTAAAAATATTAAATTCGTTAGTGGAGATATTACAAATGCTAAATTTATAGAAAATTTATTTAAAAAACACAAATTCGATATCGTAATACATTGTGCATCGCAGCCATCCGCACCTTTTGCAAATTCTAGCTTAAATAGCGCAACTTTTACTCTTAAAAATAATAATATCTCTCTATTAAATATTTTATGGTCAATGAAAAAATTTGGAAAAAAAAAAATAAGATTAATTAATACATCTACTACAGGAGTTTATGGACAACCTAATTTTAAGATACCAGAGGGTTTTGTTGAAATAATTAAAAATGGGAAAGATATAGTGCCTTTTACTAACTTGGGTGGATCTTGGTATCATATTACTAAATCTAATGATCTAAATAATTTACATTTAGCAAATAGAATTTGGGGAACGCAAATAATTGATATGAGAACTGCAATTGTATATGGAGTGTCGACAAATGAAACAGTTTTACATCCTGATTTAAACACAAGGTTTGATTTTGATTTTAATTTTGGAGTTGTAATAAATAGATTTTGTGCAATGAGTGTAATTGATCATGATTTAACTGTTTATGGCAAGGGGCTTCAGAAAAGACCATTTATATCATTAATTGATTTTGTTAAATCAATAACAAATTTGATAAAATATAAACAAAAAAAATCTTTTGAAGTTTTTAACCAAACAACTGAACTTTTAAGTATCAAAGATTTGGCAGAAACTATAGAAAAAAACGCTAGAAAATTTGGAGCAAAATCTCAAGTAAAATTTATCAGAAATCCGAGGGTTGAAAAAGAAAGACATAATATGAAAATGGAAAATAAAAAATTTTTAAAAATTTTAGCTGTAAAACCTATTTCTTTTAAAAAAGAGTGTGTGTCGATTATAAAAGTTTTGATTAAGAATAAAAATAGAATAATAAAATATAAAGATTCACTAATTTGAAATGATTAAAGTTGCAATACCAATAACTGGAATAAGTGAGTTTAAATCTTTAAAAAAAGTAGTTTTAAGTGGAAAATTTGTAAGTGGTGAAAACGTTGAAATTTTTGAAAAAAATTATGCTAAATTTATTGGCACAAAATATGCTGTAGCAGTAAATAGTGGAACTGCCGCACTACACGCATCTCTTGCTTCATTGGGATTAAAAAAAGGTGATGAAGTTATAGTACCTGCAATATCTTTTGTAAGTAGTGCTACAGCAATTCTTCACCAAGGATGTATTCCTGTATTTTGTGATGTAAATTTAGAAAATTATTGTATGTGTCCAATTAGTTTAGAAAAAAATATTACAAAAAGAACCAAGGCAATCATTCCGGTTCATTTTGCTGGTTCCTCATGTGAAATGAAAAAGATAATTAAAATTGCAAAAAAATATAAGATTAAGATTATAGAAGATTGTGCCCAGGCTCATGGAACTAAATATTTTGGAAAAAATGTTGGAACTTTTGGTGAAGTGTCATGTTTTTCTTTTTATGCCACTAAACACATGACCACGGGTGAAGGAGGTATACTATGTACTGATAACAAAAATATCCGAGATTTTTGTAGATCATTTAGGAATCATGGAATGAAAGATAGAGATACACATTTTCAACTTGGTTACAATTTTAGAATGAGTGAATTAAATGCAGCGATTGGTAGAGTACAATTAAAGAAACTAAATCAAATTAATAAAAAAAGAGTTAAAAACTCCTTATACCTTCTTAAAAATCTTAAAAACCAAAAAAATAAAAACAAATGGTTTCAAATTCAAGAACCAATAAAAGAAATTTATCATACTTATTTTTGGTGTCCTATAAGAATAATATCAAAAAAAATTTCAATTGATGAAGTAAAAAATAAACTTAAAAAGAGAGGTATTGAAATTCGATCTCGATATAAATTTCCATTATATCGACAAAAAGTTTTTCAAGATTCTTATTTTAAGAAAAAACAAAATTATAGAAAATTGAAACTATTAAACGCTGAAAAACTTTCAGGGAAAATTTTTGGATTGCCAAATCATTATAAATTAAAAAAAAAAGATTTAGATTATATTATTAAAACTATGGGAAATTTATTTGAAAGATAAAGTGAAAATAATTGCTGAGGCAGGTCTTAATCACAATGGTGATTTTAAAAAATTAATTAAGCTTATTGATATTGCAAAAAGTGCTGATGCTGATTATGTGAAGTTTCAACTCTTTACTACAGAGAATTTTATAAATCAAAAATTTAATCACAAAAAAATCAATTATCAAAAATTATATCGAAGGTTTAAATCATTAGAATTTTCTTTAGAAAAATGGAAAAAAGCTATTCAACATGCAAACAGAATAGGCATTAATATTTTTTTTTCTATTTTCGATAAAGAAAGTTACGATATTTTGGAAAAGTTAAAAATAAGTTTAATCAAAATACCCTCAGGTGAAATTAATAACTATGATTTACTCAAAAAGATTAATAAAAGCAGAAAAAAAGTTATTTTATCCACAGGGATGAGTAATTTATTTGAAATTCAAAAGGCTTTGAAGCATTTAAATAAATGTAAAGTGACATTAATGCATTGCGTTTCTGAATATCCAACATTAAACCCAAACTTGAATAACATTAAGTTGCTTCAAAAAAAATTTAAGTTAGAAGTTGGGTATTCTGATCATACACCGGATGTTATTACTCCAGCACTATCTGTTATTGCAGGGGCAACTCATATTGAAAAACATTTTACATATAACAAAAAACAAAAATTAGGTGACCACAAGTTTTCTTTAAATCCAGGTGAATTAAAAATAATGATAAAAAATGTAAGGTTAGCAGAATCAAGCAAAGGTAAGGAAAAAAAAATTATATCCACTAAAGAAAAAAAGCTTCAGTTTTTTGCAAGGAAAGGTCTTTATCTTAGAAAAAATAAATTGAAAGGGGAAAAAATAAAGTACTCTGATTTAATTGTATTAAGACCACAAGGATCTTTAAGTGTAGATAAAATAAATATTATTAAAAACAAAAAATTAAAAATAGATGTTGGGAGCTTAACACCCTTAAAACTCAACTATTTTAGTCGATAATTGATTATGAGCGAAAAATTGAAAAATGTTACAGTTTATGAGAGCGATAGAATTAAAGATGTTTTGGTAAAAATTGATAAAAATGGCTTTAATGGAGTTTTCGTAATAAATAAGAGAAATAAATTAGTAGGTGTTATAACCGACTCAGATGTAAGAAAAAACCTATTAAAAAATAAACTAAATGTAAAAAGTAAAGCTGCATCAATTACTCAAAAAAAATTCATAAAAATTCCAGCATCAAAAGTTGAGGATAGCAAAAAGATACTACTCAAATCTAATAAAATGCTATTACCAATTGTCGAAAAAAATAAACTTATAGATTTTATTCATACAAGTGATTTGTTTGAAAAAAAAAGGTCGAAAAGAAAAATTTTAGTTATAGGAGGATTGGGATATATAGGGTCAATACTTGTACAAGATCTTTTAAAATTAAATTATCATGTGAACATTTTAGACATAAATTATTATGGTTGTCACCTAGATAAAAAAATTTTGCTTGACCCTAGATTAAAGATTTTCTATGGAGATTGTGATAATAAAAAAATTTTGGATAAGGCAATTAATGATTGTTCTGATGTAATCCATTTAGGTGAAATAGTTGGAGATCCAGCAGTTAATATAGATCAAAATTTTTCAATTAAAAATAATTTTGAAAACACAGTTTTTGTTATGTCAGAATGTATCAAAAAGAAAATAAATAAATTTATCTTTGCATCAAGTTGTAGTGTTTATGGAAACGTAAAATATGAATGTAATGAAAAATCGAAATTAAATCCAGTTTCATTATATGCAAAATGTAAAAGAGAATGTGAAAAATCGATTTTAGCTTTTAAGTCTAAAGAATGTTGTCCTGTGATCTTAAGATTATCAACAGTTTATGGAGACTCTCCAAGAAAAAGATTTGATTTAGTCGCAAATAGATTTGTTATTATGGCTATTAAAAAAATAAAAATTAGCTTATTTGGAGCAAGTTCATGGAGACCATTTATTTCAGTAAATGATGTTTCGAGAGTACTCATAAAAGTGCTTAAAGCAGAAAATCATATTGTTAGAAATCAAATATTTAATGTTGGTGGTAATAAAGAAAATTATAGAATAATAGACATAATCAATACAATTAAAAAGTATATTTCGATCAATTTTGAATTTTCAAACAAAAATGAAGATAAAAGAAATTATAAAGTATCATTTAAAAAAATTAAAAATGTTCTTAAATTTACTCCAAAAGATAATCTAAAAAAAACAATTTCTAAGTTGATAAAGAGGTATAAAAAAAAGGGAATTAATGAGAATAATATAAATTACTACAATGATAAGAAAATTTATAGAATATTAGGAAAGAGTATATAAAAAATGATACAAAAATCGGTAAAATCTTTCTGGAGAGGAAAAAGAGTATTTATAACTGGGCACACTGGCTTTAAAGGAAGTTGGTTGGTTCTTACCTTAAAAAAACTTGGCGCAAAGATAACTGGGTTTGCAATTGATCCTATCACAAAGCCAAATTTTTTTGATGATATAAATTTATCAAAATTTTTAGATAAAGATTATCGTAAAAATATCCAAAATTTTTCTGCACTTAACAATGCAATAAAAAAGTCAAAACCACAGATACTTTTTCATTTAGCTGCTCAATCAAGTGTACTAGTAAGTTATAAAAATCCAGATGATACTTTAAAGACTAATGTTATAGGTACTTTTAATCTTTTAAAAGCGATTAAGCTCAATAGATCAATTAAATCGGCAATAATTGTGACGACAGATAAAGTTTATTTAAACGAGGACAAAAAAATTTATTTTAAAGAAAATTCAAAATTAGGTGGATATGATATTTATAGCTCTAGTAAAGCCTGCTGTGAAATTATTACGGAAAGTTTCAAAAATTCTTTCATTAATAATAATAACTGTAGAGTAGCAACTGTTAGATCTGGTAATTGTATTGGTGGTGGTGATTGGACTGAGGATCGAATTATAAAAGATTGTGTTGAGGCTTTTGTTAAGAAAAAAAATCTAATAATTAGAAGCCCCAGTGCAACAAGGCCATGGCAACATGTCATAGAACCTATTCACGGCTATCTTAAGTTAGCAGAACGACTTTATGGAAAAAAAGGAAAAAACTATATCGGTTCATGGAATTTTGGACCAAGTAATATAAATTTAAATGTCTTAAGTTTGGCAAAATTAGGAAAAAAAATATTTAATTCTAAATCCAAAATTAAAATCAAGAAGGGAAAAAATAAAAAACATGAGGCTAAGTTTTTGTCATTAAACTCTGATAAATCATTAAAAAAATTGAATTGGAAAGTTTATATGGGACCCAAATTATCCCTAAAACTAACTTTTGATTGGTTCAAAGTATTTTACCAAAACAAAAATAAAAAAGATGTAATTAATTTTAGTATTCAACAACTGGGAAATTATCAAAAATTAATTAAATATTTTTGATTCTAATTATGAATTTATTTGTTACGGGTGCAAATGGTTATATTGGAAGTAACTTTATTAGAAAAGCTTCATCTAAAGGATATAAAATTTTTGCCTCTACAAGGAAAAAAAAAAATAAAAAAATTCAAAATGTAAAGTGGTTAGTAGGAAGTATTGACAAATATTGGAGAGAGCTAGGAGATACTGATATTTTGGTGCATTTAGCGGCAGTAGGTGGTTATGAAAGATTTTCAAGTTTTGAAGATTGTTATACGTTTAATTTTTTAAAATCAAAAAAATTATTAGAAAATTCAATAAGTTGTGGATGTAAAAAATTTTTGATTATTTCATCAAAAAAAGAGAAGAAAATAAAAAGCCTTAAAATAAATCGAAAAATAATAAAAACTTATGAAAAAAAACCAGATTATATATATGCTTTGACTAAAGCAATATTCAGTAAATTTTGTTTAGATTTATCTCGAAAAAAAAAACTTAAATTAAGAATAATAAGACTTTACCATGTATATGGACGAAATGAAAAAAAAACAAGATTATGGCCATCTTTGATAAGTGCTGCTAAAAAAAATAAAAATTTTCAAATGACATCTGGAAATCAAAAGACTGACTTTAATTATATTGATGATGTAATTGATGGATTAATTGATGCAATTAATTTTAAAAAACAAAAAAAAAAATTCCCTCAAACATGGGATATGGCGTCTGGTAGAACTATGTCGGTTAGAGAATTCGCTCAAAAAATTTGGAATAAAATAAATCCGAAAAGTAAAATATCTTTCTCTAAAATAAAAATTTATGATAAAAAAAATTATACTACTCAAACAGATAATCTTTGGAAATTGAAATACACTAAACCGGAGCAAACAATTGAAAAATAAAAGATACAACTTAGCTGATAGCACAATAGGCTCACGAGATTATAAAGTGATGGAAAACTTTCTAAAAGCTAGAAAATATTTGAATCAGTCTACTTATACCAAAAACTTTGAAAAAAAATTTTCAAAATTTCTTGGATCAAAATACTCAACTTTTGTTAACTCTGGATCATCTGCTAATTTATTAATGGCTCAAGTTTTACTTGAGGGAAATTTCCTCAAGAACAAAACTGTTGTCTTACCCTCAGTGTCTTGGTCCACAACTGTGAGTCCTTTTATACAACTGGGCTATAAAATAATATTATGTGATTGTGACAAGTTAAATCTCGGATTATGTATTAATAGTCTAGAGAGGATTTGTAAAAAGTATAAACCAGGATTGGTTTTAGTAGTAAATGTGCTTGGGCATAGCAACAACTTTCAAAAAATAAAAAGTTTAAAAAGAAAATATAATTTTCAATTATTGGAAGATAATTGTGAAAGTTTAGGAAGTAAAACTAACAAGGGAAGGTTAGGAACAATTGGTTTAGCTTCATCACATTCATTCTATTATGGCCATCATATTTCAACAATTGAAGGGGGCATGATATCAACAAAGAATAAAAAATTTTATAATCTATCTTTATCAATAAGATCTCATGGATGGGCAAGAGATGTTCAAAAAAAATTTAGATTAAACCTTGAAAAAAAATTTAAAATAGATGAATTCAAATCGTTGTTCACATTTTATTATTCTGGATTTAATGTTAGATCTACAGACTTAAATGCCTCTCTTGGACTTGAGCAGCTGAAAAAAATTCGTAAAATTTCTTTAATTAGAGAAATGAATTATAATAGATATAAAAAAAATTTAAGCACTTTTTGGTGTCAAAAAAGTAATTTAAAAATCCTATCTAGTTTTGGTTATGCAACTTTTGTAAAAAATAGACTTGATGTGTTTAAATATTTGAGAAAAAAAAAAATTCAATCAAGACCATTAATATGTGGAAATATGGCTCAGCAACCATTTTTAAAGAATAAATTCAAAAATAAAATAAATCTTAATAACGCAAAGTTTGTAGACAAATATGGTATCTATCTACCTAATCATGCAAATTTATCCCAGCATGATATTGATTATATCTCAGAGCAATTTTTGAAAATCGCTAAACCTATTTTTTTTAAATAATATGAATAATTCAAAAAAAAATAATTTCAATACTGCAGTGATACTTTGTGGTGGTAAAGGAACAAGATTAGGTGTTCTCTCCAAAAAGATTCCTAAATCATTGGCACTTTTAAGAAGTAAGCCAATTATTTGGTATATTATAAAAATGTTAAAAAAAAATGGATTTAATCATTTTATCTTACCTATTGGATATAAGGGAAGATTAATTAAAAATTTTATTTATAAATCTGAGGATCTAAAAAAATATAATATTGATATTGTAAATACTGGAATTAATTCTTCAATAAGTTCTAGAATTTCAAAAATCAAAAATTTAATTAAATCAAAAAACTTTTTATTATTGAATGGAGACGCTATTTTTGACTTTAATTTAAAAAAAATTTTTAAAAACCATTGCAACTCAAGAGGCTCCTTTATTACTTTTTTAGGAACATATGCTACCCTTCCTTATGGAACTATAGAGGTAAAAGCTGGAAAGGTGACAAGATTTGAGCGTAATATAATTTATGATGCAGTTATTTCCACACATAATAAAAAATCAATTAATTACATATATTCTGGGATGGTAATAATGAGAAATACATTGTTAAAAAAAAATTTGCTGAATTATAAAAATTTTGAACTAAGTTTTTATCCAGGGTTAATCAAAAAATATAAATGTAAATTTTTACAAATAAGTGGTTTTTGGTATTCCATTGATAATATGAAAGATTTAGCACAGCTGAGCATCGGAGGCTTAAAGATAAAACTAATTAAACTTTTTAAAAAATTATCATAATGTGAATGAAGGATAATTTTTAATCTATGCTCCTTTCAATATGTATACCAACATATAATAGACCAGAACATTTAAGAAATTGTTTAAACTCTATTTCTCAGCAAAATGCTCGTGATTTTGAAGTTTGTATTTCTGATAATGCATCTAAGTCGGATATAACTAAGATAATAAGACCTTTTAAAAAAAAATTTAAAATTAAATATAAAAGAAATAAAAGAAATTTAGGGTTTGCAATGAATGTTTTAAAAGTGTCTCTGATGGCTAAAGGAAAATTTATTTGGTTTTTAGGAGATGACGACTTAGTAAATAAAAACTCTTTAAATTATCTTATAAATTTAATTAAAAAAAATAAAAAAATAAATTTTTTTTGGATTAATTCTTATTATTTAGACGCCTCATATCTTAAAAAATTTTCTAATAATTTTGATATTAATAATTTACCAAAGAATTTAAAAACTCATTCACCACAAAAAAAAAGATAGAATTTTAGATTTTTTTGATCTTATTGATCATAGGATATGTTTTGATTATTTAATCGGATTTTATGTTAATTGTTTTAATAGAGAACTTTGGAAAAAAAACTTACACGTGTGTAATTTAAAAAATATGAGGGATAAAAAAGTCTGGTCAAATTTTGATAATACTGCATTTTTTATAAAAGTTTTTTGTGAGGCTTTTGGAAACTCTAAAGCATATTTTTGCTCTAAAGCTTTGAGCGTGAATCTTAGTGGAGTAAGAGAATGGACAGATTTATATCCATTAGTTGAAATTGTAAGGTTGCCAGAGGCTTTAGATTATTATCGTTCAAAAGGCCTTAATTTTTTTAAGTATGTTTATACAAAAAATTATTCAATGAGAAATTTTTTTAATTTTTTTTTTAAGATACTGATTAATGGAGATAAAGCAGGAATTTCTTATATAAGTTTTACTAATCATTTTTTAAAAAACTTGATTTATCCTTATTCATGGTTATCAATTATTTTTTTTGTTATAAGAAAATCTAAACTATTAATAAAAAAGCTTATTTAAATGAAAAAGAATATAGAGGGAGTAATTGTAACTCCACTGAAAATAATTTCAGACGATAGAGGTTCTGTGATGCATATGCTGCGTAATGACAGCAAGGTTTTCGATAAATTTGGAGAGATTTATTTTTCAACAATTTTTAAAGACAAAATTAAAGCATGGCATTTACATAAAGAAGCTACTCTTAACTACGCTTGTATTTTTGGAAAGGTAAAGCTTGTTTTATTTGATGAAAGAAAAACAAGTAGCACTTTTAGTCAATATCAAGAAATACTTCTTTCACCAGAAAATTATTCTTTAATTTCAATACCCCCAAATATATGGAATGGTTTTAAAGGAGATTTTGACGAATTTTCAATAATAGCCAATTGTTTGAATTTACCACATAACGAAAAAGAAATGGTTAGGTTAGATATCAATGAAAAGCGTTTTAGTTATAATTGGTAGTGAATAAATTTTATAAAAATAGGAAATTTAATAAAGTATGAAAGTGATTATACTTGCTGGTGGTTTAGGAACAAGAATTTCAGAATATACAAAAAGTGTGCCTAAACCAATGATTTTAATAAATAAAATTCCAATTTTAATTCATATCATGGATCACTTTTCTCGTTTTGGTTTTAAGGATTTTATAATCGCAACTGGATACAAAGGAAGTGTAATAAAGAAATATTTCAAAAAATCTAATTTCAAAGAATGGACTATAAAAATTGTAAACACTGGTAAAAAAACTATGACTGGTGGAAGATTAAAGCGATTAGAAAAGTTTTTAAAAAAAAAAGAGAAATTTTTTTTAACTTATGGTGATGGAGTTTCAAATATAGATTTGACGAAGTTGTTAAAGTTCCATAAAGCCCACAATAGGATTGCAACTATTTCAGCTGTTAGACCACCGGCAAGATTTGGTTTTATCAAACTGAAAAGGAATAGGGTAAATTGTTTTAGAGAAAAATCAAATTTAGATCAAGGGTGGATAAATGGTGGATTTATGATTTTTAATTTTGAAATATTCAAATATCTCAAAAACGATCGAACATACTTGGAACGCGATCCTTTAGAAAATTTGTCAAAAAAGGGAGAGTTATATGCTTTTAAGCACTTC
>CACJYR010000014.1 GCA_902597675.1 uncultured Pelagibacteraceae bacterium | reverse complement strand
GATCATAAATATACAGACTTTAAAAAAGAGATAGAAAAAATAAATCAAAGAGTTAAGGAGTATCTTTGATAAAAATAAGATAGATTTAAAATTACAAAGTCACAATAAAACAATTCTAAATCCTGACTTTTGGCAGGATAAGTCTAACTCAAAAAAAATACTTAAAGAAAAAAAATTGTATGAGGATTTGGTAAGTTCTTACAAAAGTTCTTTAAATCAACTAAAAGACTTAGGAGATTTGTATGAACTAGCTTTAGAAGAAAATAATACCAGCATTCAAAATGAGGTTTTAGAAAGTATCAAGAATTTGAGAAAATTAGCGAAAAAAAATGAAATTAATTGTTTTTTATCAAATGAGTCTGACCCTTTTGATTGTTACATAGAAATTCATGCTGGCGCCGGAGGTACAGAGAGCCAAGATTGGGCAGATATGTTGAGAAGAATGTATTTAAAATGGTCTGATAATAAAAATTATAAATCAACATTAATAAGTGAACATAAGGGTGATGAGGCAGGTATAAAATCCTCAACAATTAAAATTGAAGGTGATTATGTATTTGGTTGGTTAAAAAAAGAGTCTGGAATTCACAGGTTAGTAAGAATCTCCCCATTTGACTCAGGTGCAAGACGTCATACTAGTTTTGCTAGTATTTGGGTTTATCCGGTCGTAGATGAAAATATTAATATTGAAATTCAAGATAAAGATTTAAGAATTGACACATATCGATCTAGTGGTGCTGGTGGACAACATGTTAATACAACTGATAGTGCAGTTAGAATTACACATTTACCATCTAAAATTGTTGTCCAATGTCAAAATGAAAGATCTCAACATAAAAATAAAGAGACATGCATGAATATGCTTAGAGCAAGACTCTATGATTTTGAGATAAAAAAAAAAGAAAAAGAAAATGAAAATACTGAGTCATCAAAATCTGAAATAGGTTGGGGGCATCAAATAAGATCTTATGTTTTACAACCATATAGATTAGTAAAAGATAATAGATCTAACTTTGAAAGCTCTAATCCAGATAAGATTTTAGATGGGGAAATTGATGAATTTTTAGAACAATCGCTGTATCAAACATAATGAAAATATTTTTTAAACTTTTTATAACTATATTATTTTTAATATTTATTACTTTAACGTACCTAAGTATTTTTGGAGTTGAGACTGATAAATTTAATAGTCAAATAAAAGAAAAAATAAGAAAATTTGACAAGAATTTAGAAGCTGAATTAAAAGAAATAAAATTAATTTTAGATCCATTTCAATTTAAACTTCAAGCCAAAACAATTGGCACAAATTTAATATATCAAAATAAAAAAATAGAAATTGAAAATATAAAAACACAACTTTCGTTAAAGTCCTTAATAGAAGATAAGTTTTCAATTGAAAATTTAGAGATTTCATCAAAATCACTAGAGTTAAAAAACCTAATTTCTTTTTTAAGAACATTTAAAAATACTCCTGAATTATTCATAATGGAAAAAGCCATTAAAAAAGGATATTTGATCGCTGATATAAAGTTAGAATTTGATTCAAGTGGAAATATTAAAAGCAATTATGAGATCAATGGTATTGTAAAAGATGTTGAATTAAATGTATTAAAAAAATACAATTTACGCAAATTAGATTTTATTTTTGACTATAGTAAAAATAATTTTTTGGTTAAAGGTCTTAATTTTAAATTTGATAAAATTGGATTTTCCTCAGAAAAAGTATCAATAAAAAAAAGGAATGATGATTTTATTGTAGATGGTACCTTTGCGCATAAAAAGTCTGATTTAGATAAAAGAAATATAGATTTATTAGTCAAACCATTTTTACCAAATTTTGAAATAGAAAAAATATCATTAACTTCTAATAATAATTTTTCTTTTGAAATACAAAAAGGGTTTAAATTTGAAAATTTCAAAATTAACTCAGAAATACTAGTTCATGAATTAATAATACTTAATAACTTGAAATTAAAAAAATTTTTCCCTAAACAAAAAAAAATAATTTCTCTCTTGGATCAAAAAATAAAATTACAATATGAAAAGAATAATTTTACTATTGAGGGAAATGGAAATTTAAATTATCAAAATGAAAATGATGATATAGAGTATTTTTTTTCAAATAAGAATAAAACTAAAAATTTTGAAATAACTCTAAAAATAAAAAGTAATCCTTTTAAAGTTGATTATTTGAATTACAAAAAAAAGGAGAAAAATGAGGTTATTTTAAATTTTAAAGGATCTAAAAATAGAAATAATGAACTTATAATTGAAACTTTTAATCTAAATGAAGATGAAAACTATATTAAGATAAGAGATCTAGTCTTAAATGAAAAATTTCAAATTTCTGGATTAGATGAAGTAAATTTAGATTATCTTGATGATGATAAACAAAAAAACTCAATCAGATTAAAAAGGAATAAAAAAAAATATTTTTTAACTGGGGCTAGTTTTAATGCTGATAATTTAATTGAGGATTTATTATCAGATAACGATAAAGATACAAAAATTATAGATATTAATAGTAATTTGAAAATTGACGTAAAAAAAATTTTTTTAGATAGTGAGTATTATTTATCAAATTTCAAAGGTGATATTTTAATTAAAAATAAAGAAATATATAAAGCTGATTTAATTGGAAGCTTTTCAAAAAATAAAAAATTAAAACTCACAATTAATAAAGATAATAATAATAAAATTACCACCTTGTTTGTTGATGAGGCAAAACCTATTGTAAAAAGATATAAATTTATAAAAGGTTTTGATGAAGGATCACTTGATTTCTTCAGTTCAAAAAAATCAAAAAAATCTGTTTCACAAATAAAGATTTATGATTTTAAATTAAAAGAGCTACCTATATTGACAAAGATACTCACGTTAGCATCCCTACAAGGTATTGCGGATATTTTATCTGGAGAAGGTATACGTTTTACGGAATTTGAAATGAATTTTAAAAATGAGGGTGATTTAATGACCATAGAAGAAATTTATGCAATTGGCCCTGCAATATCTATTTTAATGGAGGGGTATGTTGAAAAAAACAAATTAATTAGTTTAAAGGGCACATTGGTACCAGCTACAACAATTAATAATTTTATTGGTTCATTACCTATGCTAGGTGAAATATTAGTTGGAAAAAAAACTGGTGAGGGAGTATTTGGAGTGAGTTTTAAGATCAAAGGCCCTCCAAAAAATTTAAAAACTTCAGTAAATCCTGTCAAAACTTTAACACCCAGATTTATTACAAGAACATTGGAAAAAATTAAAAAGAATTAACTTAGCTCAATTTTTAAATGTCTTTTTTTTCCCACAGAAAGTTTTAAATAATTCTGTCTGAATAATTCATAAGAAATAATCAGATTTTCTTGAGATATAATTTCATCATTCAGCTTTATTGCATTTCCTTTAATAAGACGTCTGATTTCACTCTTTGAATTTTCTAATTTAGATAAAATCACGAGATCTATAATATTTATTTTATTTTCAATATCAGTTTTCTTAATTTTAATTGAAGGTAAATTTGAACCAAGCGAAGTTCCTGAGAAAGCTTCTTTTGCCGCTTGTTCTGAACTTTTAGCAGCTTTTAAACCATGAAGCATAGTAGTTGTCTCGTTAGCTAGCTTAATTTTTAGTTTATTAATGTCTTCATCCTTCATTTTATCAATTTCTCCAATATCTAAATCTGTGAACATTTTTAAAAATTTTATTACATCTCTGTCATCGATATTTCTCCAAAATTGCCAATAGTCATATGATGATAATAATTTTTCATCTAACCAAATAGCACCTGACTCAGTTTTTCCCATTTTTGCTCCTGAGGATAATGTAATGAGAGGGGTAGTTAAACCATAAGCTTGTTTACTAGAATACCTTTTTATAAGCTCTGTTCCATTGACAATGTTTCCCCATTGATCAGAACCTCCTATTTGTAAGGAACAATTCTCTTTTTTATTTAGCTCTAAAAAATCATAAGCTTGCAAAATCATATAATTAAATTCCATATAACTTAAAGATTGTTCTCTATCCAATCTAGTTTTAACACTTTCGAAAGTAAGCATTTTATTAATTGTAAAGTGTTTTCCTATTTCCCTTAAAAATGAAATATAATTTAAATTTTTAAGCCAGGAATAATTATTTACAAAAATAGGTTTTGTTTTTGGATCGTTATTTTTTAAAAATTTTTTTAATATTTTTTCAATATTTTTTGTATTTTTATCTATTTCTTTTTCAGTTAAAATTCTTCTAGTTTTGTCTTTACCTGAAGGATCTCCAATTCTGGTAGTCCCTCCACCTAATAAGACAATCGGTCTGTGCCCATATTTTTGAAGAAGTCTAAGACACATGATTTGAAGTAAGCTTCCAACATGAAGACTTTCAGCAGTACAATCAAAACCTATGTATCCTTTAATTTTTTCTTTATTTATTAATTTGGATAACTCATTTTCATTCGTGCATTGATAGAAGTAGCCTCTATCTTTAAATTCTTTTAAAAATTTATCCATAAGTCTATAGTTCCACAATATACATTATTTAATAAAAAAAAATAAGAATGGATGAGATTTATACAGCAATGGGTTTAATGAGTGGTACCTCATCGGATGGGGTAGATGTATCCATAATTAAGTCAGATGGCAATCAAGAATTTTCAATATTAATTGATAAATACTTTCAATATGATGAAGAATTAACTCAAAAAATACTTAAAATTAGGGATAAAATCTTAAATCCAAATGATTTAATCAAATATCAAGTTGAAATCAAAGATTTAGAAAGAGAAATAACTTTATTTCATTTTAAGGCTGTTAATAAATGCCTTGAACTATCAAAATCTGATGTTGATTTGATTGGTTTCCATGGTCAAACAATATTTCATGCTCCAGAAAAAAAAATTACAAAACAATTGGGTGATGGATTGTTACTATCTCAATTAACAAAAAAGAAAGTTATTTATAATTTTAGACAAAATGATTTAGAAAATGGGGGGCAGGGTGCTCCTCTAGCGCCAATCTTTCATAATGCTCTAGCTAATGAATTAAATAAAAAATTTAATTTAGGTTTTCCAATGAATATTCTTAATATTGGAGGTATTTCTAATGTTACCTCTACAATAGAATATAATAATTTGGGTTTAGAAGAAAAAATTTATGCCTATGATATTGGACCTGGCAATTGTTTGATAGACGAATGGATGAGAAAAAATTCAAAAAAAAGGTATGACGAAGAAGGTTTAGTAGCAAGATCTGGAAAAACAGACAAATTAATTTTGAATCAGGCTTTGGACAATTTTACTGAACAATCTAATTTTGAAAAATCTTTAGATATCAAAAATTTTGATATTTTTTTTGCAAAAGGACTTTCATTAGAGGATGGTGCTGCAACCATTACTGATTTCACCGCTAAATTAATTTCCAATGGAATGAATTTTATTCACAAAAATAATAATTCTCAAAAAAGTAAATGGTTAGTATGTGGTGGAGGAAGAAAAAATAAATATCTCTTAGAAAGTATAAAAAGTAATTTTGATGATATAAATCTTAATTCAATTGATCAATATGAATTAGATGGAGACTTTATCGAGTCCCAAGCTTTTGCTTTTTTAGCGATAAGATCACTAAAAGGTATGCCTATTTCATTTCCAAATACAACTAGATGTAAAAAATCGATAACTGGTGGAGTTTTAGTTAAAAATTTTTAATATAAAGCTGTTTCTTTTTTTATGTATTTATCAAGAGATTTTGAAAGTGCGTTTTCATTTTTTGAAAAAAAATGATTTGCTTCCGAGATTGACTGAAATTCAACTTTAATACCTTTTTGCGCACTTAATCTTTTATTTAGTTCATTGATATGTTCAACAGGTACCAATTCATCTTTTTTTCCATAAATCATTATACCAGAAGTTGGACACGGAGACAAAAATGAAAAATCATAAACATTTGGTTGAGGAGAGATTGCGACAAATCTATTTATCTCAGGTCTCCTCATTAAAAGTTGCATAGCAATCAATGACCCAAAAGAAAAACCTGAAACCCAACACTGAGAATTATCAAAATTTTCTCTCTCTAACCAATCAAGAGCAGCTGCAGCATCTGCTAATTCACCTTGGCCATTGTCAAATTCTCCATCACTCTTTCCTACACCTCTAAAATTTACTCTGCAAACTGAAAAATCATTTTCCATAAAAGTATGAAAAGTTTCTACAACAACTTTATTATTCATTGTCCCTCCATACTGAGGGTGTGGTTGTAAAACTAAAGCTATTGGTGAAGTATTTTTTTTACTCTTATAATATTTGGCCTCAAGTCTACCTGCAGGTCCTGGAATAAATATTTCTAATATTTTATTTTCCATAATTGTTATTGATTATTATTCTCAAAAAAAAATTAGGTTTATCACAACTGCGTGACAAAATGTTAGCTTTTTTTTACCCATGATACTTGACTATTTTGGTCAGGTTTATATATACCCAGTAAAATTAGGAATTATGAGACTCACTTCTAAAGGCAGGTATGCGGTAATGGCTTTGGTGGATCTGGCTAGATTTGATGGAATTAATCCAGTTTCTTTAAGAGATATATCTTTAAGACAAGGCATTTCGTTAGATTATTTAGAACAAATTTTTTCAAAATTGAGAAAAAAAGAAATTGTTCAAAGCGTTAGAGGAACTCAAGGTGGATATATTTTAAATAGGAAAGCTAAAGAAATAAAATTAACAAATATTTTTGATGCAGTAGACGAAAAAGTAAAAACTGTCCAATGTAAAAAAGATTCAAAAAAAGGATGTAATGGTAAATCTACAAAATGTTTAACTCACAATCTTTGGGATGAACTTGAAACTCACATCAATAATTTTTTTGATAAAAAAAGTTTAGACGACTTAGTAAAAGAAAACTTTGAAAGAAGATTATAAAATGGATACTAGAGAAAAAGATATAGAAAATTTAAAAGATTATAAATACGGTTTTACAACTGATATTGAAAATATTAAAGCACCAAAAGGTCTAAATGAAAATGTAATTAAGTTTATTTCAAATATTAAAAAAGAACCTAAATGGATGTTGGATTTTAGATTAAAAGCATTTGAAAGATTTAAGCTTCTCAAAGAACCTGACTGGCAAAAACCTAAGTATCCTAAAATTGATTATCAAGATTTATATTATTATTCGGCTCCAAAAAGCATGAAGGATAAACCTAAGAGCTTAGAAGAATTAGATCCTAAACTTTTAGAAACTTATAATAAATTAGGAATTCCCCTTCAAGAGCAAGCAAGATTAAATGGAATAGCTGTAGATGCGGTATTTGATTCTGTTTCAGTAGCCACAACATTTAAAGGTGAATTAACAAAACATGGAATCATTTTTTGTTCAATGTCAGAAGCAATACAAAAACATCCTAATTTAGTAAAAAAATATTTAGGAACAGTAATTCCAACAACAGATCATTTTTTTGCGACATTAAACTCCGCAGTTTTTACCGATGGATCATTTGTTTATATTCCTGAAGGTGTAAAGTGCCCAATGGAGCTCTCGACCTATTTCAGAATTAACGCATCAGAGACTGGTCAATTTGAGAGAACTTTAATCATTGCTGATAAAGGAAGTTATGTGAGTTATTTAGAGGGCTGTACTGCACCTATGAGAGATGAAAATCAATTACACGCTGCTAACGTTGAACTAATAGCTCTTGATGATGCAGAGATTAAATATTCGACTGTTCAAAACTGGTACCCGGGAGATGAAAATGGAAAAGGGGGAATTTATAATTTTGTAACTAAAAGAGGACTATGTAAGGGAAAAAATTCTAAGATTTCTTGGACACAGGTAGAGACAGGTTCTGCTATAACTTGGAAATATCCTAGTTGTATTTTAAAGGGTGATAACTCAATTGGAGAATTTTACTCAATAGCAATTACAAATAATCATCAAAAAGCAGATACCGGGACAAAGATGATCCACCTTGGTAAAAATACTAAAAGTAAAATAATTTCCAAAGGTATTAGTGCTGGATTTTCTGACATGACTTATAGAGGGTTAGTAGATATAAATTCGAAGGCAAAAAATTCTAGTAACTATACTCAATGTGACTCTCTTTTAATGGGAAATAAATGTGGAGCACACACTGTTCCTTACATAAAGAACAAAAATTTTGACTCAAATGTTGCTCATGAAGCAACAACGTCAAAAATAAGTGAAGAGCAATTGCACTATTGTCAACAAAGAGGATTAAATCCTGAGGAAGCTGTTGGGTTAATTGTTAATGGATTTTGCAAAGAGGTTCTTCAGCAATTACCAATGGAGTTTGCTGTAGAGGCACAAAAACTTGTTGGAATTAGTCTTGAAGGGAGCGTGGGTTAATGCTGAAAATTAATAACTTAAACGCAAATGTTGAAAATAAGTCAATTTTAAAAGGATTTTCACTAAATATAAACCCAGGTGAAGTTCATGCAATAATGGGTCCTAATGGTTCTGGAAAAAGTACTTTATCTAATATTTTATCCGGAAAAAAAGGTTATGAGGTATCTGGAGAGATATTATTTGAAAATAAAAATTTATTTGAACTTGAAACTGAGGAAAGAGCGCATAAAGGTATATTTTTAGCCTTTCAATACCCTTTAGAAATTCCTGGAGTAAATACTAATATTTTTTTAAAGACTTCTCTTAATGCAATTAGAAAAGCTCGTGGACAAAAAGAACTTGATGCTATCGAGTTTTTAAAACTCGTAAAAGAAAAAGCTAAAGAACTTAAATTTGATGAAGAAAAACTTAATAGGCAATTAAATGTAGGCTTCTCTGGTGGAGAAAAAAAGAAAAATGAAATTCTACAAATGTCAATGCTGGCGCCAAAACTTTCAATTTTAGATGAAACAGACTCAGGTTTAGATATAGATGCTCTAAAAATAGTTGCAGATGGTGTAAACACATTAAGGAATAATGAAAATTCTTTTTTAATCATTACTCATTATCAAAGACTATTAGATTATATTAAGCCAGATTTCGTTCACGTTTTAATGAATGGAAGGATTATTAAATCAGGCGGACCTGAGCTTGCAGAAGAATTAGAAAAAAAAGGATATGAGAGTTTTAATTAGATGAAAGAACAATTAAAAATAGATTTTAACAAAATTCAAGAAGTTTCTAATTTTTCTAATAGAGATATTAAGATAAAAAAGTCTTACCTAAATAAATTTATTGAAAATGGTTTCCCAAATAGAAAACAAGAAAATTGGAAGTTTTTAGATATAAATCAAATTATTAGTAATAATATTTCAGATTTGAGCTTTTATAATGATTATTCAATTGAAAATAAGATTGATCCATCAATTTTTATTGATGATTTAGAACATAATAAAATTATTTTTATTAATGGAAGAGTTGAAAAAATTGATTTGAGTTATGAGGATAAAAAACAGATTGAAATAATTGAGGACTCTTACACAATTGATATGTCTGAAAACAATAATTCATTAATTGATTTGAATATTGCTTTAAGTAATAAACATTTTAAAATTTTAATTAAAAAAGGCTACTCATTAAAAAAACCTTTAATCATTTATCATTTGTCCAATGAGAAAATGAAATCAAAGAATATTAATTTAAGGTTAGATTTTGAGCTTGAACAAAACAGCTCACTAAAATTAATAGATTTCTTTAGTGATTATAGTGAAAAAAATTTTATGAATATTTTTTACAATTTTAATTTGGATAGAGATGCGATTCTTAAAAATTATAAAATTGATAAGTCGTTGAATAAAAATCTAAAATATTCATTTAATAATATAGATCAAAAACAAAATAGTATTTCTGAAACTTTTGTTTTTTCTGCAGGTTCAGATTATTTCAAAAATGAGATAAATTGTAATCTAAAAGGCGAATATTCCTCAGCATTTATTAATGGTATTTTTTCGTTAGATGATAATAAACAGCACGAAATAAGAACTACTATAAATCATTTGGTTGAAAATACAAAAAGCTATCAGTTAATTAAGAGTGTGCTTGGAAAAAATACAAAGTCTGCTTATCAAGGAAGAATATATGTAGACTCAAAGGCTCAGAAAACAGATGGATATCAATTAAGTAAAGCAATTTTGTTAGATGAAACCTCAGAGTTTAACGCAAAACCTGAATTAGAAATTTATGCTGATGATGTTAAATGTTCTCATGGATCAGCATCTGGAAGTCTTGATGATAATTCAATTTTTTATTTAATGTCTAGAGGACTAAATTATAAACAAGCTAAAGGACTGTTGATAAATGGTTTTTTGCTTGATGTAATCGAAAAGATTACTGATGCTGAAATTAAAGATTTATTAAAAAAAATGATTGGTTTAAAAAAATGAACATAGATAATATTAAAAAAGAGTTTCCAATCTTTGATGAAAAGATACAAAACAATGATCTAGTTTATTTGGACAGTGCTAATTCTTCTCAAAAACCTAAAGTTGTGATTGATAGAATAAACGAATTCTATACTAAAGAATTTTCAAATGTAGGCAGAAGTATTCACTATTTGGCAGTAGCGGCTACAAATTTATACGAAAATACACGATCTTCTGTCCAAAAATATATTAATGCAAAAGATAAAAATGAGATTGTATTTACTAAGGGTGCAACTGAAGCCCTCAATTTAGTTGCTAATACACTTGGCCAAAAGTATTTGAATGAAGGTGACGAAATTTTACTCACTGAGTTAGAGCATCATTCAAATTATGTACCATGGCACTATTTGAGAAAATCAAAAAATATAAAGATTAATTTTGCTGAAATAAATGAAGAGGGAGAAATTCCAATTGAAAATATTGAAAAAAAAATTACGCCAAAAACAAAGGTGATTGCCATTAATCATCTATCGAATGTCACTGGCGCAATCCTACCAATCAAAGAGATTACTGAGCTTGCACACGCAAAAGATATAATTGTTGTTGTAGATGGATGTCAAGGTGCACCACATTTGAAACTTGATGTGCAAGATCTAGACTGTGATTTTTATGCAATTTCTTGTCATAAAATGTATGGACCGACTGGACTTGGAATTTTGTATGGAAAAAAAAAATGGCTTGAAGAATTACCACCTTATCAAGGTGGTGGTGGAATGATTAAAGAAGTTAAAAAAGATCGTATTACTTATGGTGATCTTCCAAATAAGTATGAAGCAGGCACTATGGCCACTGCACAGGTGATAGCTTTTGATAAGTCTATCAAATTTTTAGAAAGTATTGGAATTGAAAATATAATTAAACACGAAAAAGAATTAATAGAATATGGTCAAGAAATTTTAAAAAAGAATAATTCAGTAAAAATAATTGGCAATCCAAAAAATAAAGGCGGTGTAATATCGTTTACGATTGAAGGGGTACATCCACATGACATCGCGACAATACTTGACGAAGATGGTGTAGCTATTAGAGCTGGACACCATTGCTGTCAAATTTTACATGACAAACTCGAGATTCCTGCAAGTGCAAGAGCATCAGTAGGTGTCTACAATACTAAAAGTGATTTTGATCAATTGAATGAGTCTATAAACAAATGTAAAAAAATTTTTGATTTAAAATGAATTTAAAAGAATTATATCAAGAAATAATTTTAGAACATGGAAAAAATCCAAGGAATTTGAGGAAGACTGAGAATTTTAATAAAGATGCTAAAGGGAATAATCCTTTATGTGGTGACAATGTCCATGTTTATCTAAAATTGAATAATCAAAGAAAAGTTGAAGATATTTCTTTTGAAGGAAGTGGTTGCGCAATATCAATGGCCTCAGCTTCAATAATGACAGATTTGATTAAAGGCAAAAGTGATAATGAAGCAAAGGAGATCATAGATGATTTTCTTGGAATGATAAAAGAAAATCCTGAATTAAAGTCTACGATTTTAGAGGAAGATGATAAAACAAAACTAATGTGTCTATCCGGAGTAAAACAATATCCTATGAGAGTAAAATGTGCTACTTTATCATGGCATACTTTGATTTCTGCAATGGAAGATGACGGAAAGCAAGTGAGCACAGAAGATTAATATTATGGAAATAAAAGAAAAAATTATAAACGAAATTAGAAAAATTTATGATCCTGAGTTACCAGTTAATATTTATGAACTTGGTTTAATTTATGATATTCAAGTAAAAGGAAAAAAAGCTGAAATTAAAATGACCTTAACCACACCAAATTGTCCTGTTGCAGAGAGTTTACCAAAAGAAGTAAAAGAAGGAGCTATGCAAGTTGAAGAAATTGATGATGTTGATCTTCAACTAGTTTGGGACCCACCTTGGAACAAAGATATGATGTCAGATGCTGCAAAGTTGGAGTTAAATTTGTAATGAATCCTATAATTAAATTAAGTGAAAATGCAGCAAACAGAATTAAAGAAATCATGTCTAGTGCCGAAAAAGATGCTTTAGGAGTGAGAGTTTCAGTTAAATCTGGAGGATGCGCAGGCATGTCATATGTAATGGAATATTCTAAAGACCTTAACCCGAATGATGAGGTGATTGAAGACAAGGGAGTTAAGGTTTTTATAGATTCTGCTGCAGTGATGTATTTATTAGGTACTGAAATGGATTATAAAAAAGAGGATTTTTCCTCAACTTTTGTGTTCAATAATCCCAATGAAACAGAGAGATGTGGTTGCGGGGAGTCCTTTAAAGTAGAATAAAATTTAGTATCCCATAAATTGCATAGCTGTATTGCTTAAAATGCATATCTAGTATATAATTATTACATGAACGTTTTTGAATTTAGAAATTTATTAGCGTCTGAAGACAGAAAAGAAAAAAGAAAAAACTTACAAAGATCTTTGATCAAATCTGTTGAAACAGGAGCTAATGGAACTCAAGATTACGTTGTTAAAAAAGGTCCTGGCAAAAACAAGATTGCCACTACTAGACAATAATTTTTAACAACTATAATACATGTCGAACTCTATTGGGTGTGGTGTGTGTTCGAAATTATGTATTTCCTCAAATTTTAAAGCAATGTAAGCATCTATCTGATCATCAGTGAAAACGTTACCTTGTTTTAAAAAATCTCTGTCCTTATCCAAACTTTCCATTGCTTCTCTTAATGAGCCACAAACAGTAGGTATTTTTTTGACTTCATTTTCAGATAAAGCGTAAAGATCTTTATCGAAAGATTTACCTGGATCAATTTTATTTTTAATACCATCTAGTCCAGCCATAAGCATTGCTGCAAAAGTTAAGTATGGGTTTCCAGCTGCATCACCAAATCTAATTTCACATCTCGCAGCTTTTTTGCTTAGAGTGATAGGGATCCTACATGAAGCTGACCTGTTTCTAGCTGAGTACGCTAATAACACTGGGGCTTCAAATCCCGGGATCAATCTTTTGTAACTATTGGTTGTTGCGTTTGAGAAAGCGTTTATAGCTTTTGCATGTTTTAAAATTCCACCAATATAGTGTAAAGCTAAATCGGATAAGCCAGCATATTTATCTCCTGAAAATAATGCTGTATTTCCTTTCCAAATTGATTGGTGCACGTGCATACCTGATCCATTATCACCTTTTACTGGTTTAGGCATAAAAGTTGCAGTTTTTCCAAATGAATGTGAAACCATATGAACTGCATACTTATATAATTGCAAGTTATCTGCTTGATCAACTAAAGTTCCAAAATACATACCAAGTTCATGCTGACTTGGAGCAACTTCATGGTGATGTTTCTCAACTTTAATACCCATGTCTTTCATTGCTTTTAAATACTCACTTCTCATATCTTGTGCACTATCAACGGGAGGAACTGGAAAGTAACCACCTTTGATACCAGGTCTATGTCCCATATTTCCATTTTCATATTTTTTTCCAGTGTTGTAAGGGCCTTCAGTACTATCAATTTTGAAGCCAGTTTCATTCATATCATTTTTAAATCTTACATCATCGAATACAAAAAACTCAGCTTCTGGACCAAAAAATGCTTTATCACCAATTCCAGATTTTTTTAAATATGCCTCAGCTTTTTTTGCTGTTCCTCTAGGATCTCTTTCGTAAGGATCTTTTTTTATTGCATCCAAAATATCACAAAAAATGTTTAATGTATTATGAGATGTAAATGGATCAACCACTGTTCTGCTTAAATCAGGCTTTAGAATCATGTCAGATTCATTGATAGCTTTCCAGCCTGCAATTGAGGAGCCGTCAAAGAAAATTCCATCGTTTAACATATCTTCGTCAACTACTTTAGTATCCATCGTGACGTGTTGAAGTTTACCTCTAGGGTCAGTGAATCTTAGATCAACGTAATCGATCTCTTTGTCTTTTATAACCTTTAATACATTTTTTGCGCTCATTATATCTCCTCTGTAATCTTGTGGGTTGTGATACCAAATAAAGACTGATAAATAATCCTCTTTTACTTAATAACACCTATGCATTTTTAACATAAGTGTATATTTAAAAGACTAAAAATACTAACAATTCAGAGTTGAATAATGACATTACTTGATAAAGAACCAGTTCAAAGAGTTGATAAAATTATTAAAGAATTCGACAAAAATTTAAGTGTTAGTGTTTTAGAAACTTCAGCTAGAACTGCTCTAGAAGCCGCATCTTCTTTAGGATGTGAGGTAGGAGCAATTGTTAAAAGCTTACTTTTTAAGACAGATAATAAGTTTACTTTATTTTTGGTTGCTGGAGATAAGAAAGCTTCATTAAGAAAAATTAAAAAAAATATTAAATTTAATGATGTTTCGATGGCTACTGCTGAAAATGTAAAAAATATTACCGGTTATACTATTGGTGGTGTTTCACCAGTAGGCCATTTAGAAAATGTTGATATTTATATAGATAATTCTTTAAATAGGTTTGATTTTTTATTTGCTGCTGCAGGTCATCCAAATTGTATATTTAAAATCAATTTTACAGATTTGAAGAAAATTACAAAAGGAAAAATTGAAGATATTACTGAATGAGACAACCAAAACTATTAGATTATCTTTTATTAATTTTGTTAGCTTTAATATGGGCATCAGCTTTTTTTAATATAAAAATTGCAACCTATTCATTTGGACCAATTACCATTGCATTTTTAAGAGTGTTTTTTGGAGCAATACCAGTTTTGTTGCTTTGTTATTATAAAAAGATAAAGATCGAAGCTTTTTCAAAAGATTGGTATTGGTTCGCAATGATAGGATTTATAAATCTAGTAGCTCCTTTTTTTTTAATTGCGTACGGAGTACAATCAGTCCAAAGTAATTTGGCTGCGATATTGATGTCAACTACACCATTAAGCTCAACTGTGCTTGGTCATTTTTATACAAAGAATGAGAAATTCAATTTTATCAAAACAATAGGAATCTTAATTGGTTTTTCTGGAATACTTTATTTATTTTCTGATAATATTTTGATTAATGAAAATAATTTTTTTTCCGCAATACTAATCCTATTAGGCTCAACTTGTTATGTAATAGGTGGTGTTTTAACCTTAAAAATTAGTAAGAAAAAAAATGAAAATGTAACTGGCTCAATACTGGTTTGGGCAGTTTTGATTTTGATACCTATTGTAAGTATTGTTGAACAACCATGGAATGTCTCTCCTAGGTTAGATTCCACAATATCCGTGATATATCTTGGCTTAGTTTCTACTGGAATTGCATGGTTATTGAGATTTAGAATTTTAGTTAACAATGGACTGATATTTCAGTCACAAGTTTCATATTTAATTCCAATTTTTGGGACTATCTTGAGTTATATTTTTCTTAAGGAATTGATCACTTTCAAAGTTTTGATATCTCTCATTGCAGTATCAGTAGGAATATATTTTGTGAGAAAAGCAGACAATAAAATTAGTAAAATAAAGCTCTATTAATACAATTTCTAGTTGAAAACATTATTGACCCATTTACATCATTCCTAAAAAGGTCTTTAATTAATTTATATAAATAACAAGAGGAGAAAAAAATGAGTGCAGAAGCAATGAAAGTGTCATCTGTATTAGATACTTCTCATTTAAAGGTTAAATTTCCGTTTAAGGCAAAATATGGAAACTACATTAATGGAAAATTTGTAGAACCAAAATCAGGCAAGTATTTTGATAATGTTAGCCCGATCTCAAATGAGAAAATCTGTTCAGTTGCACGATCAGACGAAAAAGATGTAGAAGCAGCATTAGATGCAGCTCACGCAGCTTTCCCTGAGTGGGGAAAAACAGATATCACTACGCGATCAAACATATTGTACAAAATCGCTGATGTGTTGGAAAAAAATCTAAATTTATTGGCTACAGCTGAATGTTTAGATAACGGAAAACCTATAAGAGAATGTATGGCAGCAGATTTACCTTTGGTCATAGATCATTGGAGATATTTTGCTGGAGTAATTAGAGCAGAAGAAGGATCAATTGCTGAAATTGCTAATAACCAATACTCATACAATTTTCATGAACCACTGGGAGTTGTTGGTCAGATAGTTCCATGGAATTTCCCATTATTAATGGCAACATGGAAATTAGCTCCAGCTCTTGCAGCAGGAAACTGTTCAGTATTAAAACCAGCTGAGCAAACACCAGCTTCTATTATGGTGATGATGGAACTTATTGGAGATTTATTACCTCCAGGAGTGGTTAACATTGTCAGCGGTTTTGGATTAGAAGCAGGTAAACCATTAGCATCATCTAAAAGAGTTGCTAAAGTTGCATTTACTGGTGAAACAACAACTGGAAGATTGATTATGCAGTATGCTGCACAAAACATTATTCCAATAACTTTAGAGTTAGGTGGAAAATCTCCTAACATTTTCTTTGAAGATGTCATGGAAAAAGATGATGACTTCTTTGATAAGTGTATTGAAGGTTTTGTCATGTTCAATCTTAACCAAGGTGAGGTTTGTACTTGTCCAAGTAGAGCTTTAATTCAAGAGTCTATCTATGATAAATTCATGGAAAGAGCTATTGCTAGAACAAAAGCTGTTGTTCAAGACAATCCTTTAAAAATGGAAACCATGATTGGGGCCCAAGCATCTGTAGAGCAAATGGAGAAGATTAAATCTTATCTTGAGCTTGGTAAAAAAGAGGGTGCTAAAGTTCTTACAGGTGGAAGTGCTGCTAAACTTAATAGTGGATTGGAAAAAGGAAACTATATCCAACCAACTATTTTTGAAGCTAATAACAGCATGAGAATATCTCAAGAAGAGATTTTCGGACCAGTTGTATCTGTGATTAAATTTAAAGATGAAGCAGAGGCATTGAAAATTGCTAATGATACTCTTTATGGTTTAGGAGCAGCTGTATGGACTAGAAATGGTAATATAGCTCACAGAATGGGTAGAGCAATACAAGCAGGAATAGTATGGACTAATTGTTATCATGCTTACCCAGCTCACTCGCCATTTGGTGGATACAAACAATCTGGAGTTGGTAGAGAAACTCACAAAATGATGCTTAATCATTACAGACAGAATAAGAATCTTCATGTTTCTTATGCTGAGAAAAAATTAGGCTTCTTTTAATCAAATAATATATACTGGTCCATGATTCGATATCATGGGCCAGAGAAAAAATATGAAAGTATCTGCAACACATTCGGCACTTAGTTTATTATCTGAACTTAAAGAAAAATATGGTGAAAAATTAATGTTTCATCAATCAGGTGGATGTTGTGATGGGAGTGCTCCTATGTGTTTCCAAGAAGGTGAATTTCCATTGGGAGACAATGATATTAAACTTGGAGAAATAGGTGGAGTTCCATTTTATATGAATGGTGATCAATATGAAAAATGGAAACATACTGATCTTACGATAGATGCCGTAAAAGGAATTGGTGGAATGTTTTCATTAGATAATGGAACTGGAAGAAGATTTTTAACTAAATCTGAAATATGTCTCGTAGTGGATAACGAAAATCCAAATCATTAAATAATCTTTAAATTTTAACTAAAATGGCTATTTATCTTAGTTCCCAAAAAATAATTAAAGAATGGATTGATTATAATAATCACATGAATGTTACTTACTATCTTTTAATTTTTGATAAGTATGGTGCAGATACGTTAAATAATATTTTTAAAATGGGAGAACATTCAGCAAAAACAACAGGTAAAAGCACTATGATTGTTGAGTCAAATATTACTTATAATCAAGAATTAAGAGTTGACGATGAAGTAGATATTAATTTAATTTTTTTCGATCATGATAAAAAAAGACTTCAATATAAAATGGAGATGATCCATAAGGAGAAAAAATATTTAGCATCAACCATCGAAATCTTAGCTTTATATGTTGATTTAAATACAAGAAAAGTTTCTGAATTTGAGGCTGAAAAAGTCAAAATAATGGATGATTATATAAAAAAAAACTCTTCAAATTTTAAAAGTGAAAATTTGAAATTCTCAACTAAATTGAAAAAAAGTTAATATAACTTCCAGTCCGATACTGGAAGTTATATGTAAAATTACTGACCGGGTGCTTTATAACCAATTTTACTTGCTTTTGATGTAGCTTTAGTAAAATCAATAGCCTCTAACATTGTTAAGTTTTTAACTGCACCAGATCCCTCAACAACTAATTTAATTGCTGCAAAATCATCAAAACTTGGCATTTCTGCTACAACTACAAAATCATATGAACCTCTTACAATATCCATACTATGCATAGTTCCGCCCATTGCTTTTGTTAATTGTTCCACTACAGCTTTTCTATCACTTGTTGGATCTTTTAAAAATCCTTGAAAAGCTTTTTCAGTGTAGTTTCCCATTATATATGCTTTCATATAAACTCCTTTTTTATGTTATTAGAGTATCATCTAAACTTGTTAAATTAATGTGTAAAAATTACATAGTAGACACAACCTGCAGTAATGTTAGATTAAATGATGTACGAAAAATTTGGTCAATTCATTTATGGAAAATGGTGTCAATCCTCTGACAAATCTACATACGAAGTAATTAATCCAGCTAATGAGGAAACTTTAGGTCACGCATCTAAAGCTACACCAAAAGATGTTGATAGAGCATTAAAATCTGCTGAAAAAGGTTTGCAGGTTTGGAAAAAAACACCTCCTTGGCAAAGATCATACATCATAAGACGTATTGCCGATAAGATAAGAGAGAAACAAGATGTTTTAGCGAAATGGATGACATTAGAAGTTGGCAAACCTTTTGTAGAAGCTAAAGGTGAGGTAAATGGAGCTGCGGATATTTTTGAGTGGAACGCAGAAGAAACTAAAAGAATTTACGGTCAAACAGTTGAGAGTAGATTTGAAGATACTAGAGTACATGTTTATTACCAACCAGTAGGTGTTGTAGCTGCATTATCTCCTTGGAATTTTCCAGCAGTTCTGTCTGCAAGAAAAATTTCTACAGCTTTAGCAGCTGGTTGTTCCGTAATAATTAAACCGGATGTGATAACTCCAGGAGTTGTAATGGAAATGGTAAATATTTGTAGTGAATGTGGTGTGCCACCAGGTGTAGTAAATCTTTTATCAGGAGACCCTCCCAGTATCGCTCAACAATTGATATCATCTGATATTATAAAAAAGATTTCAATAACTGGCTCATCAAGAGTTGGAAAATTAATTTTAAAACAAGCAGCTGACAAAGTTCAGAGAGTGACAATGGAGTTAAGTGGTCATTCTCCATTTATAGTTTTTGATGATGCTGATATTAAAAAAGCTACAGATATGGCAATCGCAGCAAAATTCAGAAATAATGGTCAAGTTTGCATATCGCCAAATAGATTTTATATTCAAGAGAGTAAAAAAGATGAGTTTGTAAATTTGTTTGTTGAAAAAACTAAAAAACTCAAAATTGGTGACGGAATGGATCCATCTACACAACTAGGCCCATTAACAACTAAGAAAAGATTAAATGAAATTGAAGAATTAGTTGAAAAAACTAAGCAAGAAGGTGCTAAAGTTTTATTAGGAGGAAAAAAACCAGCTGGATTCAATAAAGGTTTTTTTTATGAGCCAACTGTCTTTGATCATGTTAAAGATGATTTTACAATAATGAAACAAGAACCATTTGGACCACTTGTACCCATGTTATCTTTTAAATCTTTTGATGAAGTTATAGAAAGAGCAAATAATCACGAGCTAGGTCTTTCAAGTTATATTTGCACTAATTCAATGGAAAAAGCACATAAAGCATCTGAATTAATGGAAACAGGAACAGTTGCAGTAAATACTCCGCTAGTTGCAATTGCAGAAGCTCCTTTTGGTGGTATAAAACAAGCTGGCTATGGTAGGGAAGGCGGATCAATGGCCATTAAAGATTATTTAAATGTAAAATATACTCATTTGGGTTTAAAAGGTTAGACTTATGAAACTATTACGAATAGGCGAAAAAGGAGAAGAGAAACCTGCAGTAATTGATGATCAAAATAATTACAAAGACTTATCATCAGTTATTGAAGATTTTAATCCAAAAACTTTAAATTTTGAAACTTTAAAAAAAATAAAAAACACAGATTTATCAAAGTTACCAACTATTGACTCAAATCAAAGAATAGGTGCGTGTGTCTCAAAACCTTCCAAGTTTATTGGAATAGGCTTAAACTTTAAAGATCATGCTGAGGAACAAAATTTACCAATTCCAAAAGAACCAATTATTTTTTCAAAGTTTACAAGTTGTATTACAGGACCAAATGATCCAATAGTTGTACCAAAAGGATCTAATCATACTGATTGGGAAGTTGAAATTGGTTTTGTAATTGGAAAAAAAGCTATTAATGTCAGTATTGAAAACGCCTTAGATCATGTCCTTGGTTTTTTTCTAGTTAATGATGTGAGTGAAAGAGATTTCCAAAAGAATAGAGGTTTAACTTGGGATAAAGGAAAGGGTTTTGATACTTTCGGTCCAATAGGCCCATTCATAGTTACTACAGATGAATTACCAGACTATCAAAATTTAGATATGTTTTTAGATGTAAATGGAAAAAGGATGCAAACTGGAAATACAAGTAAAATGATTTTTGATATTAAAACTTTAGTTTCTTATATGAGCTCGTGTATGAGTTTACACCCGGGTGATATTTGTTGTACTGGGACACCTCCAGGTGTTGGAGAAAATATGAAACCACCTCATTTTTTAAAAGGTGGAGAGGAAGTAGTTTTAGGTATAGATAAACTTGGTACTCAAAAACACCAGGTTGTTCCTTACAAGGAATAATATAAATTTTATTTATTAGATGTTAGAAATATTTATTGCTTTAGGTGCGGGTTTGATTAGTTTTTTATCGCCATGTGTATTACCATTAATACCTGGTTATATCTCTTATATTTCTGGCACTTCACTAAATGAGTTAATAGAAAAGAAAAATATAAATTTAATTCCTATCATTCTTTTTACAATTGGTTTTTCAATTGTTTTTATTATTTTTGGTGCCGCTTCAACTTTTTTAGGCCAAGTATTATTACAAAATTCAAATGAATTAAGAATTGGTGCTGGATTAGTAATCTGTATTTTATCTTTACATTTAATTGGAATTATAAATTTAAAATTTTTGAATTATGAAAAAAGACTTCATACAAATAGAAACACTAATTTTTTTAGTCCAATATTAATTGGTATGGCTTTTGCTTTTGGTTGGACACCATGCATAGGCCCTATTCTTGGATCAATCTTAGCACTTGCCTCAACAGAAGAGAGCATTAATAGAGGTATAATACTTTTATCATTTTATTCCTTAGGTCTTGCGTTACCATTTATTTTATCAGGTTATTTAATTCAAAAATTTTTAATTTTTTCAAAAAATTTTAAAAAGAACATTAATTTAATTTCAAAAATTGGTGGTGTAATATTATTAATTACCGGTATATTAATATTAACAAATCAGTTACAAGCGTTAGGTTATTATTTGCTTAATATATTTCCTTTTTTGCAAAATTTTGGATGATTAATCATGAAGATTTATCAAATTGACTCAAGTGCTAGAAAAGAGGGATCGACCTCAAGAGCTTTAGCTAAAAAGTTACTTGAAAAGATAAAAAAACCTGATGATGAAGTTATTTATAGAGATTTAAATGAAGAGATGGTTTTTGTGAGTGGTTTAACAGAATCTGGAATGAATATTGATGAAAAAGATCAAAATGAAAATCACAAAAAAATGTTTGAGCTCTCTAATCAACTTGTAAAAGAGCTAAAAGAGAGTGATATTATAATTATTTCAGCACCAATTTATAATTATGGTCCTCCTGCAACTTTAAAAGCTTGGTCGGATTTGGCCGCAAGAATTGGAGAAACATTTAAATTTAAACCTAATGGCAGAAGAGAAGGTTTGTTAAAAAATAAAAAAGCTTATTTAGTAATTACATCAGGAGGTACTAAGTTAAATAGTAATGAAGACTTTTTAACTCCTTGGTTGAAATTTATTTTGAATTTCTTTGGTATAGAAAAAGTTGAGACAATCAGTGCGGATCAAATGGCTCTAGATTATGAAAAATCAATTAAAGATGCTCACGCACAAATTGATAAAATAAAATTATAATTAATTTAATTTAACTTCGAAATTTTGATTTGTTCTTTTCTTAATCAATAAAATAAATTAATATACTTATAGGGGTGTCTTAACAGACTGAGATTAAACCCTATGAACCTGTCCGGTAATTCAGAAAGGGAACAATGGATAAAACATATTTTTTAACAGAATCAACCGCATTATCTTTAGTAATTGTTATATGTTTAATTTTTTTATCATTTGGAATTTATTATTCTAAAAACTATCAAGGATTAAAAAATTATTTAACTGCAAATAGAAATATTGGATTTCTCTCATTAACAACAAGTTTGACAGCGTCTGCACTAGGAGCCTGGATTCTTTTTGGTCCTGCTTCAGCTGCAACTTGGGGCGGTTTAGGTGCAGTAATTGGATATTCCTTTGGGACAGCTTTTCCAATGTTTTTTTTTATATATCTTGGAAAAAAAATTAGAAAAGAGTTTCCTCAAGGTTCCACGCTCATTGAATTTTTAAGAAAAAAATTTGGTAAAAGTTTATTTAAACTTATTTTGCTGATGACAATTTTTTATATGTTTATTTTCTTATGTGCTGAAGTTACAGCGGTTGCAGTTTTGATTAACTATATTTCAGGTACTGAACTTTGGCTCACTGCTTTAATAGTGCTATTGTGTACTTTAACTTATAGTTTATATGGTGGATTAAAAGCTTCAATATTGACTGATAACATTCAAATGTTTGTCATTGGTTCATTATTATTGATTTCTTTAATATATATTTTGTCTTTCACAGGATCAAAATTTTCATTTGATTTTGTAAAAGAAAAAAACCCACATCTTTTAAGCGGATCTTATTTGCCTGGTTATACTTCTGGTTTAACTTTTTTTATTGCTGTAGCAGCAACAAATCTATTTCACCAAGGTAATTGGCAACGTGTTTATGCAGCAAAAGATTATAAAACTTTAAAAAAAAGTTTGATTTTATCTTTTTTGATAATTGTACCGATTGTTTTTTTTATGGGTTTTACTGGACTTGTTGGTTTTTCACTCAATTCATCAGTAAGGCCCGATCTAAGTTTTTTTTATTTGTTACTAAATGAACAAGCAACGTTTTTATCAATAGTAATTATTATTTTAGGTCTAGCATTAACTATCTCAACTGTAGATACTTTAATTAATGCAATATCAAGTTTAATTATAGTCGATGGTAAAGCTACATTTGAATTTAAAAAAAAGACTAATTATTTAAATTTTTCAAAATATATAATTGTATTTTTATCTGTAATAACTTTTGTAGTTGCGTCCTATGGCCTTGATATTTTGTATTTGTTTTTACTGGCTGACTTATTTTGTTGTGCGTTCGTGATAACCGTCTTTTATAGTTTTTATAATAAGATTGATGAAAAAACCGCATATATATCAATCATTATTGGGTTTATAGCTGGATTTTTATTATTTCCTTCACCAGATTTCTCAAAGAGTTTGTTAGTTGGAATATTGTTATCAAAAGAAATATTTAGTCCATTTATATCCCAATCATTATTATTTTTGTCTTTTATCATCGCAACTTTTTTACCTTTATTGGTTCTTAAAGTAAAAAAGATCAAATTTTAGTTGATTGTATTAAGTGAATTAATAGTTATATAACTGACCGAATGTCAGAAAATCAAATAGTAATTAATAATCTCTCAAAAGTATATGATAACGGCTTTAATGCTCTAAAAAATATAAACCTCAATATCAAAAAAGGAGAAATTTTTGCGATGCTTGGACCGAATGGTGCAGGTAAAACTACTTTGATTAGCATTATTTGTGGTATTGTAAAACCATCATCAGGAAAAGTTACAGTTGAAGACTTTGATATCATTGAGGATTATAGGGAAACAAGATCACGTATAGGACTCGTTCCTCAAGAATTAACTTTAGAGCAATTTGAAACTGTTTTTAATAACGTTTCTTATTCAAGAGGTTTGTATGGAAAAAAACCTGATCCTAAGCATATTGAAAAAATCTTGAAACAACTCAGTCTTTGGGACAAAAAAGATTTAATCTTGCGAAAATTATCAGGTGGAATGAAAAGAAGAGTTTTAATCGCTAAAGCATTATCTCATGAGCCAAAAATTTTATTTTTAGACGAACCTACTGCTGGTGTCGATGTTGAATTAAGACAGGAGATGTGGAAGGTGGTAAAATCATTGAGAGAAATAGGTGTTACAATTATTTTAACAACTCATTACATTGAAGAGGCTGAGGAGATTGCTGATCGAGTAGGGGTTATTAATCAGGGAGAAATTATTATTGTTGAACAAAAAAAAGAATTAATTAAAAAAATGGGCCATAAAGTTTTATCTGTTGAATTACAAGAGGAAGTTAAAGATATTCCTGACTCATTAAAAAAATATAATTTGATTATTGGAAGTAATAAAATGTCTTTAGCATATACTTATAATTTAAAAGAAAAACAGACTGGGATTACAAATCTTTTACAAGATATTAAAGATTCTGGTTTAAAACTTAAGGATCTTAAAACCGAACAAAGTAATTTAGAAAAAATATTTGTAACTTTAGTAAAGGAAAATAATGAAAATTAATTATTATGGATTTAAAGCTATTTATTTTCATGAAATGGATAGATTTAGACGAACTTTAGGTCAATCTCTTTTATCACCAGTAATTTCAACATCATTATATTTTATTGTTTTTGGTTCTGTGATTGGTGGTTACGTTCAAAAAATTGATGGTATCAGTTACGGATCATTTATAGTTCCAGGATTGCTGATGTTAACTTTGTTAACTCAATCCATAAGTAATACTTCTTTCGGAATTTTTTTTCCAAAATTTAATGGGACTATTTACGAGATTTTAGCTGCACCTATATCCGCTTATGAAATTGTACTAGCATTTGTAAGTGCAGGAGCTACCAAAACACTGATTGTTGGTTTTGTAATTTTTTTGACTGCACAATTTTTTGCTGATGTACAAGTTCAATATCCATTGCTAATGATTTTTTTATTAATTCTTGTTTCTTTCACATTTGCATTATTTGGATTTTTAGTTGGTTTAGTTAGTAAGGACTTTGAACAGATGTCAATAATCCCATCTTTTGTGATAACACCAATGGTATTTTTAGGTGGAAGTCTTTATTCATTAGATATGTTACCTGAATTTTGGCAAGTGGTTACTTATTTTAATCCAGTTGTTTACCTAATCAGTAGCCTAAGATACTCTTTCTATGGCATATCAGATTTTAATATTTGGATTAGTGTGGGTTTAATGGTGTTATTTTTGTCAGTTTGCGTGATTATTGTCTCTATATTACTTAAAAAGGGTTACAGCATAAAGTCTTAAAAGATTTATTTAAAAATTTTTTTGAGTTTTTTTAGGTTATCTAAATTGTCAACTGTGTACCATTTTTTTGGCATTACATCAGAAACATATAATTGTCTGATTTTAATTAGTTTTTTCCAGAGAATATTAAAGTCATCAGTTGGTTTAATTTTATCGTTTATCTTTTTTGGATTTAATATTTGAATACCAGTGCAGTAAATATCAGATTTTTGTGTTCTTGAAAGTTTTTTAACAATATTTTTTTTTTTAAAAATGAAATCTCCCGCTAATCCTTTAATTGGTTTTGTTGGAATTAACATGCATAGGGGCTGACCTTTTTTATAATAATCTTTCTCAAGTTTTTTAAAATCAATGTTAGTGACGTTATCGCAAGTTAAGACATAAATTGGAGAGTTAAATGATTTAAATATAGAGTTGAATATCCACCAAGAATTACCTTTTTTATCTGTATTTATTATTGATGAAACTTTTTCTTCTATTAAATGTTTAGCTAAAATAGGCCCTTTATAACCAACTGAAATATGAACAAAATTTATATATTTTTTCAGTCTTTTGATACCTCTTGCAATCAATGAGGTTTGTTTAAATTTAACTAAACCTTTAGGTATTTTTTTGGTAAGTGGCATTAATCTGGTTCCACGTCCAGCCGCCATTATAAAAGCATGATTTATTTTTCTATAAGTCATTAGATTTCAGACCAAACTTGATAATTTTTTCAATTTCAGACTGCGCTAATCTCTTTGCATTTTCAGAAGATACTATTTCTTTAAGTGGTTTTTTTAAAAGATTATTAAAATCGATTACAAAATATTTTTTATTCTTAATTTTCATCTCTTTGGCATATTTTAACTCGTCCTCACCAATTAGATATTCATCTTGTCGATCACCTTTTCTAGATTGAATTATTTTATATTTACCACCAAATCTTTTTGTCCAGACTTTTAAGAAATCGATCATTTTTGCAGATTTCATTTCGGCTGAAAGAATTTTTCCATTTAATTTATTTTTAAGTTTTAGAGCCTGATCAATTAAACTTACAGCTTCATTGACTGAGAAGAAAAATCGTCTCATGTAAGGACCAGTGGTAAGTATAGTCTTATTTTTTTTATACATTTGTTTCCAAATTGGTAGAACAGATCCAGTAGACCATGTTACATTACCATACCTCACACAAATAAATTTAGTTTTACTATAAGATTTTATTGATGAAAAAAGTCTCTCCATACAAGATTTACTTAAACCATAAATATTTTTGATTGGCGGTGATGCTTTGTCGGTTGAGACACCTATAACTGTTGGAACTTTTTTGTTTATACAGGCACGAACAACATTTGTAGATCCAAGTATATTTATATCGATACATTCAAATGGAAATTTTTCTGATAAGTCGACAAATTTTGTAGCAGCAGCATGAATTACGATATCAGGTTTAGTATAATTTAAACAATCATGTACAGACTCAATATTAGAAACATCCAAAGGCACTACTTCACAATTCGTTAAATTCTTTACTAAGAAATTTTGTTTATTATTACGAGCGCCAAGAAAAACTTTATATTTTTTCTTGTAAAAATTAGCTAAATTTCTTCCTAGATAACCTGTACCACCCGTTATTAGAATTTTTTTCATTATTAAATGTTATAAATATGCTTATAATTTTAAAATAAATAATGTCTATATCTATTCATATACCTTTTTACAATCCAAATCCCGAAAAAAAGGAAGGTTATAGAAATTTAAGACGTTTTGATTATCTTGAAGAAAATGTAATCAATCTAAAAACACTTTCAATTAAAAATGATATTTTCATTCACACGCATAATGATTTTTTGGATAATAAAAATTTAAATGCTAAAATTATCAAACATCAAATAAGTGATAGTGACCTAAACAAAGGGTATTTAACATGGAAGTGTAGATCATTAATGGAAGAACAAAAAAATGATTATGAATACTTTACTTACTTAGAACACGACATTAAGTTCTCAGAAGTTAATTTACAATATTGGCTGAAATATCAAGATTTATTAGCAAATAAAGGGTTTCATTTAGGTTTTTTCATATATGAAATGAATAACAAAACTAACCAAAAGCATAGTATTCACATTTCAAAAAAATTAGACAAATTTTTTGAAATTGAGGGTCAAAATTTCATCGTTAATGACTTAGAAAATTATTGTTGTTTCTGGATCTATACAAAAAAACAATTTGAAACTTTTTTAAAATCCAAATGGTGGTCATTTGAAAAAAGAGCACATAACTTTAGACATAATTATGGTATTACAGAGAGATCATCAATTGGTTTCCACGCTCTTAGTATGAATTATTTCAAAGCAACTTTAATTCCTGAAAAAAATAATCAACCACATTCAGATTCTTTTATTGAACACATGACGAATAATTATTATGAAAAATTTCCTGATTTAGACAAAAAAGATTACTTTGACATTAGAGGTGCCTGTAAGTTTCAAATTGATGAAATCATAATTGATAAAGAAAATAGAAAGAAAATGTCTGATAATTTCATTTTAAATAAATTAATTAAAAATCTTTTTTGGAAATTAAGATTTATCACTAGAAAATTTAACTGACCCATTTCTGGGCCAGTTAATATACTAATATAATAAGAGGAGTTGTTTTATTAGAATTGTTCAGACTCAGTTGAGCCATCCATTGCTGTGGTTGAGCTCTTTCCACTACTTATTGTATTAGAAACAGCATCAAAATAAGATGTACCTACTTCTCTTTGGTGTTTTACACTTGTGTAACCATCTTTTTCACGAGCAAATTCTTGTTGTTGGATCTTAGAGTAAGCAGCCATACCTTCTTTTTTGTATTTTTCTGCTAATTCAAAAATTGCAATATTTTGTGTATGAAAACCAGCTAGTGTTATAAATTGAAATTTATAGCCCATTTTACTTATTTCTTTTTGAAACGAAGCAATTTCTTCATCTGATAAATGCTTCTTCCAATTAAATGATGGAGAACAATTGTACGCTAAAAGTTTTCCAGGAAATTTTTCATGAATTGCATCTGCAAATTTTTTAGCTTCTTCAAGATTAGGTGTAGCTGTTTCACACCAAATTAAATCTGAATATGGTGCATATGCCAATCCTCTTGAAATTGCTTGTTCAATTCCTGATTTGACATAATAAAATCCTTCAGGAGATCTTTCACCAGTTAAAAAAGGTTTATCATTTTCGTCAAAATCATTAGTAATTAGTTTTGCAGCATTTGCATCTGTTCTAGCTAAAATTATCAATGGAACATCAGCAATATCAGCTGCCAATCTTGCAGCCTTTAAATTTTTAATCATAGTACTGGTCGGCACAAGTACTTTACCACCCATATGACCACACTTTTTTTCACTAGCTAATTGATCTTCAAAATGAACACCTGCTGCACCAGCTTTAATAAACTTTTTTGTAAGTTCAAAAACATTTAATGGACCTCCAAAACCTGCTTCACCATCAGCAATGATTGGAAGCATATAATCAATTCTTTTCTCTTTTTTCATATCACCATCTTTTAATTCCATATGTTGAATTTGGTCTGCTCTTAGCAAAGCGTTATTCATAGATTCAACAAGTTTTGGAGCACTATCATATGGATATAAAGATTGATCTGGGTACATTTCACCAGCACTATTAGCATCTGCAGCCACTTGCCAACCACTTAGATAAATTGATTTAAGACCAGCTTTAGCATGTTGAACTGCTTGATTTCCAGATAAAGATCCTAAAGTACTAATATAATTTTCTGTATTAAGAAGCTTCCAAAGTTTAACTGATTGTTGTTTACATAGGGAATACTCTATTTTAATTGAGCCTCTTAATCTTTCAACTTCATCGGGGGTATAATCTCTTTTAATACCTGCAAATCTTTTTAGTTCGTATGAGATGTTTTCTGCACTCATAATTGGTAGTTACCTCAGAAGTTAAAATTAAAATGAAAAAGTAAAATTTGATTTAGTTAGAGTCGTTAAGAGTCTCAACTAAATCTTTCATTCCACTTGAACCCCAATCACAATGATCATCTCTCATGTAAATACCTCTACTATTATGTCTAGCAAGGTCCTCATTTTTTATGATTTGAGCCTCATTTTCTGTGTTTTTTTGTTTATCAGTCATGTAAATCTTATAATTTACAAAATTTACAAAATCCACAAAAAAGGATAAAAAGCTTGTAAATTAAGGAAAATAATTGTAAATATAAATTTACAAAATTTACAAATAGAAAATATGAGTCAAAACGATTTAAAAATAGGACCAAAAATCAAGGCTTTTAGACGTCAACTTGGTCTTCAAGCTAATAAACTCGCGCAAGAAATAAATATTTCACCTAGTTATTTAAATTTAATCGAGGGAGGAAAAAGAAAAATTGATGGGGATCTACTTTTAAAAATTTGCGAAAAGTTAAATATTGAACTTTCTCAATTAACATCAAAAGATGACGTAAATTTAGAAAATACATTATCAGAAATTTTAGATGATAAATTATTTGAGGATCTTGATATTTTGGGACCAGAAGTTAAAGATCTTGTGGGGACTAATCCAAAAATTGGAAAAGCAATTGTAAGATTAGGAGATATTTTAAAAAAAAAAGACCATGAATTAGTAAACAAGATTGAAAAAATTTCTGGAAAAATTGTTGATAATAGAAAAAACTCATTTCCAGGTGAAGTTATTTCTGACTTTCTTCAAGAAAATAAAAACTATTTTCCAAAATTAGAGGATTTTGCCAATAAAGTTTTTGAAAAAGTTCAAAAAAATAATCGTACAAGATATGTTGCTCTTTGTGATCATTTAAAATCTGAATATGACATTATTGTTAAAGATGTTATTCCAGAAGAAAATAAACCTTTTTCTAAAATTTATAACAAAAATAAAAAAGAACTTCTGTTGAGTGATTATAGTTCTCTTGAAACAAAAAAACTTCATGCAGCTGCACAAATTGCACAAGAGGGAGCAATTAAAGAAATTGAGGATTATTTAACTAAATTTACGTTTCCATCAGAAGAGTCTAAAAAATTAACTAAAATTGCTTTGCTTAATTATTGTGGTGCTGCAATATTAATGCCTTATAAACTTTTTCATTCAGAGTGTAAAAAACTTAAATACGATCTTGAATTATTACAAAATACTTTTGCAACATCTTTTGAACAAGTAGCTCATAGAGTAACCTGTTTGCAAGATCCAAAACTACCCGGAATTCCATTTCATTTTTTAAGGGTTGATATGGCTGGAAATATTTCTAAAAGATTTTCTTTGTCTGGAATTGAGATTCCACGATATGGTGGTGCGTGTCCAAGATGGAATGTTTATTCTGCATTTACAAGACCTGGAGTTATTCAAAGCGCTGTAAGTAAAATGACGAATGGAGAAAAATATGTTTGTATTGCACGAACTGTTGAAAAAGGGATTGGAAGATTTGGAAGAGCAAAAAGTATTTTGTCTATTGGGTTAGGTTGTGAAGCTAAATATGCTAAAGATTTTGTATATACTGAAAATGTTAACTTGAATGAAAAGTCATCAGAAATTCCAATAGGTGTGTCATGTAGAACCTGCGATAGATTAGATTGTTCTCAAAGAGCTTTTCCTCCTTTACACAAAAAATTTGATGTCGACATAAATCTGAGAGGCGTTTCAGTTTATGTAGGTGATAAAAATTAAAGATATGCTTAAATTTATAATTCCTGCAGTCATATTCTTTTTAATTGTTCTTTTTTGGGAAAAGATTAATGAGAAAATTTACCAAAAATTTAAGGTTAAAATTAATTTAGTTATTTTAACTGCAGCCTTATTATTTGTCTTTGCAGTATTGATTTTGTTATACTTTTAGTTCTGATGAAAAAAATTTTTATAATTTTTATAATTTTTTTTTCATATTTTAGTAATTCAATTGCAAATGAAAGAATTAAAAAACTTAATCAATTGTTTGATGATTTAAAAACTCAAAATTACTCAGCAGCATATAAAATTGAACAAGAAATTTGGCAAATATGGAGCACACATCCAAATGACAAAAATTTGACAATGTTATTAAATAAAGGATCAAGTTTAGTTAATGAATTAAAGTATAATCAAGCAATAGATATATTTTCTAAAGCAATAAATTTGGATCCATTATGGGCTGAGGCATGGAATAAACGTGCAACTGTATTCTATTTATCTGGTAATTTTGAAAAGTCGCAAAAAGATATTGATAAAGTTTTAGAATTAGAAAAAAGGCATTTCGGCGCTCTTGCTGGACAAGGTCTTGTAAATATCCAATTAAAAAATTATAATAAGGCAATTGAGAGTTATGAAAAAGCTAAAGAGATATATCCCACAATGAAATCACCAGATATGATGATAAATCAAATTAAAGAACTAATTAAAAAACAATCAATCTAAGATGATAGATTATATATTACCATTTTTAATACTTATCATGATTGTGGTATTCATCCATGAATACGGCCATTATTATTTTGCCAAAAGATATGGTGTTGCAGTAACTGATTTTTCAATTGGATTTGGAAAAGAAATATTTGGTTGGAATGATAAATCTGGCACAAGATGGAAAATTTGTTGGATACCTCTTGGTGGATATGTAAAATTTTTTGGAGATCGAAATGTTTTTTCACAAGCTGACCAAGAAAAATTAATAGAAAAATACAACGAAGAAGACAGAAAAAAATTATTTGTTTTAAAACCACTTTATCAAAGAGCTTTAATTGTTTTTGGTGGACCATTGGCAAACTTCTTACTCGCATTATTAATTTTTTTTTCTATTTATACTTTTGCAGGAAAAGATTTTACTCCTGCAATGATCAACGAAGTACAAAAAGATAGTCCCGCAATGATTGGTGGTTTGAAACAAAATGATATTATTTTAGAGATAGATGGAAATGAAGTTAAAAGTATTATGGATGTTTCAAAATTTATAACATTATCAACAGATGATTTTATAGATTTTAAGGTTAAACGTTCATACGATGAAATATTATTAAAAGTAAAACCTAAAATGGTTTTAAGTGAAGACAATCTTGGAAATAAGATTAACAAAAGGATTGTTGGAATTAAATTAAGTGCTTACAACAACGAGATAAATCATGTAAAATTAGGTCCAGCTCAAGCTATATACCACGCAGCAAATGAGGTATATTTCGTGAGCATATCCTCACTTAAATATATCGGTGCGATGATTTTTGGAAAAGCTGATACTTCACAACTTGGTGGACCAATTAGAATTGCTAAAATTTCAGGTCAAGTAGCAGAGTTTGGTTTGTTGGCATTTGTTAGCATGATGGCTTATATTTCTATTAGCTTGGGATTAATCAATTTATTTCCTATACCAATGTTGGATGGAGGTCATTTAATGTTTTATGCTTTTGAAAAGGTGTTAGGACGTCCTTTATCACAAAAAACGCAAGAGGGTTTTTTTCGAATCGGAATGTTTTTGCTCTTAACTTTGATGATATTTACAACATTTAATGATCTTAAAGATCTAGGCTTATTTAGTTAATAAATTTAAAGTCTTTAAATAACCCTTTAAAATAGAGGTTTTTTCACTACACTAGATATTGTGTATAACTTTGAGCTAGATACTAAAAAAAGGCTTGATTTATCAATACTTTTGATAAAGATAGTAAATAACCTAATAAAACCGGAGCTAAAATGAACAAAAAACAATTAGTTGTCAAATTATCAGGCGCTTTAAACCTAAGTAAAGCTGATGCTGAGAGAACTTTTGACACGATTACCAACACTATTTTAGATGCACTAAAAGCTGATGATTCAGTTAAAATTGCAGGATTTGGTACATATAAAGTGGCTAAAAGAAAAGCAAGAGTTGGAAGAAACCCTAGAACTGGTGAGCAAATTCAAATTGCTGCATCGCAAAAGGTTAAATTCTTACCTGCCAAAGCTTTAAAAGAAGTATTCAATAAATAGTTAATTTTACAGCCTTAACGTTTAAAGCGTTAAGGCTGTTTCTATATGCAAAATCTGCATACCCAATTTTCATAATCAGCGTTAGTTTTTAATAATTATTAAAATACAAGACTTCATTTAAACAGGGAGGTCTTATGACTAAATTAATAAAAAAAATAAGTGCGCCACTTATTAGTTTAATTTTTTTATTGAACATGAGTAGTGCAGGTATGGCAGATACAACAGTTTCTGCTGAAGTAGGTTTTATTTTTAATACCTTATTATTTTTGATTTGTGGATTTCTAGTAATGTTCATGGCATGTGGTTTTGCTATGCTAGAGTCTGGAATGGTTACATCAAAAAGTGTATCCGTTATTTGTGCAAAAAATATAGGGTTATTCTCAATTGCAGGTATAATGTTCTGGCTTGTAGGTTATAATTTAGCCTATGGTATCAGTCCAGGTGGA
>CACJYR010000013.1 GCA_902597675.1 uncultured Pelagibacteraceae bacterium | reverse complement strand
AAGATCTTCTATAAGCCAAAGTTGGATCTATTTCATTTTTAATTTTATTTAAAATATCTAAAACTTTCGATGGACAATTATCCATATCAACTTCGTAGGTATCAATTCTAGGATTTTCCTCTGTGGACGGGTCCCATCTATAAACATTTACTTTTCGAAGATTTTTTGAACCAGTTTTATCCTTAAAATATTTACCTTTCTTTACTTTAGAGTTGTCAGGTAAACCTATTTGAGCCATCAATAAACTCTTTCCTGAGGTGGAAAATATTGTACTTCATTAGTTAATGTTGATTTGTGTACTTCTCTATAACTAATTTTTGTATCTTTTCCGTCACACCAGGCAAGAGTGTGTTGCATAAATTTATTATCATCTCTTTTTGGAAAGTCCTCTCTTGCATGCGCTCCTCGACTTTCTTTTCTGTTATAGGCTGAATCAACTGTCACTACAGCTTGTCTGATTAAATTATCAAATTCTAAAGTCTCAACTAAATCAGTGTTAAAAATTAAAGATTTATCTTTAACTGATAAAGAGTCTAGCCCGTCATAAGTTTTTCTTATTTCATTAACACCTTCTTTAAGAGTTTTTTCAGTTCTAAAAACAGCACATTTAGACTGCATAGTCTTCTGCATTGACAACCTTAGTTCAGCTGTTCCGATATCACCTTGTGAATTTCTTATCTTATCAAATCGATCTAAGCATTTTTGGGTTTCTGTTTCACTGATTTCCTCATGTGGAGTTCCTGGTTTTATTAGTTCTGCTGCACGTTTAGCGGCTGCTCTACCAAAAACAACTAAATCAATTAATGAGTTTGAACCAAGTCTGTTTGCGCCATGAACTGAAACACACGCTGCTTCACCTATTGCCATTAAACCTGGAACAGTTTTTTCTGAACCATTTACAGTTAATACTTCTGCTTTATAATTTGTTGGTATTCCACCCATATTATAATGCACTGTTGGAACAACCGGAATCGGTTCTTTAGTAACATCTACATTTGCAAATAATCTTGCAGCATCAGTTATACCAGGCAACCTACTTTCAATAATATCCTTATCTAAGTGACTTAAATTAAGATGCACATGATCTTGATCTTTTCCCACTCCTCTTCCTTCATTAATCTCAATTGACATTGATCTACTCACAACATCTCTTGATGCTAAATCTTTTGCTTTAGGGGCATATCTTTCCATAAATCTTTCACCCTTAGAATTAGTGAGATATCCTCCTTCACCTCTTGCGCCCTCTGTGATCAATGTGCCATGACCATAAATTCCTGTTGGATGAAACTGCACAAATTCCATATCTTGCAATGGTAAACCTGCTCTTAATACCATCGCATTACCATCACCCGTACAAGTATGGGCTGATGTTGCAGAATAATATACTTTTCCATAACCACCTGTTGCAATTATAACAGTGTGAGCTCTAAATCTATGAATAGTTCCATCATTTAAATTCCAAGCAATTAGACCTTTGCAGGCTCCATCTTTCATTAATAAATCTAATGCAAAATACTCAATAAAAAATTCTGTATTATGTTTTAAAGCTTGTCCATACAAAGTATGTAAAATTGCATGACCTGTTCTATCAGCGGCTGCACAAGTTCTTTGTACAATTCCGTTGCCATAATTTTTAGTCATACCACCAAATGGTCTTTGATAAATTTTTCCATCTTCAGTTCTGCTAAATGGAACACCGTATTTTTCTAGCTCTATTACAGCCTTTGGTGCCTCCTTACAGAGATATTCAATACTATCCTGATCACCTAACCAATCAGCTCCTTTAACTGTATCGTACATATGCCAACGCCAATCATCCTCACCCATATTTCCTAAAGCAGCAGAAATACCACCTTGCGCTGCAGAGGTGTGACTTCTAGTTGGAAAGACTTTTGAAATACAAGCTGTTTTTAAACCAGCCTCACTTAAACCAACCGCGGCCCTTAGACCAGAACCACCTGCTCCCAAGACTACCACATCGTATTCATGATCGATTATTTTGTAAGAACTCATAAGTTAATTAATAATATAATTGTAATTAATGGAATTACCACAGCTGATACGTACAAAAAACCATTTGCGACATTTTTGATTTTATAATCTTTTATATAATCCTCAAAAACCTCACTAATACTTAATGCTGAAAAGAAATATGCAGTAATAATAAATAAGCTAAATAAAAACTTAGATAATGGATTCGTAAAAAATTCCAATACTTCTGAATAGCTCTGATCATAAATACTTATAAAACTTAGAATAAACCAGGCCATTAACGGAACTAATATTGCTCCACTAATTTTTAAAAAAATCCATTTTTTTGTTGCAGCAATCATTTCAAAATAAATTTTTTCCAATCAAATATAAAATTATAGTTAAAAAGATTGACCCTATGATTACTAAAAGACCAGTTATTTTAGTTGTCTTAAGTTCAAATCCATAACCTAAATCCATTATCAAATGTCTAATCTCACTTAAAATTTGAAAACAAAAAGACCAGGTCAAACCTAAAGTAATAAATTTTCCAATTTGAGAATTTAATAGTAAATTAACAGCCTCATAACTATTTTCACCTAATAATAATAAAGATGCCCACAAACAAATTAATGTAATCCCAATTATATTTATTATGCCTGTAATTCTGTGCGAAATAGATACTAAAGACGAAATATGCCATTTATAAACTTGTATGTGAGGGGATAATGGTTTTTTATTTTCCATGGTAATTGTTTTTAATTACTGTTTCTGCAATTTCTACTGCATTCAAAGCCGCGCCTCTCAAAAGATTATCTGAAACGATCCATAAGTTTAATCCATTTTTAATTGTTTTATCTTCTCTTATTCTTGAAATAAAAGTTTCATCCATTCCCTCTGCTTCAATTGGAGTTGAATAACCGCCATCATTTCTTTCATCAATAACTTTACAACCTTCAAAATTATTCAAAGCATCTCTTACCTTTTCTAGAGTAAAAGGTTTTTCAAATTGTAAGTTGACTGACTCAGAATGAGAAACAGAGATTGGTAATCTCACACATGTTGCCGTTAAATCAATTTTGGTATCTAAAATTTTTTTGGTTTCGTTCATCATTTTTAACTCTTCCTTAGTATAACCATCATCTGCAAATTGATCGATATGAGGGATGGCATTAAAAGCTATTTGTTTTGTAAAATTTTTAGATGATACTTTTTTACCATCTAAAACTAGTTTAGTTTGCTCAATAAGTTCATCCATGGGAGCTTTTCCACCTCCAGAAACTGATTGATAAGTAGACACGACAATTCTTTTGATAATAAATAGATCGTGTAAAGGTTTAAGAGCAATCACTAATTGAGCTGTTGAACAATTCGGATTTGCAACAATATTTTTTTTAATTTTTTTTAGATCATCTGAATTTACTTGTGGAACTATCAAAGGTACGTCTGGATCCATTCTAAAAAAACTAGAGTTATCAATTACCAAACAATTTTTGGCTGCTCTTTCTGCAAATTTTTCAGAAATTTTTCCACCAGCTGCAAAAAAAGCAATATTAACTTTTGAGAAATCAAAATTTTCTAAATCAAGGACATCCATTTCCTTACCTCTAAAACCAATTTTTTTTCCAACACTTTTTGAGGACGCAACTAAATATAAATTATCTATAGAAAATTCTTTTCTCTCCAAAATTTCCAATGTTTTTCTACCAACATTTCCTGTTGCTCCTACAATTGCAATATTCATGATCTAAGTTTTATACTAGATGAAAGGTAAATCGCAAACTTTAAGAGCTAAAGAATTTCCATCAATTTCTATTGTTCCGGACGAAGATGCTTTGCAATATGGTTCTTTTATCATTGCAATACCAATAACTTTTTTAAAATGAGGCGAGTAACAAGCGGATCTTAGTTCTCCAATTATATTTCCATCATTATTCTTGATGTTTAAAGAACTAGTTAAAAGAATCTTGGTTAAATCTATCTGAACACCCATTAGCTTTCTATCAATTCCTTTTTCTTTAATTTTTTTAAGTTTATCTTTACCTAAAAAGTTTATATCGGTCTCTAAATCGACATATTTATCAAAACCACATTGAAATGGATTGTCATTGTTATCAAAATCATTCCCATAAGAAAGTAAACCACTCTCAATCCTTTCGATTAAATTTGGACATCCAGGTCTAACATTGAATTCTTTACCAATTTCAAAAAGATGATCGTATAACTTCAAACCTGAGTTGGTGTTTTCAACATAAATTTCAAAACCACCTTGTTTTGACCAACCAGATCTAGCTATTAAATGTTTTGCCCCATTAAAAGTGAAATAATCAAATCCAAAAAATTTTAACTCTTTCATTTTTTCACCAAAAACTTTTTCCATTAAATCAAAAGATTTAGGACCTTGAACTGCTAAGATATCTACGATTGGTTCAAAAATTTTAACATCAAATTTATTTCCTGAAGCAAGACCTTTTGCAAAAAAAATTACATCAGAGTCAGCAATTGATATCCACCATCTATCTTCAGATAATTTTAAAATAACAGGATCATTTACCAAATTTCCATTTTCATCGATTAAAGGACAATAATAACATCTTCCTACTTTTGATTTCGATAAATCTCTACAAGTCATGAGTTGTACAAGTTTTGCAGCATCTTTGCCTGAAATTTCAACCTGTCTTTCTGCAGCTACATCCCAAATTTGAACATTCTTTTTTAAATGATCACAAGACTCCTCCAAGGAACCGAAAGCTGCTGGTAAAAGCATATGATTATAAACAGTATAAGCGGTAACACCTTGTTTCTCAATTCTAGAAGTATAGGGTGTACTTCTAACTCTTCTTGATTTTGCTATCGGATAACTTTTCATTTAATTAAAAATTCTAAAATCTTTTCTCTCATTTCAAATGCTTTTTCAATCATTATCATATGACCACAACCTTTAATTACATGAGTAGATGAGTTTTTTACTAAATTTGAAAATTTTTTCCCTGCATCTAAATTGATCATTTTATCTAACTCTCCGAAAATAAGTAATGTGGGAAGATCTAAAACTTTTGTTGCCTCTAACCCATTTGAGTAGTTATTACACGCATTTAAATCAACTGCTAAAATTTCACTAATATCTCTTGGGGACTGAATTATTTTTTCTACTGGATTACCACCAATAAATTTTTTTGAACCTTCATAACCCCATTTCATCATTAATTTTACAGCATCAGAGTCACCATTATTTGCAAGTTCTATTAAATCAGGATGAACTGGCATTTTATTTGAGCCACCAACTAAAACTATTTTATTTAACCTGCTTTTATATTTAAAAGCATATTCAAGTATTTCTAAACATCCTTGAGAATGACCAACTAAAATCAAATTTTTTAATTGCAATTTTTTAAATACACTTTCTAGCCAATCAGCAATTTTTTCTATGGTATCTAAACATGGTCCATCTGAATTTCCATGACCAGGAAGATCGATAGACAATACATTGAAATTCTTATTCGAAAAAAATTGTTCAGTTAATGACCAAACTATGTGTGAAAGGCCACTTCCATGAAGAAATACTATTGTTTGTTTTTTTGGATCTATGCCTTGACCTGCATCAGATGCATGAATAGTTTTATTTTCTATTTCAAATATCAATCAATTACCTAAAATTTTTTTCTCAATTCAAATTTTTGAATTTTTCCTGTCGATGTTTTAGGTAGTTCACAAAAAACAACTTGTTTTGGCACTTTGAAACCTGCGAGGGTTTCTTTACAAAAACCAATTAATTCTTTCTCGGTTGTTGGTTTATCCTTTACCATCTCAATAAATGCACAAGGTACCTCTCCCCATTTTTCATCTGGTTTAGCTACAACGGCTGCAATAGATACTGAGGGATGTTTTGCAAGAGTATTTTCTATTTCTATAGAGGATATGTTTTCACCTCCAGAAATTATTATATCTTTAGACCTATCCTGGATTTTTACATATCCATCTGGATGCATAACAGCTAAGTCACCAGAATGAAACCAACCACCAGCCATTGCTTTATTTGTAGCATCCTTATCCTTAAAATAACCCTTCATGACTACATTTCCTTTAATCATTATTTCACCAATCGTCTTTCCATCTTTTGGAACTTCAGTCATTGTTTCTGGATCCATCACAGCAATCCCTTCTGTATTTGGATATCTAACTCCTTGTCTTGCTTTAATTTCGTTCTGCTTTTCCTCATCGAAGTCATTCCAAGCATCATTCCACGCACATTGAGTTACATGTCCATAAGTTTCAGTTAATCCATAAACATGCATAACTTCAAAACCAAGTTCTTTCATTTTTTTGAAAATTATACTTGGCGGTGGAGCTCCTGCAGTAAGGACGTATACTTTTTGCTTTAATTTTTTTCTATCAGACTCTGGTGCACCAGTTATCATATTTAGTACAATAGGCGCTCCACCAAAGTGAGTAACATTATGTTTGTCTATTAATTCAAATATTTTTTTTACATCTATATTTCTTAGACAAATTGTTCTTCCATTTAACATGGGTATTGTCCAAGGATAACCCCATCCATTACAATGGAACATTGGGACGATAGTTAAAAAATTAAGTCTGTTTGGCATGTTCCAGGCAACTGCACTACCTGTGGACATTAAATATGATCCCCGATGATGGTAAACAACGCCTTTAGGGTTTCCGGTAGTTCCAGATGTATAGCTCAATGATATTGCTTGCCACTCGTCATCTGGCATTTTCCAATCAAAATTTTCATCACCGGTATTTAAAAAACTTTCGTATTCTAGATCACCAATTTTTTCACACTTTGATTGGTCTGCAAATTTATCAACTATATCAATAATTGTGATTTTCTTTTTTAAAGTACTTAACGCTTTTTTAACTTCTATGTGTAATTGTCTATCAACAACAAGAACTTTAGCATCACTATGTTCTAAAATATAAGCAATAGTTTTAGCATCTAATCTTATGTTAATTGTATTTAATACTGCACCAGACATGGGAACAGAGTAATGTCCCTCAAAAATTTCAGGGGTGTTGAAAGCTAAAAATGAGACAGTATCTCCTTTATTAATTCCAATTTTATTAAGGGCGCTTGCAAATTTAATAGTACGTTTGTAAACATCAGCCCAGGTGTATTTACGATCTTCATAGATAATTGCTTCATAATCAGGATAAATCTCTTTTGCTCTCTTCAAAAAAGTCAAAGGAGTTAAAGGAACATAATTTGCACTATTCTTATCTAAATTAGTATCGTAATGACTCATTTAATTGAATTTAAAATTCATAATATTGGAGCTTCCAGAAATTGCTGATTTGTAATGTTGTTCAGCTCTTGGTAAAACTTTATCAAAATAAAACCTAGCGGTATCGATTTTGTCATCATAAAAGTTTTTATTTTCATTATAATCTTTAAAACTTACCTCTAGTACTTTTATCCATGCATAAGCAATCGAAACAAATCCGAGAGTTTTAAGATAATCATTAGCAGCAGCACTTACATCATCTTTATCTGTTTTAGATTTCTCAATCATCCAATCACTAAATTTTTTTAATATATCTAAATAATTATTAAAATCTGAGATGAATGGTCTTATTTTTTCGTTGTTAGAATTACATTCATTTTTAACCTGATCTAAAAATTTATTAATTACATCCCCGTTCTTATTTGATAATTTTCTAAAAACTAAATCAGCAGCTTGTACAGAATTCGTACCCTCGTAAATTGGTGTAATTCTATTATCTCGATATAACTGTTCTATTCCTTGATCTTTAGTATAACCATACCCACCATAAATTTGCATTGCATCGCTAGTGATTTCCATTGCTAAATCTGTAAACAAGGATTTTACTACTGGAGTCATTAATGAGACATAATCAGATGCCTCCCGCCTAGCTTTTTCATCTGGATGATATAGGCTTACCTCAGTTTGTTGAGATAACCAAAAACATAAGGCTCTCTCGCCCTCAATAATAGATTTCATATTTAACAACGATCTTCTAATATCTGCATGCTCAATTATAAAATCAGCACCATTTTTAGATTTTGAATTATTCGACTTACCTTGCTTTCTTTCTTTTGCGTATGAAAGTGAATTTTGATAAGCAATCTCTGATATACCCAAACCCTGTATCCCAACAACGATCCTCTCAAGATTCATCATCGTAAACATTGCACTCAAACCTTTTTCCTTATCACCAATCATGTAGCCAGTTGCCTCATCAAAATTAAGAACACAAGTTGCTGATCCTTTAATTCCCATTTTTGTTTCGATAGAACCAGTTGATATTCCATTTCTTGAACCAACATTCCCATCTTCTTTTACAATAAACTTTGGAACTAAAAACAGACTGATACCTTTAGTGCCAGCCGGAGAGTCATCCACTCTTGCTAAAACTAAGTGAATAATATTTTCAGTTAAATCGTGATCACCAGAGGTAATAAAAATTTTCTGTCCAGTTAATTTGAATGTACCATCAGATTGTTTTTTAGCCTTTGTTTTTAGTAGCCCTAAATCAGTACCACATACTGGCTCGGTTAAGCACATTGTTCCACTCCACTTACCTTCTACAATTTTTGGTAAATATTTATTTTTTATTTCATCGCTAGCATGATGATTAATACAATTGTAAGCACCAATACTAAGTTCACTATAGAGTTTAAAAGAAAGGCTAGCAGAGGATAGCATTTCATCAAAAAATGCGCTCACTGTTTTTGGCATACCTTGACCCCCATATTTTGGATCACATGATAAAGATGTCCAACCATCCTCAATATATTTTTTATAAGCCTCTTTGTAACCCGGAGGCGTTCTAACAACTCCATTTTCTAAAATTGCAGGATTTTCGTCTCCAACTTTAGCTAATGGTAAAATTAAATTTTGATTTATTTTTGCTGCTTCCTGTAGAATGTCTTTTACTAAATCTGGGGTAACTTCTTTGTATTTTTCCAATTCATTATACTCTTTGTTGTTTCTTAGTTTTTCAAAAAGAAACATCATATCTTCAACGGGTGCAGTATAAGTTGGCATAATTTGATTTTAAAATAATTAATTAATTATTGCAATTTTGAAATGATCGCATCACCCATTTGTGATGTAGTCACCTCTTTTGTACCTTTTGATAAAATGTCTTTAGTTCTTAAACCATCATTTAATACATCCTGTACAGCTTTTTCCAGAGCTTCTGCCTCTTTATCTAAATCTAATGAATATCTCAAAGCCATAGCAAAACTTAAAATTGTAGCTATTGGATTAGCAATACTTTTACCAGCTATATCTGGAGCCGAACCATGAATAGGTTCATACATAGCCCTCATCTCTCCATCTTTATTTTTTGCACCTAAAGATGCAGAAGGTAAAAGACCTAATGATCCAGTCAACATTGAGGCTTGGTCAGATAACATATCTCCAAACAAATTATCTGTTACAATTACATCAAATTGCTTTGGATTTCTCAACAACTGCATAGCACAATTGTCTGCAAGCATATGACTTAGTTCAACGTCTTTAAATTCTTTATCGTGTAATGTCTGAACCTCTTCTTTCCAAAGTTGGCCTGCCTCCATAACATTTGATTTTTCACAAGAAGTTACTTTGTTTGATCTTTTTTTTGCTAAATCAAAGGCAACTCTAGCAACTCTTATAATCTCATTGCTTGTGTAAGTGTGAGTATTAATCCCTTTTCTTTCCCCATTTTCTATTGGTTTAATTCCTCTAGGCTCACCAAAATATATTCCTCCAGTTAACTCTCTTACAATCATAATATCTAAACCTGAAACAATTTCAGGTTTTAATGTTGAGGCATCAACTAATTGTTTAAAACATATTGCTGGTCTCAAATTAGCAAATAGTTTTAATTCTTTTCTTAGTTTTAAAAGTGCTCTCTCAGGTTTTTTGGAAAACTCAACATTATCCCACTTTGGTCCTCCTACAGCACCTAACATAACAACTGCACTTTCTAATGCTTTATAAAAAACCTCATCTGTAATCGGTGTACCATGCTTATCGTAAGAGCATCCTCCCGCTAAATCTTCATCCATCTCAAAATCTAGAGACTTTTTATCATTGAACCAACTGATAATTTTTTTTACTTCACCAATAACTTCGGGACCAATACCATCTCCGGGAAGTAATAGTATCTTTCTCTTTTTTACCTTAATCACTTATAATCCATGGCTTAGAGCTTTTTAATTTTTGCTCAAAACTTTTTATCTTATCAGACTTATTTAAAGATAGCGCAATATCATCTAAACCTTCGAGAAGACATTTCTTTTTAAAGGAGTCTATTTTGAATTTAATTTCATTATTACCATAAACTATTTTTTCTTCTTTAAGATCTACTGAAATTTCCTCTTTTCTATTAGCATATTCAGATAATTCTTTTATTTTTTCCTCATCAACAATAATTGGTAAAATTCCATTTTTAAAACAATTGCTATAAAAAATATCAGCAAAACTGGAGCTAATTACACATGTAATACCAAAATCTAATAATGCCCAAGGAGCGTGTTCTCTTGAGGATCCACAACCAAAGTTTTTTCCTGCTATTAATATTTTTGAATTTGTAAATGGATCTTGATTTAATATAAAATCGCCTATTTTATTTCCATTATCATCATACCTCATCTCAAAAAACAAATTTTTTCCAAGTCCAGTTCTTTTAATTGTTTTTAAAAACTGCTTTGGGATGATCATATCAGTATCAATATTTACGATTGGTAAATATGCTGGAATACTTTTTAATGTAGAAAATTTTTGCATTAATTTTGATACTTTCTTACATCATCCAAATTCCCAGAAATTGCTGCTGCCGCTGCCATTCCTGGGCTCACAAGGTGTGTTCTTCCACCTCGACCTTGTCTTCCTTCAAAGTTTCTGTTTGATGTTGATGCACATCTTTGCTCTGGTTTTAATTTATCAGCATTCATTGCTAAACACATAGAACATCCTGGTTCTCTCCATTCAAAACCAGACTCTTCAAATATTTTATTTAAACCTTCTTGTTCTGCTTGTTCTTTCACTAAACCAGATCCTGGAACAACCATTGCATGAACATGAGAGGCAATTTTTTTATCTTTTAAAATCTTTGCTGCTTCTCGTAAATCCTCAATTCTTCCATTTGTGCAACTACCTATAAAAACCTTATCTATCTTAATATCTTTAGCAGCCATATCAGGTTTTAAACCCATATATTTTAGAGCTCTTTCAATAGAATTTTTTCTATCCTCATCCTTTTCATTGTCTGGGTTTGGTACTTTATCCTCAATAGTAATGACATCTTGAGGTGAAGTTCCCCAGGTAATCATCGGTGAAATTTCATTAGCTTGAAGACTTATTTCTTTATCAAAATTTGCACCATCATCAGATTTTAAACTTCTCCAGTACGCTAAAGCTTTGTCCCATTTTTCACCTTTGGGTGACATAGGTTTTCCCTCCAAATACTTGAAAATTTTTTCGTCTGGTGCAATCAAACCTGCTCTTGCTCCACCCTCTATAGTCATGTTGCATATGGTCATTCTTTGCTCAACACTCAATGATCTGATCAAATCACCAGCATACTCAATAACACATCCTGTTCCACCTGCTGTTCCTATTTTTCCAATTATTTGTAAAATTACATCTTTTGAAGTAACACCTAACGGAAGTTTTCCATTAACATTTATTCTGAAATTTTTTGCTTTTTTTTTGCACTAAAGTTTGTGTTGCTAGCACGTGTTCAACCTCTGAGGTACCTATACCAAATGCTAAAGCACCAAACGCTCCATGTGTAGCTGTATGACTATCTCCACAAACTATAACTGTTCCAGGTTGTGTAAATCCTTGTTCAGGACCAATTATATGAACTATACCTTGACGCTTATCCTCCATTCCAAAGAGTTGGATATCAAATTCCTTACAATTCTTTTCTAATGTATCAACTTGAATTTTAGATTCTTTATCTGAAATACCATTGGTTCTATCAGTGGTTGGAACGTTGTGATCTGCAACGGCCAATGTAAGTTTTGGGTGTCTTACTTTTCTTTTAGAATTTCGTAAACCTTCAAATGCTTGTGGACTGGTCACTTCATGAACGAGATGCCTATCAACAAATAATAAAGCTGTTCCATCATCTTGCTGATCAACTAAGTGTTCTTTCCAAATTTTGTCGTAAAGAGTATTAGGCATTGAAAAAAAAATTATTTTTTTTCTGGAGAAGTTTCAAGTTTTTCTTCAGTTTTAGGTTTTGTTTTAACTTTGGCTGTTTCTTCTTTTTTTGGCTCTTCCTTAGGAGTTTCTTCTTTCTTAGCCTCTGCCTTAGTTACATCTTCTTTATTATCAGATGGTTCTGTTGAAACAGGAGCTAAATTTTCATCAGTTACTGTTTCTGGTTTTACATGTATATCAATACCAATCTTCTTTCTTATTTTTTCGGCAATTCTAGCTGATTTACCAGTTCTATCTCTTAAGTAATATAGTTTAGCTCTTCTAACTTTTCCTGAACGAATAACTTTAATTGAGTCGATTACTGTACCAAATAGTGGGAATGTTCTCTCAACACCTTCACCAAAAGAAATCTTTCTAACTGTAAAAGAAGAATTTAAATCTCTGCTTTTTTTCGCAATACATACTCCTTCAAAATACTGAATTCTCTCTTTTTTTCCCTCTGTAATTCTTACACCAACTTTTACAACATCACCTGGAAAGAATTCTGGAATCTTTTTTTCCGAAAGAATTTTTTTTACATTATATTGATTTATTTCTTCAATCGTTTTCATTTCAATATTTATCAAGTTAATCCTTCTTATATTTTTGCCACAAATCTGGTCTTCGGACGCGTGTTATAGCCTCAGATTGAGATAAACGCCAGTCTTTAATTTTGCTATGATCCCCTGATAATAAGACATCTGGTACTGATTTTTCCTCCCAAATTTGAGGTTTTGTATATTGAGGATACTCTAAAAGACCATTTTCAAAAGTTTCCTCCGAAGATGATTTATCATTACCTAAAACTCCAGGCAAAAGTCTTAACACACTATCAAGAACTACAAGAGCAGCTGTTTCCCCTCCAGAAAGCACATAATCTCCTATACTTATTTCCTCAATATTTCTTGTGGATAATACTCTTTCATCAACACCTTCGAAATGTCCACAAATTAAACTGAATGATTTTTCTTTTGATAAATCTTGAGCAAGTCTTTGATCAAATTTTTTACCTTTTGGCGAAAGATAAAAAATTCTTTCCCCCCTCTGGATATTTTTATCAATTGATTTTGCTAGTATGTCTGGTTTTAACAGCATACCTGATCCACCACCATATGGAGTATCATCAACAGTTTTGTGTTTATCTGTTGCTGCATCTCTTATGTTTACTACATTAAGACTCCATATCTTTTTAGCCATGGCCTTTCCATATAATCCTTTGTTTAACGGACCAGGGAAAATTTCTGGATAAAGTGTTAGCACTTGTGTCTTTAACATAAGTAAACCTTAAATTACTTTTTTTCCTCTTTTGGAGCTTCTGCTTTTGGAGCTTCTTCCTTTTTAGCTTCTGCTTTTGGAGCTTCTTCCTTTTTAGCTTCTGCTTTTGGAGCGTCTGCTTTTGGAGCTTCTTCCTTTTTAGCTTCTGCTTTTGGAGCTTCTTCTTTTTTTGCTCCATCTGTCGGTGCTGCGTCTGCTTTTGCTGCCTCTTCCTTCTTAGCATCATCAGACCCTTCTTTTTTTCTATCTTTTTTTGGAATAGCTTTTTGAGGATTATTACCATTAGCAGGCATTGGCATTAACTCATTTTCACCCAAGATTCTTGCTACTCTTGTAGTCGGTTGTGCACCTTGGCCTAACCAATATTTAATTCTTTCAGCCTCTAATCCTATTCTTTCTTTTTTTTCTTTAGGTAATAGAGGATTAAAAAAACCAACTTTTTCTATGAAACGTCCATCTCTTGCAAAACGACTATCAGCTACAACAACTTTGTAAACTGGTCTTTTCTTTGTTCCACCTCTTGATAATCTAAGTTTTAACATTTACTCTCCTTTTTTATTTTAATTGATTAAATAATTCTGGTGGTATTCCTTTGTCAGACATACCTTTCAGATTTCCTTTAGACATCTTTCTCATCATTTCAGACATCATTTTAAATTGTTTTAACAATTTATTGATAGTGGCTGGATCAGTTCCAGAACCATTAGCAATTCTTTTTTTTCTAGAACCATCAATTATTTTTGGGTTCTCTCTTTCTTTTTTTGTCATCGATAAAATTATAGCCTCGTTCTTAGTGATAACACTCTCGTCAATACCCGCAGCATCCATTTGTGATTTAACTTTAGAAATACCTGGCATAAAAGACATGATTCCCTCTATTCCACCCATTTTTTTCATCTGTCTTAGTTGAGTTAAATAATCTTGCATTGAAAATTGTCCCTTTTTTAAATTCTCTTCTGTCTTTTTAATATTTTCTTCACCTAAATCTTGTGCTGCTTTTTCAACTAGAGATACAATATCTCCCATTCCAAGAATTCGGTTTGCAATCCTATCGGGATGGAACACCTCAAAATTTTCAATTTTTTCTCCTACCCCTAAAAACTTAATTGGAACCTCTGATACAAATTTCATACTTACCGCGGCCCCACCTCTGGCATCACCATCAGCTCTTGTTAAAATAATTCCTGATAAACCTACAGTATTTTTAAATTCTTTTGCAACTGATGCTGCTACTTGGCCAGTTAAAGAATCTGCAACTAAAAAAGTTTCGGCAGGATTGATTATATTTTCAATCTGCTTTATTTCACTCATCATTTGAAGATCTATTTGTGTTCTGCCAGCTGTATCAAACAAGATAATGTCGGCACCATTTAAATTTGCAGCACTTATTGCTCTCTGACAAATATCTGCTGGTTGTTGACCTTCTATAATCGGTAAAGTTAAGATATCATTTTGCTCACCTAAAGATTTCAACTGTTCTTGTGCAGCTGGTCTATAAATATCTAAGCTGACCATCATTACCTTCTTTTTCTTTGTATTTTCTAGATATCTTGCAAGTTTAGCAGTAGTGGTAGTTTTACCTGAACCTTGTAGACCAACTAACATCATTGGCACGGGCGGAACGGCGTTTAAATTTACATCAATGTTTTTTTCACCTAATAAATTAACTAATTCGTCATAAACGATTTTTACAACCATATCACCAGGAGATGTAGATCTGATAATTTCTTGACCTAAAGCTTTAGGTTTAACTTTTTCAATAAAATCTTTTGCGACCTCAAGTGATACATCAGCCTCTAGTAAGGCTTGTCTAATAGCTCTGAGGCCTTCATCAACTTGGCTCTCATCAAGCGAAGGGGCTTTTTTCAAAGAGGAAAAAACTTCCTCAAATTTATTTGTTAAATTTTCAAACATATTTATTTCACACAGCAGTAATCGCACTAGTGGGCGAACCCTCGCTGACTAGTGTCGATCTCTTTGTTTCCAAAGACACCGCAAATTTAACGTTTTTGCGGAAACTGCCACAAACTATAATAGAGGTTCAAAAAGTCAATAAATAAGTTAAATAACTATATATGGATATAAGGGCTTTTAAAATGGATGGATTAGGTAATGATTTTGTAATAATTGATAATAGACAAAAGATTACCAATTTGACTAAAGATCAAATCATAAAAATTTGTGATAGAAATTTTATTGGCTGTGATCAATTAATATTTATTGAATCTAGCAAATCAAGTGATGCAAATTTAAAATTTTTTAATTCTGATGGAGGAGAGTCTGGTGCGTGCGGAAATGGTACTAGATGTGTTGCAAAATTAATCTCCGAGGAGACAAAATCTGAAAATATCATTTTATCAACTTCAAATGGAAATTTAGAGTCAAAAATATTAGATAAAAACATTGTTACGACTGAAATTGGTAAAGCTAAGTTACAATGGAACGAAATTCCTTTATCAGAAAAACTAGATACGAAAAATTTAAATATTAAGATTATTGATTCAAATAACAAAGAACATTCAGGTGGGACGGCAGTTAATGTTGGAAATCCACATATTGTTTTTTTTGTAAACGAAATTGAAAATTTTAATATTGAAAAAATTGGACCCGAAATTGAAAATCATAAAATTTTTCCAGAAAAATGTAATGTTACAATTGCTACAATAATTAATAAAAATTTAATTAGAGTGAAGGTATGGGAGAGAGGAGCGGGGCTGACCAAAGCATGTGGAACAGCTGCATGTGCAACAGCATTTGCTGGTAAATTAAATGATCTTACTGAAAATAAAACAGACATAGAATTTCAAACAGGTAAATTATCAATTCTTATAGATGATAAAAATTCAATCCACATGAAAGGACCCGTTTCAGAAATAAAAGAAATTGAGTTCAAACTATAATGGGAATTTTTGATAAATTTAAGATAGGCTTTAAAAAAAGTGCATCTGCACTGACATCTGGACTAAAAGAAATAATTATAAAAAAAGAGATTGACGATAAAAATTTAAATAAAATTGAAGAATTTTTAATTGAGTCAGATGTAGGTGTCGAGGCTGCGTCTGAGATCAAGGAAATCATTTCAAGTAAAAAAATCGATCCAAATAAAGATTTATCAACCGAGATAAATCTTATTTTAAAAGAATATATTATTAATCTAATGAAACCTTTAGAGAATAATTCTTTTTTCGAAAAAAAAGATAAACTCAATGCAACATTAATCTCAGGTGTGAATGGTGTTGGCAAAACAACAACTATTGGTAAAATAGGTAAAATTTTAAAAACTAATGGAAACAAAGTTATGTTTGCTGCTTCTGATACTTTTCGAGCAGCAGCTATTGAACAATTAGAAAACTGGGCAAATAAAATTGACGTTAAAATAACTAAATCATCTCAAGGTTCTGATCCAGCGTCAGTCGCATATAAAGCAGTTGAAGAAGCAATCAAAAATAATTTTCACCAAGTATTAATCGATACTGCTGGAAGACTACAAAATAAAAAAAATTTAATGGAGGAATATAAAAAGATAGCCAATGTAACAAAAAAAATTGACCAGGACGCCCCTCACAACATTATTTTAGTTTTAGACGCAACATCGGGACAGAATGTAATTAATCAAGTAGAAGAATTTAACAAAATTATTCCATTAACTGGTTTAATCATGACCAAATTAGATGGGACTGCCAAAGGCGGTATTCTACTGGCGATAGCAAAAAAATATCAATTACCTATTATTGCTTTAGGCTTGGGCGAAAAAGAAGACGACTTACAATTATTTAATGCAGAAAAATTTGCTGAGGCTTTTACGCAGGTTAATTGATTAAATTACTCGAGATTAAAGGTTTATAAATACTACACTTATAATTATCTTTAAATTTATAATGCCCACAATCCTTAGAAAAAGACGAGATAATAAAATCAAATTTTCCTGTGGTGGGGTAAAGTTCAAGTTTCTTATTAAAAATATCATACTTAAAGTTTGCGTTTAAACTTTTAACTGCACTAATCATCACCAGTGTTTTATCATCTTTTAAAAGATAATAAGCAAAGTCGTCTGGAAATACAGGAAAGTCATATTCCTCTAAATGAAACTTGGCTTGAGAGGGAAACCAATCATAAGAGATCAATGGTGAAGAAGACTTTGTTGAATAATTATAGATATAAAGATCTTTTGGATAATCATTTATATAATTACTTTCTTCACCTCTAGCTAAAATCGATTTCTCTCGCCCCTTAAAATATAGCGCAAATTTTTTGTTGTGAGAGTCCATATGATCTATGTGAAATAAATCGTCAGGATAAAATGAATTATCTTTCGAAAAAGCAAAGCTTTTTAAAGTTATGAATAAAATTATAATAATAAAAACATTTTTCACTTCTTAAACTTAATCTTAAATCTTGAAAAATATTTGTTTAGAATATGGCTTAATTTAAATTAATCAAAAAAGAGTTTAGTGCTTTTACAAGACTCTCGTCATACTCCATCATATGATTGTCATATTTGGTAAAATACGAATATTTGGGTTCATTAGCTATCTCAAACATCTTTTTACCCATCTCAAAAGGAACGATTTGATCTTTTTCACCATGCATTATCAAAATTGGAGATTTAATATTTTTAATTTTGTTTTTATTTTCAAATTTATCTTTGAGTAAAAGACCAACGGGTATATATGGATAAAATTTTTTAGCCGCATCAATCATTGATGTAAATGGAGTTTCTAAAATAACACCTGCAAACTCTTTGTTCTGGGATAAATGTGTTGCAACTCCTGTTCCTAATGATTCTCCATAAATTACTATATTTTTTTCATCTACACCTTTTTTGACCAACCATTTAATTGCACTTTCACCATCCTCATATAACCCAGACTCTGATGGTTTGCCCTCGTTACCACTAAAACCTCTCCAAGCAATTATTAAAAAATTAACACTCATGTCTCTAAAATGATTTAATTTATGAATTCTATTTTCTAAAGATCCAGCATTTCCATGGAAAAATAGAATTGTTTTATTTTTCTTTATATCTTTTTCATGATACCAACCCAATAAATCTAATCCATCTTGGGTTGGGACTTTTACTTTTTCAATATAAACTGAGAGTTTGTCATCAAAATAATTATTTTCATCAGGATGATACATTAAGTTCCTTTGATAAAAATAAAGAAATACTAAAAGAAATAGGTAAACTAAAATTGTTAGTTGTAAAAATAATAACAAACTATTCCTAAACCTTTTTAACATTATTTTTCTTTGCTAAATATACGCCAAAAAATACCAGAATAGTCCCAATAATATGGTAATTTTCAAATTTTTCGTCAAATAAAAAGTATCCATAAATTGCACCGTAAACTGTAAAAACATAAAGCGTAAAGCCAGTTAAAGATGCACCTAATTTTTTTTGAGCTATAGTATAAAGTGTAAAAGCAATTATCCCTGGCGATATAGCAGCAAAAATCACCCATAAATAAAATTCTGTTACAAATATAGTCTCTTTATAAAATAATTCCTCGCCAACATAAAAGGGTAACAAACTTAAAGCACCAAAAAAGGAAATCATGGCAAATCTATCGAAAATTTTTAATTTTGATTTCCAATAAAATAAATAAATAGAATATAAAGCCCAACCAACTGCAGCAGCTAACATCCATAAATCACCAATTGTAAATCTAAGATTAATTAATAAATCAATATCACCTTTAATAATAATGACAAAAACACCAATCAAACAAGCAATTAAACCAATTACCTTTGTCAAATTTATTTTTTCTTGAAAAAAGAAATATGAAATCAAAATAATAAAAACTGGAGAGGATGTGTAAATTATCCCCATATTAGTTACAGTTGTTGTCTCACCAGCTAAAAAAGGGAAAGCGCCACATACACCACATCCCATTGACCCTAAAAAAAATAATTTTTTATATTCCTTTTTAATTATGTGAAAATTATTTTTTAAAGTTACATAAGTGAATGGTAATAAAATCAAAAAAACTACTGTCCAACGCCAAAATGCAAGTGAAATAGGCGGAACAAATTCAACACCGCCTCTAGCAACAACTAAGTTACTAGCCATAAAGATTGGTTGTATAAATAGTAATGATAATGGAAATATATCTGTCTTAATATTTTTCAATTTAATTGATATTAATCTTTATCAAAAAAGGCTTCGTATATCATCATGATGATAGCTGCACCCATTAAAAGATAAACTGGAATAACATCCAAGAAGCCTATCATCATTGATCTTGTCAAAGTTGTAGCTAAACCAATTAAAAAGAAAACTGCAAAAGATAATCCTATGATTGTAGTAATTTTATTCATTTTATTCCTGACATTCTTTTTCTAACCAATTAGCAACTCCTAGAAATCTATGATCATCATATTTATTGCCAATTAATTGAACCCCTAATGGTAAATTATTTTCTCCTTCAAGTAAAGGTAACGAAATACATGGTGTACCAAGATAAGACCAAACTTTATTAAATTCTGCTGTTCCTGTACTTTTTAAACCCTTTGGTGCAACACCTGGGCTAGCTGGTGACAAAACTCCATGATAATCCTCAAAAACTTCCTCGTAAGACTCATAGCCTCTTTTCATAAAATCAATTGCTTCTGCGTATTCTTTCGCGGAATGTTTATTGCCTTTGATAATTGCATCTTGCATATACTTAGACAATTTCTTTTTAAATTTTTTAAAATACACTGAAAAATTATTGGCTAAATCAGTCTCATGAATGATTTGGTGATACTTGTGAATATCCTTAAAATAAGAAGGTGTATCAAAAATCTCGATATTTTTTTTGAATGAATTAATAAAATATTCAAATGACTCTCTAGACTTTTTATCTATTAATTTCCAATGTTCAGTTTTATAAAAAATAAATTTAGGATCAAATAAAGGTCCTTTTTTTGTCTCAGATAAAATATTGTCTGTTGAGTAATGTATAGTTGCTGGATCAAATTTATCTTTTTTTATCAATACTTTTGCCAACATAGCCACATCCTCAACTTTTCGGCCAAAAATTCCTATATGATCTAAACTGTAAGAAGTTCTTAAAACACCATTTCTAGATATCAAACCATAACTAGGTTTATAACCCACAACGCCACAATAGGATGCTGGTCTAATAATGGATCCTCCAGTTTGTGATCCAATTGATGCAGGTGCCATATAAGAAGCTACAGAAGCAGCAGATCCGCTTGAAGAACCACCTGGTGTTCTTGTTTTATCATGTGGATTTGTGGTTGCAGGAGGTCCTAAATAAGCAAGTTCTGAGGTTGCTGTTTTACCCATTACAATCGCTCCAGATGAATGAATCAGATCAATTATTTCAGCATTTTGTGAATATGATTTACCTTTTCTAATAACTGTTCCACATTCGGTTGGCATATCAACAGTCCCAATAATGTCTTTAACCGCGATAGGCACTCCATGAAGTGGACCAATTGGTTTACCAGATCTTCTATGATCGTCAGCTTCTGCGGCTTTTTCTAATAAAACTTTTTTGTCAAAATGGGCCCAAGCCTTTATATCTTTGTCAAATTTATTGATTCTCTCGATATACTTTTCACAAACATCAACAGAAGTGAGTTGAGCATCTTTAATCTTTGTAGCAAGTTCTTCAAGACTTAAAGAAAATATATCTGTCATCTAAAATTAATTTGCAAATAATGTCTCTGGTAACCAAAGTGCTATACCTGGAAATAAATACATTAGAACCATAGCTAAAATCACAATACCTAAAAATGGCATTATTCCTCCAAAGATCTGCATCAATTCAACATTCTTTGATTGAACTCCCTTTAGGTAGTAAGCAGACATTGCCATGGGGGGTGTCAAAAATGAGGTTTGTAAATTTAGAGCAATCAACATTGCAAAGAAATACGGATTTACTCCAAAAAATTCGACTAATGGTAAAAATATTGGTACAAAAATAATTAATATCTCCGTCCACTCCAATGGCCAACCTAATAAAAATATAATCAATTGTGTAATTACTAAAAATTGCCAAGGCTGTAAATTTAGAGATTTAAAGAAATGTTCAAAAACCTCGTGGCCTCCAAGATAAGAAAATACGGAAGCAAATGTCCACGATCCTATGAAAAGCCACATGATCATTGCAGTTGTTTTAGCTGTCAAAAAGACGGACTCTTTAAAATTTTTCCACTTAAGGGTTTTATAAAAATATGAAAGCACCAATGATCCAAATGCACCGACGGCTGCAGCTTCAGCAGGTGTTGCTATTCCAGCTAAAATTGTACCTAGAACTAAAATTATCAATGAAAATAAAGGTAAGAAGGAGACAAGAACTTCTTTAAGAATTACTGCAGTAGGAGGTATTTCCTCAGCTGCAGGTTTTGGCGCTATTGATGGATTTAACCAAGCTCTGAACACTGCGTATGCAATGTAAAGTCCCGCTAACATAAGTCCTGGAAAAATAGCAGCTGCAAATAACCTTAGTGGTGATAGTTGAGCAATTACAGAGTAAACGATCAACATAATACTAGGTGGAATTAAAATTCCTAAACATCCACCTGAACAAATTATTCCAGATGCAAATTTTTTATCATAACCAGCTTTAATCATAGCAGGCCATGCTAGTAATCCCATTAAAGTAACAACTGCACCTATAATACCTGTTGCTGTTGAAAATAGGGCACAAGTAATCAGTGCTGCAACTGCCATTGATGCAGGAAGCTTATGAGATGCTAATCTAATTGCAAAAAATAGTTTTGCTACAATACCTGCTCTTTCAACTAAATATCCCATGAATAAAAAGAGCGGGACAGCAGTAAGGACATTATTATCCATAACAGTGTAGGTGTTTTGAACAAAAAGTTGGAATATCCTATTATCAAAAAGATGTTCCATCTTAGTTGGATCAAAGTAAGCATAATATCCAAAACCTAGTCCCATCGCCATTAAAGTAAAGGCAATCGGAAAACCTAATAGTACGGCAAATAAAAATATACCCATCATCATAATTGCCACTTCAGGATTTGTCAGACTAAATAACATCTTCTTTATTTCCTTCTTGTGAAGTTCTCATTAATACTTTTTCAGTTTCTTCGGCATCACGCTCTGTTCCTCTTTCTGGCCAACTACCAGTTTTAATACATATAATACATCTGAACACTTCACCTATTCCCTGAAGGGTTAACAGACTTCCAGATAAAGGTATTAAAGATTTTGCCATATAAATTTGAATTTGAGCTGGACTATTCCAACTTGTTTCTTTTATTTTCCAAGCTAGCGCAGCATACTCGTAACCATAAAAGGCTAATGCAATTACACCAGGGAAAAAGAAAATAAAATATAAAACTATATCTATCCAAGCTTGTACTCTTTGAGAAAATAATCTGTAAATGACGTCTCCTCTTACATGTGCCTCGGTACACAAAGTATATGCACCAGCCATCATAAAAATCGCACCATACATTTGGAGACTAAAATCGAAATTCCATAAAGTTGGTGCATTTAAAGCATATGCCATAAAAACTTCATAGCACGTTCCACCCATTAAAATTACAATACACCAGGAAAATGCTTTACCCATTGAGACGCTTAATCGGTCGGCAAATTTTATATAAGATCTCATCATAGATATAGACTCTTATTGAATTGTTTTTAATTAATCAAATAAAAAGGGGGCCGAGGCCCCCTCATTAAAATTTATGAAAAGTTAATTATAACTTAACTTTTGCTATTGGACCAAACTCATTTTCATACGCAAGTTTGTAATTCGGCTGATTCATCAGCAAGTATTTCATTACTCTCTTCGCATACGCTTTCTGAGAATCTACGATTTTCTTAAAGAAAGGATCTTTCTTATTGAAATCACCGATTACCTTATCCCAACCTTTTAATTGTTGAGCTAAGATTTCATCAGAAGTTTGGTAAACATTTACTTTATGCTCATTCATTAACTTAGCTAAGTCAGCTGAGTATCTTACTAAAGCTTTAAAGTAGTTATCACTATTTGCAGCATAAGCAGCATTTTTCAATATTGCTTGGTGTGCAGGTGATAAACTATTATATGTTTTTTTGTTAACTGGTATCTCAAACATCTCTTGAGATTGGTGGAAGCTTCCTAAGTGATAGTGCTTAGAAACATCTTGCATACCAAACTGAGAGTCTGAAGTAGGGTTGTTAAACTCAGCAGCTTCAATCAAACCAGTTTTCATCGCTGGCTGAATTTCACCACCTGGTAATTGTCTAACTACCATTCCCATTGCAGTTAAAACGTTAGTCGCTAAACCAACAGTTCTGTACTTCATACCTTTAACATCAGACACTTTAGTTACGTTCTTTTTGAACCAACCAAAAGGCTGAGCTGGCATAGGCATATGGAAAAAACCAACATAATCGAAACCAACTTTTGCAAGTGTTTCGTCATATAATTTTCTTCCTCCACCATACTCCATCCATCCCATAACTTCTTGAGATGACATTCCGTATGAAGGACCAGTTCCAAATAATGATGCAGCAGGGTTTTTACCATACCAATATGCAGTCACCCAGTGACCCATATCTACTACACCGGAACTAACCGCTTGTCCGATTTCTGAAGTCTTTACAACTGCTCCAACCGGTTGAAGATCAATCTGAAGAGATCCTCCAGACATTTCTTTAACCATGTTACAATAGTCTCCAGCCATTTCGAAAAAGATGTTAGCTCCACTTGGCCATGCAGCTTGCATCTTTAAAGTTGTTGCTGCATTTGCCTTCACATATGGCATTGCAACAGCGGCTGCAGCTATAGCACCAGTCTTAGCAGCAGTTTTAAAGAACTTACGTCTTGAAGATGTTTTCACCTTCAATGATTTATTTTCTTTAGTCATTATTACTCCTATTAAAGTTAATTAACTTGATTAATTAAAACATAGAATCAGATTAGAGTCTTTCTAAAAAAAGGCGTAGATGTCGCAATAGTTGAATTAGATTCAATCCAGAGTAGAATTAATTTACTTTATTTTTACAATTTCCAGTTTTAAAAAACTCATCAATATTATCGATTGCTAAGTTTGCCATTGCAATTCTTGTATCCTTTGTTGCGCTTCCTAGGTGTGGAAGAATAAATGCTGACTTAATTTTATTATAACCAGGATTTAAGTTTGGCTCATTTTTATAAACATCTAATCCAGCTGCATATATTTTTCTCCGATTTAATGCATCAATCAAGGCTTCATCATCGACTATATCTCCTCTTGCGACATTAGTAATTACTGCTCCTTTAGGAAAATATTCAACGGTTTCTTTATTGATCATGTTTTCTGTTTCTTTAGTAGCAGGACAACAAATTGATAGAACATCAGAAACTGAAAAAAGACTTTTAATATTATCATGATAAATCGCTCCCTGTTCTTTTTCATCACTTAACTTTGATCTATTGTGGTAGTGAATTATCATGCCTAACGACTTTGCAATCTTTGCAATTTTTTGTCCTATTCTTCCCATGCCTAGAATACCAAGTCTGGAGCCTGTCAATTGCTTACCTATTAAGTAGTCTGCTGACCACTTCCATCCACCTTCTTGAGCAGATACTATTCCTTCAGAGGCTCTTCTGCATGCGCCTAAAATTAAAAGTATCCCAATTTCAGCTGTCGCATCAGATAAAACCTCAGGAGTATTGGTTACTGCAATGCCTCTTTTTTTTGCGGCATCTAAATCAATATTTCCAAATCCAACTGCAAAATTCGAAATAATTTTTATCGTGTCTGGCAATTTGTTGATTGTTTCTTTATCCATTTTATCTGTGAGAGAAGATAAAATTCCATCACATCCTTTGCTCATCTCTATTACTTTTGACTGAGAGTATAGCTCATCATTATTATTGAATATTGGATCAAAAGTTTTAGTGGCTTTGTCCTCACTCTCCTTAATTAATTTTCTAGTGATTAAAATTTTTTTCATTAAAATGATAGACTTAACTAATTTAGATCAAATATTTTCCCAGGATTCATTATATTATTTTGATCAATGCTCCTCTTTATCAATTTCATTAATGGAATGTTGTCAGCATGTTCTTTTAAAAGATATTCTTTTTTATGTAAACCAACTCCATGTTCTCCAGTGATTGTACCTTTCAATTCAAGCGCTTTATTAATTAATAAGTCGTTAAATTCTCTTATTTTTTTATATGTCTCTTTGTTTTCAGGGTCAAAAGGCAAAAGCACATGAAAGTTTCCATCGCCCAAATGACCTACCATCGGAGCTCTCAATCCAAATTTTTTTGCTTGCTCTTCTGCGTAATTTACACATTCAGTTATATTTGAAATTGGTAAACACACATCAGTCGAATAAACCCTTCCATTATTTATCAATGCTTTAACAGAATAATAAACATCCCATCGTGCTTTCCAAAGCTTATTTCTCTCTTCTAAATCTTTTGCCCATTTAAAAGAACTTCCATTGTTATCTTTTGAGATTTCTTCAACAATTTTAATATTTTCATTATTAGATGCCTCGGATCCATGAAACTCAAAAAATAAAGTTGGGACTGCTTCAATATCTTTCAATTTAGAGTAATTAATACTAATCCCCATTTGATCTTTGTTTAGCATCTCAATTCTAGCTATCGGGACTCCATATTGAATAACTTGTTGAGCAGTTTGAACTGCATTTTCTAAAGTTGGGAAATGACAAACTGCAGACATAATGCTTTCTGGTATTGGCGATAATCTCAATTGAACTTCTGTAATTATTCCTAACGTTCCCTCAGAACCTATAAATAAATTGGTTAAATTATAACCTGCTGATGTTTTTTTAGTTCTGCTACCAGTATTTACAATATCTCCATTAGGCAAAACAACTGTGAGTCCACTGATTACAGTTTTCATTGTTCCATATTTTACAGCCATTGTCCCTGAAGCTGATGTTGAAGCCATTCCTCCAATTGCTGCATTAGCGCCAGGATCAATCGGGAAAAAAACCCCATCTTCTCTCAAATAATCATTTAATTGTTCTTTAGTTACACATGCCTGAACTCGACAATCAAAGTCCTCAACATTCACACTTAAAATTTTATTCATTTTTTCAAGACATATGGTTACGCCTTTTTCATTACCGACAACATTACCTTCTAAAGATGTTCCTGTTCCAAAAGGTACAACAGGAATTTTGTGCTCATTACATAAACGAAGCACTTTAGAGACTTCTTCATTTGTTTCAGGAAAAACTACAGCTTTAGACAAAACGGGATCATAAGTATCCTCGCCTCTAGCATAATTTGCTCTTGTTGACTCAGATGTGGAAAATCTTCCATTAAAAATTTTTTTAAACTCTGCTTGGACTTGCTCGTTCATTAAAAGAATATTAGTAAAAATTTTATCAAAAATACAGCTTATTTAGTAAGCATTTTCTTTATGTTTTCTAAAGCCTGTTGAATGTTATCTCTTGATGCTGCAAAACTAAATCTCACGTAATCATTACAAGTTTTACCAAAGGCTGTTCCTGGCACTATTGCTACTCCAGCCTCATGCATTGCTTTTTTACAGAATTCAGATCCATTCATTCCTGTACCAATGACTTTTGGGAATGCATAAAAGGCTCCTCCAGGTAAACTACACTCTACTCCTGGTAGATCATTTAATCCCTGATGAATTAAATTTCTTCTCAAAGTAAACTTATCTAACATATCTTTGATGGAGTCATCGGGGCCATCTAATGCAGCAATACCAGCATATTGTGCAGCAGCATTTACACATGATACACTATTAATTAATAATTTGTTTACGTGCTCAATAAGTTCTTTAGGCCAATAACTCCAACCTAATCTCCATCCAGTCATCGAATAAGCTTTGCTCCAACCCTCTAATACAATTAACCTATCTTTTAAATTTGGATAATGGAAAAAAGAAGGCATTTCTTTGTAGTCAAAGATTTGTCTACTATAAATTTCATCACTTAAAATAGTAACATGAGGATGTTTTTCTAACTCCTTTGCAAAATAATCAATTACAGGTTTCTCAACAAAACTTCCTGTTGGATTATTTGGATTTATTAAAATCAGTAACCTAGTTTTTTTAGTTATAAGAGATAAAATTTTATCCGGATCAAATTTAAGATCTTTATCCTCAGTTAAATCATATGGGACAGGCGTTGAACCTGTATAATTAATCATAGACTCATATATTGGAAATGCAGGTGTAGGATGGATTATTTCTACTCCCGGTTCTCCGTAACATTGTATCGCGTAACTCATTGTAGGTTTACCGCCTGGCATGATTAAAATTCTTTCAGGATCTATCTCAGCTTTATAACGTTTCTTTATCCATCTTGTTACAGCTTGTCGACACTCAGGTATTCCATTTGACATCACGTATCCATGATGACCATCATCCAAAGCTTTTTTTGCCGCTTCAACAACATGTTTGGGTGTTTTAAAATCTGGTTGTCCTAGACCTAAATGGATCATCGGCTTACCTTGGGCCTCTAATTTCTTTGCCTCTGCTAATACCGAAAAAGCAGACTCTGTTCCTAATCTATCTAAACTTTTTGCTAGTTCCATAACTTTTATATTTTATTAGAGGTTCTATAAATTAATTTTGAACTATTCAACTCTTTTAGGTTCTTACATCCCATTAAAACCATATTTCTATTGATTTCCTCGTGCATATTTTTAAGTAAATGCTCAACACCTTGTTGTCCCCCTGCGGCTAAAGAGAACAAAAACATTTTACCAAAACTACAGGCTTTTGCACCTGCAGCGATTGCTTTTAATACATGAGTTCCTCTTCTCACTCCCCCGTCTAATATGATTTCCAATTTATCTCCAACTGCATCCGAGATTGCTTTGACTTGATCAAATGGCGATCTCGATCCATCAAGTTGTCTTCCACCATGATTTGAAATCATGATTGCCGTACAACCAATATCTATTGCTCTTTTCGCATCTTCAACGGACATAACACCTTTAAGTGCAAAGGGTCCATTCCATTTCTTCACACAATATTCTGCATCCTTCCAGTTCATTGCTGGATCGTATTGTTCATTAATGTACTCTATAACTGATTTTGCAATATTGGTGCCCTTATCTGTTTTTGTAGCCACATTTGCTAATTTAAATTTCCCATGTGTAAGATAATTAAATACCCAACTAGGATGAAGAGCAAAACTCATTAAACTTTGTAAAGTTAACTTTGGCGGAGTTGTAAAACCTGTTCTATGATCTCTTTCTCTGTTACCTGCTACTAAAGTATCTACAGTTAAACACATTCCATCAAATCCTGATCTTCTACAACGATCAATTAAATCATCAGTAATTGATTGATCTTTGTGAACATAAAGTTGAAATAACTTTGGTCCACCTGAAATATTTGAAATTTCTTCTATAGTGTTATTTGCCATCGTAGACATACTATAAAATGTTCCAAACTTATCAGCTGCTCTAGCAGATGCTTTGTCGCCGTCATGATGATAAAGTCTTTGCATGGCACATGGTGATAGAAAGAGTGGCATATCAATTTTTTTTCCGAAAATAGTTGTTGAGAGATCTGGTTTTCCGACACTTGCTAAAATATTAGGAACTAAATCGCATTCATCAAAAGATTTTGTATTTCTTTTGAGTGTTATTTCATCATCTGCACCACCATCAATATAGTGAAATATTGGTGAAGGTAATTTTTTTTTTGCAAGTTTTCTAAAATCGTCAAAATTATAACAATTTTGTAAACTCACTATTTTCTAAATCTAAGATTATTTCTATTAAGATCTGAAATTTTTGTACATCCCATGAGCTTCATATCTCTAACTAACTCAGATTTATACAACTCAAGAGCTCTTTCGACGCCTGGTTGGCCTGCTGCTGCAAGCGCATAAAGATAAAGTCTTCCACCAGAACATGCTTTTGCACCAAGAGATAATGCTTTAAGCATATGTGTTCCTCTATGAATTCCTCCTTCACATATAACATCAAGTTTATCTCCAACTGCATCAACAATTTCTGCGAGCTGATCAAATGGTGATCTCGATCCATCAAGTTGTCTGCCACCATGATTTGAAACCATTATACCAGTGCATCCAATATCAACTGCTTTTTTAGCATCTTCTACACTCATTATTCCTTTTAGTGCAAAATGACCTCCCCATTGAGAACAAAGTTTTTCAGCATCTTTCCAATTCATAGATTGATCTAACATCGTTGAAAAATAATTTCCTATGGAAGAGTTTGTACTTGTACCTTCTTTTACAAAGTCTTGGAGGTGAGGTAATTCAAATTTACCTTTTGTTAAATAATTTATTCCCCACATTGGTTTAGTCGCAAAACTAAATAAGCTTGATAGAGTCAATTTTGGCGGAGAGGTAAAACCAGTTCTTAAATCTCTTTCACGATTTCCTCCTGTAATGGTATCGACTGTTAGAGCCATTACATCAAATTTAGCAGCCTTAGCTCGCTCTAAACAAGAGTCATTTAATCCTCTATCTTTGTGAAAATAAAACTGAAACATTTTGGGTGTATCAATTAAAGAGGATATTTCCTCTACGCTAACTGTTGCTAATGCAGAAACACCAAACATCGTATTAAATTTTTTAGCTGCTTTTCCAACTGCTCTTTCACCATCATAATGAAAAAGTCTTTGTAATGCTGTTGGTGAAAGATAAAATGGTAAATCTAACTTTTTACCAAAAATTGTTGTAGACAAATCTACATTCTCAACACCTCTTAAAACATTTGGAACTAAATCTACATCGTCAAAGGCACTTGTATTTCTAGCATATGTAATTTCATCGTCAGCTGCACCATCAATATAATGAAAAATAGGCGATGGAAGCTTTAGCTTAGCAAGTTTTCTAAAATCACCAAAATTGTGACAATCTTTCAATCTCATTATCATAGAATGTTTGTTTAAAAGGTTTTAAGAAAATTAAACATATAACTATTTGCCCCAGGATTTTTATCTCCCAAACTTGCATTGGATAAATGATTATATGATAAGCCTAATTGGCTATTTTGGAATAAATCTAAAGAAATCTGAACTTCGCTTTTAAATTCTAATAAATGTCCAAGATCTTTGCCATCTCCCTGACTATAAAGTCCTGGGGCAAAACTTGGTATTATATTTAAGGCTCCTAAGGAATATTGTGCTTGCACACCAGTATACAGGTAAGCTGCACTATCAGCAGTAAACATAAATCCTGTTATTGGAGAAAGATTACCAAGAAAAGTATCTCTGTTTAAATCTGTATTTTGATGTTGAAACCCAATTAAAGCAGATCTCTTTCCATTATCACTAAAGTCAAACATCCCTGAATAAACGTTAAACTTTGTATTATCATTACTTACTTTAGTGTCTTCTGCAATAATTGAAGAAGAAATTAAAAAAGACAATATTACCAAGTAACAAATTCTTAGATAATTCATAATTTTTTTTTTTTTAATATAACTTTCTTGAGTATTATTGCACCACCAAATACAAACATCAATATAGGTAATAACCAAAGAAAATAGGTATTTTTACTGAATCCTGGATCATAAAGGATCCAGTCTCCATATTTATTTTTAAGATAAGCATATATTTGTTTTTCATCTAAGCCTTCATTTAATTTTTTTTCTACTAAAAATTTAACACTATTAGCAAATTCAGAATCTGAATCGTATACTGATTGTCCTTGACAAATTAAACATCTTAAATTTTTTGTTATTTCAATTTCTAAGTTTTTAGCTTTTAAATCAGAAGAAAAACAATAAATCAAAAAAGTCACAGAAACTAAAAATTTTAAAATATTCATTGTGTCAATTCTTTTATCTCAGAAAGTAATTTTTCATTCAATGGACCAATAATCTTTTTAATAATTAGATTATTTTTAATAAGAAAGGTTTCAGGTACTCCATATGCACCCCATTCAATTGCTATTGTACCATCGTTATCAAAAAAAATTAAATCGTATGGATTATCTAAATTTATCAAAAAATTTTTTGCATTATCAAAATTATCTTTATAGTTTTGTCCAATAATTTTGATATTCTCTTTTTTACTTAAATCCATTAGATACTTATGTTCCTCTTTGCAAGGAACACACCACGAAGCCCAAATGTTTAATAAATAATAATCACTTCCTATAAAAATCTGATCTGAATTTATTTTGTCTTTTGAAAAAAACTCTTTTGTTTCAAAATTTGGAATTTTAATTTCTGATTTTATTTCAGGTGTATAAACATTCGTATTTTGTAAACCTTTGTAAAAAACAAAGAAAATTATCGAGAATGTAAAAATTAAAAATATAGGAAAAATTTTAGTTTTCATGTTTTTTTCTAATTAAAGATAAACATCCGCTAAAGCACAATAGAATTGTAGAAATCCAAATCCAAATCATGAATGGCTTTACTTGATAACGAATATTAAAATAATCTTGATTTTGGACATAATTCATTGTCATAAATTTATCAGTGAATATATTAGTTTTGATATCAGCTTCACTAGTAACAATATTTGGTTGATTATATATTCTTAGTTCAGGTTGCATAACCTCAATTAAACCACTTTGATCCTCCACAATAAACTTACCTTTAATTGCTTTAAAATTTTGTTTATTTTCTTGCTCAATGTTCTCAAAATTTATTTTCAGATTTTGAGCTTGGTAAGTTTCATTAATTTTTAAATTTATAATAACTTCAGATGAAAAAATATTATTAAATAAAATACTAAGTATCAAAATGCTAAAACTAAAATGAGCTATAATTTGTGACAGATTTCTATATTTTTTATGAAAAAAATCTCTAAGAGTTATAAAAAATAAATAAAAAGCTGCTGTAATTAGAATAGTATTGTAAAGAAAATTAATATCTAAATTTCTAATTATCAATACTGATAAAATTAAAGAAATTACAAAAAATGAAATTAAATAAATTTTGTCTTCAATATCTGATTTAATCCACTTTAATTTAGGTCCTATTGCCATCGCTAACATAAATGGGATTAAAAATGGTAGGATCAATTTGTTAAAAAATGGTGGACCTACAGATATTTTTTGAGATGAAATAACCTCTAAAAATATTGGATAAATTGTTCCAATTAAAACAACAGATAAAAAATACATCATAAACCAATTATTAACTAGAATTGATGTTTCCTTACTTAATAAGTAGAAAGTTTTGGAATTGTTGTTTTCACTTTTATGAAAAATTAAAAATATAAAAAAAGATAAGAATATCAGAATAAATAAAAATATTAGAATATACAAACCTCTCTCTGGATCATTAGCAAATGTATGGACAGAATTTAAAATACCTGATCGAACCAAAAAAGTACCACACATACTTAGGGTAAAAGTTGCAATTGATAACACAACAACCCACGAGGTAAGAATAAGCTTTTTTTCTAAAACTAATACACAATGTAATAGTGTTGTTAATGCAAACCATGGCATTAAAGATACATTTTCAACTGGATCCCAAAACCAAAAACCTCCCCATCCTAACTCGTAGTAAGCCCAAATGGATCCAAGTAAAATTCCTAAAGTTAAAAAAATCCAAGAAACTAAAACCCATTTTTTGATATGTGATGCCCATATTTTTGTAATATTATTGGAGCAAACTGCTGCTAGTGCTGAGGAAAAAATTATGGAAGTTCCAACATAGCCTAAATATAAAATCGGCGGGTGAATTGCTAATGCAGGATCTTGCAATATAGGATTTAAACCTAATCCCTCTTTTGGAACTGGAAAAACATGATTAAAAGGATTGGAGGTTTGTATTAGAAAAATAAAAAAACCAACTATTATTATCTGCTGGAATAATAAAGTTAAAATTTTATATTGTTTTGGTTGATTTTTTGACCTCAGTAAAAAGACAAATATAAATAATGTTAAAACTAACAACCATAATAATAGACTACCCTCATGATTGCCCCAGGTCCCAGAGATTTTATAAAACAGCGGCTTAGTTGTGTGGGAATGATTAAAAACTGTCTCATTACTAAAATCTGAGTTAACAAAAGATAAAATTAAGCCTGAGAAGCTTATTATTACAAATAAAAGTTGTAAGAATACTAAGGATATTACTTTAGTATCTAACTTCTGAGTATCATTAAAATTTTTAATTGAAAAAAATATAACTAAAATTGAAACACCGACACCAAAGATTAAAGAATAATATCCAATTAAACTCGACAATTTATTTCTCCTCTAAAGCAGCCTTTACTTCAGGAGGCATATAATTTTCATCATGTTTAGCTAAGATTTTCGTTGCTGAAAAAAAATTCTCATCTTTTAAAAATCCCTCTGCAACAACACCTTTACCTTCTTCAAAAAGATTGGGTATTAATCCTGAGTAAACAACATTAATTTCACTTTTAAAGTCTGTAATAACAAAACTTAATTCTTTATTTACAATAGAAATTGAGTCAGTTTTTACCATTCCTCCAATTCTAATCTTTTTCTGCTGCATTTCAGATAAAGTTTTTATTTCAGATGGAGATTTAAAATATACAACATTTTCCTCTAATGATTTTAGAATAAGGAATATCGTTAAACTTAATGTAACAGCGATTAAGAATATAAAAAAAAATCTTAGTTTAACTTTACGACCATACATGGTTTAAAAGTTAAATAGTTGAAGTGTTGGATAGAATCTCTCTATTAATTCTTTGAAGTCTAGCAGAGGCAGCTCTTTCAGAGTTTAGGTTTCCAAATTTAACAATAAACTTATTTTTTTCTCTTTCATATTGATTTTTAATTACCAGATACAATGACATAAAACTTAAAAAAGTAAAAGCAAATGACCCCCAAACATAAATTCCGTATCCGTCCATGTAAAAAATTTCACTTATCATAATCTGTCTAAACCCTTATTTTTAATTTTTATCAGTTCTGTATTATATTTCATTAAAAAAATTAGCAATGAGAATAGGGCAAATGCCGCAGTCATAATTAGTAAAGGAACGAGCATCGAAGAATGAATAGTAGATTTTGATAATATATTAATTGATGCTGGCTGATGAAGTGTGTTCCACCAGTCTACAGAATATTTAATTATAGGAACATTTATTATTCCTAAAATTGTAATAATTGAGGTTACCTTAAAAACTTGTTCTTTATCTTCATAAATTCTCCAAGCAATTAAATACATCAAATAAAATAATGCCAATATTAACATAGATGTAATTCTGGCATCCCACGCCCACCATGTTCCCCACGTGGGCTTTCCCCAAATAGAACCTGTTACAAGAGCAATTATATTAAAAACAAATCCTGACGGAGCCAAACTCTTTGAAATTAAAAAGAAATTTTTAATTTTAAATATATAGCCAACGATAGAAAGAATAGTAATAGTAGAAAAGATACCTAGTGAGATCCATGCTGCGGGAACATGAACATACATTATTCTTACAGAGTGACTTTGTTTATAATCTTCTGGTGAGAGAATTAGAGCCTCGGTTAAACCTATAGAGACTACCAAAATAAATAATAATAAAACGTATTTTGGTGCTTTAGAAGTTATAGAAAAAATTCTATTAGGTTCTAGTAATTGAAACATAAAATTTTATTTTTAAAATAAATATTAGGGTTATTTAGTACGAAATAATTATCTGATCAAGAATGTAGAGGGAGATAATAACGAAGGGTAAAATTTAACACTCTTGATCAGAATTAATTAGACTTAACAATGCCCTGTGACAAAGATTTGAGCTAAATGTGTTTAAAAAGTGAATTTACTTAATTTGACGGCTTAAAATAGCTTGAACCTTTTTTACCAGAGAAAATTTCCTCAATTAATGGATGTTTGATTGGCTCATCAGAGTCATCGGTCAATAAATTTTGCTCTGACACGTAGGCTTCATAAGTTATTTCATCATTTTCAGCTAACAGATGATAAAATGGTTGATCTTTTCTTGGTCTAACATTCTTAGGGATAGATTGATACCATTCCTCAGAATTATTAAACTCAAAATCTACATCATAAATCACACCTCTAAACTCAAAGTGTTTGTGTTTTACAATATCGCCTATTGAAAATTTAGCTTTTTGAATTGCCATTAAGATTAGTATGGGTATTTAAAAATAAAAATCAATAAGAAAAATTTATAGTTTTTGTGAAAATATTATTTATGTTAATATTCTTCCAGTGAATAAATCTTTTTTAAAGTTTCTTACTGATTTTGGACCTTTGGTAATTTTTTTTTACTACTATTACGATAGTGGAAAAGATTTAAGAGTAGCCATTCCACCATTTATAATTGCGACAATTATAGCATTAGCGATTGTTTGGTTTTTAGAAAAAAAAATACCCAAAGTTCCTTTGTTGAGTGGAATATTAATTACTTTTTTTGGTGGCCTTACAATTTATTTTGATAACCCAGTTTTTATTTACATCAAGCCAACAATCATTAATATTTTATTTGGTCTGGCTTTAATATTTGGAAGATATTTTACAAATGAACCTGTGTTAAAAAAATTAATGGGAAAATCAATACCGCTTACAAACGAAGGTTGGGAATTGTTAAGTAAAAGATGGATATACTTTTTCTTTGGACTTGCTGTTTTAAATGAATTAGTTTGGAGAACACAATCTGAGGAATTTTGGGTCAACTTTAAAGTTTGGGGTTTACTTCCAATAACTTTCATTTTTACAGCCTTTCAAATCGGTTTAATAAATAAATATAAAACTCATGAAGAATAATTTAAGACTGGTTGTTAATAATCTTGATAAAAAAAAATTTAATGAAAATCATTTTTTTGAAAAAAATGAGCTTAAAATAATGTTAGATTTATATGCAAAAATGGTTTCAGAGGGTTCTTGGAAAGATTACGGTCTTAATATTTCAAGCAAACAGGTAGGGTTTAGTGTTTTTAAAAATGCAGCTGAAAATGCTATTTATAAAATTTGCAAAAACTTTAAGCCAAAAAATAAAAATTTAAAATATTTAATTACCGATACTAATGGTAAAATACTAAAGAATTCCTCAGAACTTAATTTATTGTTAAAAAATACTAATTGGAAAAAACTTTAAAATAAAATTATCTTCTTTGACCGAAAAGTCTTAAAAGCATAATAAATAGGTTAATGAAATCCAAATAAAGAGTCAGAGCACCCATTACCGCTTTTTTACCCATTAACTCGCCAGTATCACTAGCAGAGTACATGTTTTTTATTTTTTGAGTATCATAAGCAGTAAGGCCGACAAAAATTAAAACTCCTAAAATTGAAATCACGAAATACATCATTGAAGATTTTAGAAAAATATTAACTAATGATGCAATAATAATTCCTATTAGTCCCATCATCAAAAATGATCCGAACTTAGTTAAATCTCTCTTTGTTGTATAACCATAAATGCTCATAGCACCAAAAGTAGCTGAACAAATAAAAAATACTCTTGTTACACTTAAACCTGTGTAAACTAATAAAATTGAAGATAGTGATAAACCCATTAAAGCAGCAAAAATCCAAAAAGTTGTCTGAGCTTTTGATGCACTCATTTTGTTTATCCCAAAACTCATATAAAATACGACACCCAAAGGAGCTAACATAACTATCCACTTAAGTCCTGATAAATAAATGGCATTTCCAACTTCAGTTAAAGCCACAATAGAACCACTTGCATCAGTAACAACTGACATCTTAAATGTTA
>CACJYR010000012.1 GCA_902597675.1 uncultured Pelagibacteraceae bacterium | reverse complement strand
ATTCCTGGTTTACCATTAATAGGCAAAAGCTCTTTTGGAAATACACTGGTTAATGGAAGTAAACGTGTACCCAAACCAGCTAAAGGAATAATTGCTTGTTTAATCATTCAAATGTTTTACTTATTAAAAAGTTTTATACAAATGAAAATTTTATTGAATAATAATGATTTAAATGAGGCATTAGAAAATGTGTCTAATCTAGGTTTTGTACCTACTATGGGAAGTCTTCACAAAGGCCATATATCGTTAATTAAACAATCCAAAAAAAAATGCAATAAAACAATTGTAAGTATATTTGTAAATCCAAAACAATTTAATAATAAAAATGATTTTAAGAAATATCCAAGAAATAGAAAGAAGGACTTATCGATTTTAAAAAAACTTAAAGTTAATTATGTATATTTACCAACTGTTAAGGAAATTTATAGAGTAAAGAGATCCTCTAAAATTATAATTTCAAAAAAAGACAAGATATTATGTGCTAAGTACAGAAAAGGACATTTCGAGGGTGTAATTGATGTAATGGAACGGCTAATTGAAAATATAAAACCTCAAAAAATATTTATGGGAGAGAAAGATTTGCAACAATTATATCTTTTAAAAAAGTATTTAAAAAAACACTCTTCAAAAATAATAGAATGTAGAACAATTAGAGAAAGAAACAAATTAGCATTATCTTCCAGAAATTCATTATTACAAAAACGTGAAAAAAATTTGGCTGCAAAATTAATTACCGATATTATGAAACTTAAAAGAAAGTTACATATGCAATCAAATATTAAAAAAGTGCTAAATAAAACTAGAAATGAAATAAATAAATTACAAAATGTTAAGATTGAATATCTCGAATTAAGAAATATTAAAAATCTTAAAATTTCTAACAAATTAAAAAATTCAAAAATTTTCGTATCTTTTTATATTAATAATGTAAGATTAATTGATAATTTTTAAAATTCTATAAAAAATAAGCCCCAACACCTAAAAAAGAAACAAAACCTATTACATCAGTTATTGTTGTTACGAAAACACTAGATGCAATTGCTGGATCAATTTTCATTTTTTTTAACGTGACTGGAACAAGTATTCCAAATAAACCTGCCACTACCATTGTCAAAATCATTGAGATCGATATTATTAATGATAATTGGTAATCTTGAAACCAGACTTGAACGATAAAAGAACTTATAACAGCAAAAATTATTCCATTGAGGATACCAATATTAAATTCCTTTATAATGTTTTGATTAAAGTTATTTTTTGTTAAATCATTTGTTGCTAAAGTTCTAACAGTAACAGCTAAAGTTTGCATACCTGCATTACCACCCATCGATGCAACTATTGGCATTAAAAATGCCAAAACAACCATTTGTTCAATTGTTGCACCAAACAAACTTATACAATAAGTAGCCAGAAATGCTGTGAATAAGTTTAATAGTAACCAGTTAAATCGTCTTTTAGTTTTTGTGATAACACCATCTGTAATTTCTTCGTCACCAACACCAGCTAATCTTAAAGCATCTTCCTCAGCTTCTTCTTTTAAAACTGTTAATACATCATCGGAAGTTATCATTCCTACAAGTTTATTATTCTTATCTACAACACAAGCTGAGTTTAAATTGTAATTTTCAAATGAATTACCAACTTCTTCTCTATCCATATCCACTGGAACTAAAAAAATTGAATCATCCATTATTGAGGACATTTTTGTTTCTCTAGGTGTTCTTAATACTTTAGAGGATGGTACAGCACCAATAGGTTTAAAATTTTCATCAACAATGTAAATTTCTAAAAACTCTTCTGGTAAGTCTTTATTCTCTCTTAAATAATCAATAGTTTGTCCTACCGACCAGTTACTTGGGATTGCTGTAAATTCTCTTTGCATTATCCTAGCAGCACTATCCTCTGGATAACTAAGACCTTCTAATAAAGCAAATCGATCTTTTGGGGGTAATAAACTTAATATTGAATTTTTATCTTTTTCTTCAACATTTTCTAAAATAGCTATAGCGTCATCAGACTCTAAATTTTTTAAAATCCTAACAATTGCATCTGAGGAGAGATATTTAATGATTTCTGATTGAACAGACTCGTTTAATTCAACAAATACTTCTGGATCAATCTTAAAATTATTTAATTTTATTAAACTTTCTCTGTCATTTTCACTTAAATGCTCAATAATATCAGCAGCATCAGCAGGATGCATTTCCTCAAAAGATCTAGTTATAAAAGATGCATCATTTGAGGTAATTTTGTCTGTTACAACTTTTATATATTCCTTATTAAATTCAAAATTGACTTTTTTATCTTTAATTTTTTTTATTAAAGTCATAAATACACCTATTATTTAGACGGATCTTTTAATACAAAATGAAAAGAATACAATTTTTAAATGCCTATAGAAATTAAAAAGTCCCAAAATCCAGTAAAATATGAAGACGCAATATCATTTATGGAAGATCGACTTAAAGATATCGATCTAAAAAAAGTAGATGATTTGATTTGGGTTTTAGAACATGATCATATCTATACATCGGGAACAAGCTATAAAGAAAATGAGATAATAGATAAATCTATAAATATTATAAAAACTAATAGAGGTGGTAAAATAACTTATCATGGACCAGGACAACTCATTTGTTATTTTGTAATTGATTTAAAGAAAGGTAAGAAAGATATTAGAAAATTCATATCTGTAATTGAAAAATCAATTATTGAAACCCTGAGCCTCTATGACATAGAAACATTTGCTGATAAAGAAAATATTGGTATTTGGTACAATGATAATTCAACCATAAAAAAAGTTGCTGCAATTGGGGTCAGGGTAAGTAAATGGATAGCTTATCATGGTTTTTCTATCAATATTAATAACGATTTAAAAAAATATAACGCGATTGTTCCTTGTGGGATTAAAGATAAAGGTATTACTAATCTCAAACAAATTAAAAATCAAAATTATGATGATTTAGAAAATAAGTTAATAGAAATATTTAAAACTAATTTGAAAAATTTAATCTTTTAGTCTTTAACAACTTATTAAAATAATCTGGTAATAATGCTTTGTAAGTATATTTTTTTTCATTAATCATAAATTTTATTTGATAGGAATGAAGCATTAAATCCTTATTTATACCTTTCGATGAAACAGATGAATTATATTTTTTATCACCAAAAATTGAATGTCCAATGTTAAATAATTGTTTTCGTAATTGATGTTTTCTTCCTGTGATTGGTTTCATTTCTACTAAACTAGCATTGGTATTTTTATCTATCACTTTAAAAATTGTTTTAGCTTTTTCAATAATTTTTTTTCCATTGTCGTACCTTATCAAATTATCATTCCATTCACCTGAGTCTTTTTCAATTTCTCCGTTACATATTGCCAAATAAGTTTTGTGCACTTTTCTTAATCTAAATAGAGAGGTCAATAGTTGAGCTGTTTGTCTATTTTTCGCAATAATAAAAACACCTGAGGTATCTTTGTCTAATCTATGAACAGAGAATGGTTTTGTTCCTTGAAATATTTCACTTTTTGCAAATATATCTACTAGATTTTTTTTTGACTTTGTTCCACCTTGAACTGATATTCCTGCACTTTTATTCAAAACTATAAAATCTTCATTGTTATCTATGATCAGATCTTCATTAGATTTTATTACCTCAATGGAAGGATTGAATTGTTTTTTCTCGTGTTTAATTTTTTCTTTAAAATCAATATTGAAGAGTTCTATTTTATCATTTGTTTTAATCTTAAAAGAGCTTTTTATTTTTTTTTTATTTATTTTAATTTTTCCTAACCTTAAACTCTTTTCAATAAGACTTTGCGGTACTTTTCCTAATTTGTTTCTTAACCATCTATCAATACGCATGTTATTACACGTTGACTCAACGATAAAACTTCTAATCATGAATATCTAAGGCTTTTATTTATGCTGTGGCAGCTTTCTTATCTTCTTTTTTTTCAACTTCTTTTGCTGGATCTTTCTTTTTTTTATCAACTTTTTTGGCTTGAACGTCTCTATCAACAAATTCAATTATAGCCATAGGCGCATTATCTCCGTATCTAAAACCTGCTTTAATAATTCTTGTATAACCACCAGCTCTTTTTTCGTATCTTTTAGATAAAGTTTTTTTTACTTTATTGGCTGACTTAATATCCTGCAATTGAGAAATCAAAATTTTAGTATTATGCAAACTATCTTTTTTACCTAATGTGATTATTTTGTCAGCCTGTGGCTTTAAAAATTTTGCTTTTGGTAAAGTTGTTTTAATTTGCTCATACTTTATTAAGGAATTAAGCATATTTTTAAGCAGCGCTTTTCGGTGTTCAGAAGTTCTGTTTAACTTCTTATTTACCATTCCATGTCTCATTAGATACTTTCCTCTAATTTTTTAGACATTTCTGCGATATTATCTGGTGGCCAATTTGGAATTTCCATCCCTAAATAAAGAGACATACCAGTTAAAACTTCTTTAATTTCATTTAACGATTTTCTTCCAAAATTTGGGGTTCTTAACATCTCGCCCTCAGATTTTTGAACTAAATCACCAATATAAATTATATTATCATTTTTAAGACAATTCATTGATCTAACAGATAATTCAAGCTCGTCTACTTTTCTTAATAAATTTTTATTAAATTCAGGCTCTGTTGAAACTTCTTTAACCGGAGCTTCCACAGGTTCATCAAAATTAATAAACATTTTTAATTGATCTTGAAAAATTCTAGCAGAATAAGCAACTGCATCTTCAGCAGAAATTGATCCGTTTGTCTCAACTTCCATCGTTAATTTATCGTAATCTAAAGCCTTACCTTCTCTTGCGGTACTTACTGAATAAGAAACTTTTTTAACGGGACTATATAATGAGTCAATGGCAATTAAACCTAAAGGTGGTTCCTCAGGTTTATTTAAATCAGCTGGAACATAACCTTTTCCAGTATTAACATTCATTTCCATATGGAAGTGAGTATTTTCATCTAAATTACAAATAACTAAGTCAGGATTCAAAATTTCAACATCAGGAACTGATGCGACGTCAGATGCTTTTATTTCACCAGGTCCTTTGGCATCTAATACTAGTTTTTTTGTTCCCTCAGCAGCACATTTTAATGCCAGAGATTTAACATTTAATACAATATCAGTAACATCTTCTCTTACACCTTTAATAGATGTAAACTCATGAAGTACACCATCAATTTGAATTGAGGTTACTGCTGCTCCTCTGATTGAGGATAATAAAATTCTTCTAAGTGAATTACCAAGTGTTAAACCATAACCTTTTTCTAATGGTTCAGCGATGATTGTAGCGTGAGTTAAATCATCACTTATTTTAACATCAAGTTTCGCAGGTTTGATTAATGATTTCCAATTTTTCACATTTACATTTTCTACATCCATTAAACTCTCCTTTTTTTTGGTGGCCTAGTACCATTATGTGGCATCGGTGTTGTATCTTTAATTGATAAAATTCTAAATCCTCTCGCTTGTAGTGCTCTTAATGCTGTTTCTCTGCCTGAACCAGGACCCTTAACTTCCACAGATAAAGTTTTCATGCCAAACTCTAAGGCTTTAGATGCGGCAGCATCAGCAGCTATTTGTGCTGCGTATGGAGTTGATTTTCTAGAACCTTTAAAACCTTTTTGTCCAGCTGATGCCCATGAAATTACGTTTCCATTAGTGTCAGCGATTGAAATAATTGTATTATTAAAAGTTGATTGAACATATGCAATTCCATTTAAGATATTTTTTTTAGTTTTCTTTTTTTTTGAATAAGAACTTTTGACAGCTTTTTTTGGCGACTTATCTTGACTCAGTTCTTTATTATCTTTTTTTTCTGCTTTTGCCATGCTTATTTCTTAAGTGGTGTTAATTTTTTTCCAGCTATCGCAATAGCTTTTCCTTTTCTCGTTCGAGCATTACATCTAGTTCTTTGACCTCTTACAGGTAATTTTTTTCTATGTCTCGAACCTCTATAGCAAGCTAAATCAATTAATCTTTTTATGCTCAGTGAATAATCTCTTCTAAGATCTCCTTCAACTTTAAAATTTTGATCAATGTATTCTCTTATTTTCAAAATTTCATCATCAGTAAGTTGATTTACTCTTTTTTCTTTAGGGATTGCTAATGATGTGCAAATTTGTTTTGAAAATTTATCACCAATACCATAAATATAAGTTAGCCCTACTTGAACTAATTTATTTTGTGGGATATTTATTCCTGCAATACGAGCCATAATTTTGAGATAAATTTAGCCTTTTATATAAGAAGTTATTTCAAAGTCAATGTCTTAAACATTAAGAAAAGCATCTATTTTAGCGGTTATTTGTTCTATTTTAAGCGCACCATCTATTTCATAAAAGTTTGAATTTTTGGAATAGAAATCTAAAACGGGGCGTGTCATATCCATATAGGTATTATATCTTTTTAGAATAATATTTGAGTCATCATCAGATCTTTTTTCTAAAGTTTTTCTTTTTTCAACTCGTTTAATTATTACTTCTTTTTGAACATTAAGAAAAAAAATATAATCAATCTTTTGATTTGAACTTTCTAAAATAGTTTCTAAATTTTTAGCTTGCTCTAATGATCTAGGATATCCATCAAAAATAAGTTTGTTTTTATATTTTTCATCAAAAATTACTTTTTTAATTAATTCGTTTACAATTTCATCACTTACAAATTTACCATGGTTCATGTCATTAATTATTTTTTTTCCTATTTCAGAATTTTTCTTGATTTCATCCCTTAACATATCACCTGTTGAAACTTGAAAACCATTTATCTTTTTAACTAAATATTTTGCTTGTGTTCCTTTTCCAGCACCGGGAGGTCCAAATAGGATTATATTCACGAATTATCTTCCGAATTTTGTTTTTTTAATCAATTGTTCGTATTGGGAACTCATTAATCTTGTTTGTATTTGTGTTACAGTGTCTATTGCAACAACAACTACAATTAAAATTGATGTACCTCCCAGATAGAAAGGAATTGGATAATTAGCAATTAAAAACTCGGGCATTAAACAAACTAAAGTTAAATATAAAGCCCCGATTGTTGTCAACTTTGTTAAAATATTATCGATATAAATTGCTGTGCTTTCTCCAGGTCTTATTCCAGGTACAAAACCACCATATTTTCTCAAATTATCAGCTGTTTCTGTTGGATTAAAAGTTATTGAAGTGTAAAAAAAAGTAAAAAATATTATTCCCGATGCATAAAGCAACATATACAAAGGTTGTCCTTGAGTAAAATATGAACTTATATTTAAAAAAGTTTCATTATCAGAAAAATTAAAATTTGAAAAAGTTACTGGTAATAATAGTAATGCCGATGCAAAAATTGCGGGAATTACTCCAGCTTGATTAATCTTAAGTGGTAAATGAGATGACTCTCCCCCATACATTTTATTACCAACTTGTCTTTTAGGGTAATTTATTAGTATTTTTCTTAAAGCTCTCTCCATAAAAACAATAAATAATATTGTTAAGATTAATAAAACAAATAAAGCTAAGATCATTAATGTGGAGACTGCTCCTGTTCTACCAAGTTCAAAAGTGGTGACTAGAGCTCTTGGAATTTCTGCAACGATACCAGCAAAAATAATAAGAGATATACCATTACCAATTCCTCTTTGGGTAATCTGTTCTCCTAACCACATTAAAAAAATAGTTCCAGAAACAATCGTGGTGACAGTTGAAATCTTAAAAAAAACACCAGGATTAATTACTAGTCCAGCTGAGGACTCTAGACCTACTGCTAATCCATAACCTTGAACTGTTGCAAGTAAAACTGTTCCATAACGAGTTATCTGAGTAATTTTTGCTCTACCAGTTTCTCCTTGTGATTTTAAATTTTTGAAATAATCAGAAACACCAGTCAATAGTTGAACAATAATTGATGAGGAAATATATGGCATGATTCCTAATGCAAAAATTGCCATTCTACTCACTGCACCACCAGCAAAAACATTAAACATTCCTAATAAACCTTTTTGATTACCTTCCATCATTATTTTGAGTTGTTCGGGATCTATCCCAGGCAAAGGCACAAAAGTTCCAAATCTATAGACCACTAAAATAGCAAGGGTAAATATTATTCTATTTCTTAAATCAGTATTTGATGATGATGCGCTCATTAAATTAAACTATTTTTTTAATTGTATTGAACCACCAATTTTTTCAAGTTTTTCAACAGCAGACTTTGATGCAAGATCTGCCTCAATATTGATTTTATCTTTAATGGCTCCGGAACCTAAAATTTTTAATTTAATTGAATTTTGATCTATTAATTTTAGTTTTTTGAGTAAATTTGAATTCAGCGTATCTGTAGTTTTAATATTTTTTTTATCAATATAAGATTGGATTTTATCTAGGTTTAATATAGCAATTGTTTTTTTATTAATAGGGTTGAATCCTCTTTTTGGAAGTCTTCTGTATAGTGGCATTTGTCCACCCTCAAAACTTTTAATCGCCACACCAGATCTGGATTTTTGACCTTTTACACCTCTTCCAGATGTTTTGCCTTTTCCAGAACCGATACCTCTGCCAACTCTAAGTTTACTCTTATTAATCTTATTTCTATTATTTAATTTAATCATTATCCTCTTTTTTCTATTATCTCAGAAATTTTTTTATTTCTTATTGAAGATATTTGTTTTGGTGAATTTTGTTTCAATAGTGCTTTCATTGTAGCTCTAATCACATTGTGGGCATTTGATGTACCCATTGATTTTGCGACAATATCTTTTACCCCTAAAACCTCACACACAGCTCGCACGGGGCCTCCAGCTATAATTCCTGTTCCTTTTGAGGCAGCTCTTAATACAATTCTGCCTGATCCATCTTTAGCTTTTACATCATGATGAATCGTTCTTCCTTCTCGAAGAGGTATATGAATAAGTTTTCTTCGTGCCATTTCATTTGCTTTTTTTATAGCATCCGGCACTTGTTTTGCTTTAGCGTGAGCTATTCCAATTTTACCGGACTGGTTTCCAACAACAACTAGTGCTGAAAAACCAAATCTACGTCCACCTTTTACTACTTTTGTTATACGATTAATGTGAACTAATTTTTCTAAAATATCGTCAGTTTTTTTATCTTTATTATTATCCATATTAAAATTCCATTCCATTTTTACGTAAAGTTTCAGCAAAAACCTTCACTCTTCCGTGATATTTATAAATACGTCTATCAAAATAAATCTTGGTAATTTTTTTCTCTTGTGCTTTTTTTGCTAACTTTTCAGCTACAATCTTAGATAATTCAGTTTTATTTACCTTTTGACCAGACTTAATATCTTTTTCAATTGATGATGCTGATAATAAAGTAACATTTTTCATATCATCAATTATTTGTGCCGAAATATTCTTTGATGATCTAGAAATACTTAGTCTATATCTGTCATTTGAAGCAACATTTTTAACCTTATTACTAACTCTAAACCTTTTTCTTTTACTAGTATCTAATTTCATTACTTCTTCTTTCCTTCTTTTTTCAAAATATGTTGACCCTTTTCTCTCACACCTTTACCTTTATATGGTTCAATTTTTCTAAGAGTTTTTAGTTTTGATGCAATTGCACCTACTTGTTGTTTATCAGCACCACTTATTTTTAAAGTTGTTTGCTTTTCAACATTGATTTTAATCCCTTCTGGAATATCAAAATTGATATCATGGCTATAACCTAATTGTAAATTAAGTTGATTTCCTTTTAAAGCAGCACGATATCCAACACCTACTAATTCTAGTATCTTCTCATATCCAGTGCTTGAACCAATAACTGCATTATTAATTAAACTTCTATTCATTCCCCATAATCGCTTGGTTTCTTGATCGATTTTTTTTGGTTTGATTGATATTTCTTTTCCATCTTTTATATCAAGATTAAAAACTTCTAAGTCAATATTAATTGATTTTTTTCCCGAAGGACCCTCTATGTTCAGGATATTACCAGCCAAAGCAACTTTGACTTTTTCAGGGATTGAAATATTAATTTTACCAATTTTAGACATTAAAACACCTTACAAATTATTTCTCCACCCACTCTTTGCTTTCTCGCATCAATATCGGTCATGACACCTTTGGGGGTTGATACAATTGCTATACCTAAACCATTATTTATTTTGGGTAAACTTTCTGCACTAGAAAATATTCTTCTCCCTGGTTTTGAAACTCTTTCAAAAGTACTTATAACTGGATTTCCTGAATGATATTTAAGCTCTAAAGATAATAAAGATTTATTATTTTCTTTATTCACTTTGAAGTCTTTTATAAATCCTTCATTCTTTAAGATATCAGCAATCTTAGTTTTAAAATTTGAAGAAGGTAATTCAACTTTCTTATGGCTTCTATCTTGAGCATTTTTTATTCTTGCTATCATATCTCCAATTGGATCACTTAAACTCATATTTTCCTTTCTACCAACTTGATTTAACTAAACCTGGTATCTTTCCTTGCAGACCTAATTGTCTTAATGCAATTCTAGATATTTTCAATTTTCTATAAACTCCGTGAGGTCTTCCGGTAATCTGACATCTGTTCATCACTCTTACTTTCGCAGAGTTTCTAGGTAATTTTGATAATTTTTGTTGTGCTTTAAATCTTTCCTCTAAAGGGAGTTTTTTATTCATAACAATCTTTTTTAATTTTTGCCTTTTTTTAAATAGCCTGTCCGATAATTTTATTCGTTTATTGTTCTTATTTATTGAGCTTAATTTGGCCATTTTAGTTATCTCCTTTTTTAATAAATGGAAAATTTAACTTTTCTAAAAGAGCAAAACTATGCTCTTTACTTTTAGCTGATATTACAATCACAATATCAATACCACGAACCTTATCAGCACGATCAAAACTTACCTCAGGAAATATGATATGTTCTTTAACACCAAATGTGTAATTTCCAAATTTATCAAAACCATTAGCAGACAGGCCTCTAAAATCTTTAATTCTTGGTAAAGCTATATTCACAAGTCTATCTAAAAATTCATACATTTTATCTTTTCTAAGTGTTACTTTCAGACCAGCATTTGACCCTTTTCTTGTTTTAAAATTCGCAACTGATTTTTTAAATTTGGTAATCACAGGTTTTTGACCTGTTATTTTTGCTAAATCCTCCTCGCAAGACTTTAATATTTTTGAGTCATTTCCATCTAAACCTAAGCCCATATTTAAAACAATTTTTTCAATTTTTGGACCCATGTACAGATTTTTAAAACCAAATTGAGATTTTAATGCAGGTTGTATTTCTTTATAATAAAGTTCTTTCAATCTCGGAGTCATTATTTTTTAGCCTCAGTTTTTTTTGTTTTTGTTTTTTCGTCAATTAGTTTTAAATTTGATAAATGAATAAAACTTTCCTTTGAAAAAATTCCACCTTTTTTCTCCTTAGTTGTTTTTACATGTCTCTTTACCATATTAATATCTTTAACTTTTGCTCTATTGTTTGGTCTATCAATTTCAATTACTTCACCTTCTTTTTTTTTATCTCTGCCTGATAAAACTCGAACTTTTAAACCTTTTTTAATCATTACAAAACCTCTGGGGCTAATGAGATTATTTTCATTTGCCCTTTATTCCTTAATTCTCTAGTCACTGGACCAAAAATTCTAGTTCCAACTGGTTCACCTTTATCATCAACCAAAACAGCAGCGTTATTATCAAATTTTACTTTTGATCCGTCATCTCTATGAATTCCTTTTTTTACTCTTACTACCACAGCCTTATGAACTGATCCTTTTTTTACTTTTCCCTTAGGAATTGCCTCTTTTACAGCAATCACTATCGTGTCTCCTATGCTTGCATATCTTCTTTTCGATCCACCTAAGACTTTAATACATTCAATTTTCTTTGCCCCGGTGTTATCGGCTACATTTAATTCTGTTTGGACCTGTATCATTATTTTGTGTTCTCCAGTACTTGAAATTTCTTGTTTTTTGAGAAAGGTTTGCTCTCAATGATTGATACTTTGTCACCTGTTTTAAATTTGTTATTTTCATCATGGGCATTGTATTTTTTTCTCACTTTTATTACTTTTTTTAATAATGGATGAGAATATTTTCGTTCAACTAAAACTGTTATAGTTTTGTTAGGTTTATCACTTACAACCACACCTGTTAATATTTTCTTAGGCATTTAATTTTCCTTTTAATATTGTTTTTAATCTAGCAATTGTTTTTTTTGTTTCACTAATTTTTGCTGGATTCGTAATCTGTGAATTCATCTTTTGAAATCTAAAATTGAATAAATCTTTTTTAAATTTATCGATGTTTTTTATAATTTGATCTTTTGATAGTTTTTTAATTTCTTGTTTTTTCATATTAGGCAAATCTCTTTATGGTTTTTGTTTTAATTGGCAATTTTGCAGATGCTTTATATAACGCTTCTTTAGCTATCTGTTCTGAAACACCATCTACTTCAAATAAAATTCTTCCTGGTTTTACACGACATGCATAGAATTCTGGAGAACCTTTTCCTTTACCCATACGTACTTCAATGGGTTTTTTAGAAACTGGAATATTTGGAAAAATTCTTGTCCAAACTCTTCCTTGTCTTTTCATGTGTCTTGTTAGAGCAACTCTAGCAGCCTCTATCTGTTTACCAGTAACCCTATCTGGAGATAGTGCTTTTAAAGCGTAGGCACCATAATTAATAAAATTTGCTCTTGAAGCAGTTCCATGAATTCTACCTTTGTGAGCTTTTCTCCATTTTGTTCTAACTGGCTGTAGCATTTATTGTTTTCCCTCTTTAGGTTTTACTTTATTTGTTTCTTGACTAAATTCTTTAGCAAAGACTTCACCTTTATAAATCCAAACTTTTATTCCAATTATTCCATAAGTCGTAAGTGCTTCTGCCTCCGCATAATCAATATCTGCTCTTAATGTATGCGATGGTATACTGCCATCTCTTAACCATTCAGTTCTAGCAATCTCATTTCCACCCAATCTTCCGCTCACTGAAACTTTAATTCCTTTAGCACCTAATCTTAAACAAGACTGCATTGCTCTTTTCATTGCTCTTCTATAAGAAATTCTTTTAACTAATTGTTGGGCAATATTTTCTGCAACTAAATAAGCATTTGTTTCAGGTTTTTTTACTTCTTTAATATTTAAAGTAACCTCATTTGAAGTAAACTTAGATAAATTATTTTTTATCTTATCTATATCACTACCTTTTTTTCCAATAACAAAACCTGGTCTAGAAGTGTAAATTGTAACATAACATTTGTTTGCAGTTCTTTCGATCATCACTTTTGAAACTCCAGAATTAATTACATTTTTTTTGATATATTCTCTTATTTTAAAATCTTCTATAAGATAATTACCAAAATCTTTCTTTTTAGCGTACCAAACAGAGTCCCAACCTCTGTTAACACCTAATCTAAAACCTACCGGATTAACTTTTTGTCCCATGACTCTCCATTTTTTTTGCCTCTGATAAAATAATTGTAACACTTGAATAAGGTTTTAAAATTGGTGCAGCTCTTCCTTTTGCTCTTGGTCTAAACCTCTTCATAGTAATTTTCTTTCCACAATAAGCTTCTTTAACTACAAGTTTATCAATATCATACTGAAAATTATTTTCTGCATTTGCAACAGCAGATGAAATAGTCTTTCTGATATCACGAGTAATTCTTTTTTCTGAAAACTGAAGGTCTCTAATAGCTAACTCAACTTTCTTCCCAACTATACCTTTTAAAATAGGATTAAGTTTTCTTACACTTGATCTAATATTATTATTAATAGATTTCACTATTTTTTCTTTTTTTTTCACTAATTTCTTTTTTTTACTCATAATTATTTCTTAGCCTCTGCCTCAGCAGGTTTTGCTTTTTTATCTGCAGGTGTATGACCAAAAAAAGTTCTTGTTGGTGCAAATTCACCTAACTTATGACCAACCATGTCCTCAGATATGGTAATCGGTATAAATTTTTTTCCGTTATAAATCAAAAAACTAACCCCAACAAAATCTGGAATTATTGTTGATTTTCTTGACCAAGTCTTGATAGGAATTTTTTTTGGATCAGTCTTATATTTATCAACTTTTTTGATTAAACTTTCTTCAACAAAAGGTCCTTTCCATACTGCTCTAGCCATTATTTTGTATCCTTCCTTTTGTTTCTTCTCTTAACAATGTATTTATCAGTTCTCTTATTGTCTCTTGTTTTCAATCCTTTTGCTGATTGTCCTTTAGGAGAAACTGGATGTCTTCCACCTGCTGATTTACCTTCTCCACCACCATGTGGGTGATCTACTGGATTTTTAACAACACCTCTAGTGTGCGGTCTTCTTCCTAACCATCTTGATCGTCCTGCTTTACCAATTTTGATATTTTTTTGATCAGGGTTACTTAATACACCAATAGTTGCCAATGATCTTGAATCGATTTTTCTAACTTCACCTGATGCTAATTTAATCAAACTATAATTCCCATCTAATCCACTTATCGTAACAGAAGTTCCAGCAGATCTAGCAATTTTACCTCCACCACCTGGTTGTATTTCAACATTGTGAATATCTATACCAACTGGGATGTCCTGTAACGGCATACAATTCCCGATTTTAATCTCTTTTTTTGATCCATTTTCAACTTTATCACCCACCTTTATTTTTTGTGGTGCCAGATAATATGCATGTGTATTATCATCAAATTTTACTAACATAATGTAACAAGATCTATTTGGATCATATTCAATTCTTTCTACTGTCGCTGGCATATCAAATTTTTTTCTATAGAAGTCGACATGTCGATACATTTTTTTATGTCCACCAGCTCTATTGATAGATGTAATATGACCATTGTTGTTTCTCCCCTTCATTGCATTTTTTGGTGAAACTAAAGATTTAAATGGTTTACCTTTCCAAAGACCAGTTCTATCAACAAGAATTGTTCCTCTGGTAGATTTCGTATATGGTTTGAATGTTTTTAGTGCCATTTTAAATTCCAGTTGTTAGATCAATACTTTGACCTTTTTTAAGAGTTATAATTGCTTTTTTAAAACCAGAGACTTTAACTTTTCTTCCTCTGGTTAATTTAGTTCTACTTTGTTTATTTATAATATTTACCTTTGTAACATTTACTTTAAAGATTTTTTCAATATTACTTTTTATATTTTTTTTATTTGCTTTTGACGGCACTTTAAATACAATCTTATTTTGTTCTGATAAATTTGTTGATTTTTCAGTTACTAATGGAGATAAAATTTTGTCGTATAAATGTATCTTATCCATTTTAAGCATACCTCTTTTCTAATTCTTTTACGGATGTTTCAGTAAAGACAACCTTTTCAAACTTGACAATATCAAATGCACTAAAATGATTAATGTCTGTAACTTTAATATTTGGAATATTTCTAATTGATTTTTCAACATTATCTTTTGAGGTTTTGTCTAGGATTATAATTGAATTTGATATTTGAAATTTCTTTAAAATTAAGTTCATCTCTTTAGTCTTTTTTATCTTAGAGCTAAAATCACTAAAAATTAGAAGGTTATTATTCTTTATCTTGTCACTAATTAAAGATGCTATACTTTGTTTTTTTTCACTCTTATTCAATTTTCTTTTTTTGTAGGATAGCTCTCCTTTAGGACCATGAGCTATACCACCCCCAACAAAGATTGGAGCTTTTCTACTAGCGTGTCTAGCATTACCTGTTCCTTTTTGTGCATAAATTTTTGATGTTGGACCTGAGACTTCGTTTTGCTGCTTAGTTTTTGCGTGCCTACCTTTATAGTTTGCATTAGTTTTATATAAAACTGTATTCACTAATTTCTTATTTATTTTAGCTGAAAAAATTTTATCTAAGACTTCAATAGAACTTTTTTTACCATCTAAATTAATTTTATCGACTTTCATTATTTTTTCTTTTTCTCCGGTGTTTTCTTAGCTAATTCAGCAGCTTTGTATTTTTCGCTGATAGTCATTTTTTTTATATTTTTAACTGAACCTTTTACTAGAATTTCAGAGTTTTTTGCTCCTGGAATAGAACCTTTTAAATATAGAAGCTCATTTTCTAAATCCGTTTTAATAATTTCGATATTTTGCATAGTTCTTAATTTATCTCCCATATGTCCAGCCATTTTTTTCCCCTTAAATACTTTACCAGGATCTTGTCTTTGACCCGTTGAACCATGTGATCTATGTGAAATTGAAACACCGTGTGTAGCTCTCAAACCACCAAAATTGTGTCTTTTCATAGCTCCTGCAAAACCTTTTCCAATCGTTTTTGATCTAGTATCTACAAATTTAACATCTTTAAAAATCTCTAAACCAAATTCATTTCCCTCTTTATAATTTTCAATATTTTGAACTCTATATTCTTTAAGTTTCCTTTTAGCTTCAGTATTTCTTTTTGAAAAATAACCTTTCATAGCTTTTGTTAGTTTAGAGTTTTTGATTTTTCCGTATCCAAGTTGAACAGCGGTGTAACCTCTTTTTTCTTTATCTATTACCTGGATTACTCTAGCTTTTTCCATTTTTAATACAGTAACTGGCACTAACTGACCAGATTTATAAAATTCTCTAGTCATTCCAATTTTTTTTCCTAACAAAGCAATCTCACTCATAATTATATCTTAATCTCCACATCGACACCTGATGCTAAATCTAACTTCATTAAAGCCTCGACAGTCTGTGGTGTTGGCTCAATTATATCAATTAATCTTTTATGGGTTCTCGACTCAAATTGTTCTCTACTTTTTTTATCTATATGAGGAGATCTTAAAACTGTATATCTTTCAATTCTAGTTGGTAATGGAATTGGACCTTTTATTGTAGCCCCAGTTCTTTTGACTGTATTTACAATCTCTTCAGTTGAAGCATCTAAAATCTTATTGTCGTAAGCTCTGAGTTTAATTCTAATATTCTGTTTTTCCATTTTAGCCTGCTATTTTTTTTGTTACTTCGTCTTGAACATTTTGTGGGACTTTTGCATAATGATCAAAAAACATTGAATATTGAGCTCGCCCTTGTGACATTGATCTTAAACTATTAATATATCCAAACATATTCGCTAAAGGCACCATTGCGGTTATTACTGTTGCATTACCTCTTTGCTCTTGAGTACTTATTTGTCCTCTTCGACTATTTAAGTCTCCAATAACGTCACCCATGTAGTCTTCAGGTGTTACGACCTCAACTCTCATAACTGGTTCTAATAATTTTAAACCGCCTTTTGTACACGCATCTTTGAAACATGCTCTACTTGCGAGTTCAAAAGCTAATACGCTAGAGTCAACATCGTGATGTAAACCATCTAAAATTGTAACTTTATAATCAATCATTGGAAATCCTGCTAAAATTCCACCATCAGATACTGTTTCGATACCTTTTTCAACACCAGGAATGAATTCTTTTGGAATTGCTCCTCCTTTAATCTTGCTTTCAACAGCTCTCCCTTTACCAGGTTCTTGCGGTTCTACTAATAATTTTACTTTTGCAAATTGTCCTGCACCACCACTTTGTTTTTTATGTGTGTATTCTACTTCTGATGAGTTTTCTATTGTTTCTCTGTATGCTACTTGTGGAGCTCCAACATTCGCTTCAACTTTAAATTCTCTTTTCATTCTATCAACAATAATATCTAAGTGTAATTCACCCATTCCTTTAATAATAGTTTGTCCAGACTCTTCGTCAGATGAAACTCTAAATGAGGGATCTTCTTTAGCTAATCTACCCAAAGCTTCTCCCATTTTTTCTTGGTCAGCTTTTGTTTTTGGTTCAACAGCAATTTCAATTACTGGATCAGGAAATTCCATAGGTTCGAGAAGAACTGGATTATCTTTATTACATAGCGTGTGTCCAGTAATGGTATTTTTCAAGCCAGCTAGTGATACAATATCACCTGCATTAGCTTCTTTAATGTCCTCTCGAGAGTTAGCATGCATTAATAACATTCTACCAACTCTTTCTTCTTTTTCTTTTGAAGAATTATATACAGCCGTTCCTGTTTTTATTGTACCTGAATAAATTCTAATAAATGTTAATGATCCAACAAATGGATCATTTGCCACTTTAAATGCTAAAGCAGAAAATGGCGCACTATCTTCAAATTTCATTTCTATTTCATCCTCTGATCCCAATTTAGTTCCTTTTATTGAACCAATATCAATAGGACTTGGAAGATAATTAATCACTGCATCAAGTAGTGGCTGAACACCTTTATTTTTAAAAGCTGAACCAGTTAATACAGGAACAAAATCAAAATTTAATGTTCCTTTTCTTATACATTTAATTAAATCTTCTTCTTTAATTTCTTCACCATTTAAATAAGACTCCATCAATTTTTCGTCTTGTTCTACAGCCATTTCAACTAATTCTGTTCGGTATTTTTGAGAGATTTCTTTAAGATCCTCTGGGATATCTTTATATTCCCATTCGGCTCCTAGAGCTTCATTTTTCCAAACTTGTGCTTTCATTTTAACAAGGTCAACAACACCAGTTAAAGAGGCTTCAATACCGATTGGTACTTGTATGACCAATGGTTTTGCTCCCAATCTGTCTTTGATCATATCTACACATCTAAAAAAATCTGCACCCGTTCTATCTAATTTATTTACAAAACAAATTCGCGGTACTTTATATTTATCAGCTTGTCGCCATACTGTTTCTGATTGAGGTTCTACACCTGCTACACCATCAAACACTGCAACTGCACCATCAAGTACTTTAAGTGATCTCTCAACTTCAATAGTAAAATCTACGTGACCTGGTGTATCGATAATATTAATTCTATGATCTTGCCAGAAACAGGTTGTTGCTGCTGATGTAATTGTAATACCTCTTTCTTGCTCTTGTTCCATCCAATCCATGGTAGCTGCACCGTCGTGAACTTCACCAATTTTATGACTTTTGCCCGTGTAATATAAAATTCTTTCAGTTGTAGTTGTTTTACCAGCATCTATGTGGGCCATGATCCCAATGTTTCTATATTTGTCTAATGTATGAGTTCTGGCCATAATATTTTACCACCTAAAGTGTGCAAAAGCTTTATTGGACTCTGCCATTTTATGCACATCCTCTTTTTTCTTTACAGCAGCACCTTTTTTTTCATACGCATCATAAAGTTCATTAAAAATTTTATCAGACATATGTTTATCTTTTCTTTTTCTTGCTGAGTCTATAAGCCATCTGATAGCTAAAGCTTGTGCTCTTTTACTTTTTACTTCAACTGGAACTTGATATGTAGCTCCACCTACTCTTCGTGATCTCACTTCAACAGTTGGTTTAATATTATTAATTGCTTCATTAAAAATATTAATAGGTTCATCTTTTGACTTAGTTTTAATCTTTTCGATTGCATCATAAACTATTTTAGTAGCTACACCTCTTTTACCATCGTACATAATATTATTAATTAATTTAGGAATAATTGTGGAATTAAATTTTGGATCAGGAACAATATTTTTTTTAGGTTGTGTTTTTTTCCTAGACATGTCTATTTACCTTTTTTTGTTCCGTACAAAGATCTTCTTTTCTTTCTATTTGCCACTCCTTGAGTGTCTAAATTACCTCTTAAAATGTGATAACGTACACCTGGTAGATCTTTAACCCTACCACCTCTAATTAATACAACAGAGTGTTCTTGAAGATTATGACCTTCTCCAGGTATATAAGCAGTTACTTCAAACCCATTTGATAATCTCACTCTAGCAACTTTTCTCAAAGCAGAATTAGGTTTTTTTGGAGTTGTAGTATAAACTTTTACACAAACTCCTCGTTTGAGTGGTTGTTTTTGTAATGCTGGAACCTTGTTCCTAGCAATTGGTTTAGTTCTTTTTTTTCTTAACAACTGGTTAATAGTTGGCATATCTGTAAATTTATAATTGTTTATTTTTGAATGAAATAACTGACAGGTTATTTGTGGCAGCGTTTAGTGTCTAAAGTTAACACTACATTCCAACCAAAAATATCGCCAAAATACTTATTAATTTAATTTTGTCAAACTAAAACTAATTAGCAGACGTGTTATTTTTATTGATTTACAGGGGTTTCTGGCTGTTCAATCTGCTCTTGCTCAGAAAGAAATTTATTGTCATCTTGTAGAGCTTTTTTGTTCCATTTGTTTTTAATATTACCAGTTCCCGCAGGGACTAATCGTCCAACTATTACATTCTCTTTTAAACCATTAAGTGGATCAACTTTACCTTTGATAGCAGCATCTGTAAGAACTCTCGTAGTTTCCTGGAATGATGCAGCGGAAATAAATGACTCGGTCTGCAGCGAAGCTTTGGTAATCCCCATTAAAACTCTTTCTCCAGTAGCTGGCTTTTTACCCTCTGATTTTAATTTTTCATTAACATTATCAAATTTAATTCTATCAATTATTTCACCTGGTAAATAAGAGGAATCACCAGTAGTTTTTACTTCAACTTTTTTCAACATTTGTCTTAAAATAGTTTCTATGTGTTTATCATTGATAATTACACCCTGTAATCTGTAGACCTCTTGAACCTGATTAACGAAATATTCAGTTAAATCTTTTATACCCATAATTCTAAGAATATCGTGTGGTAATGGCTGTCCATCTAGTAAATATTCCCCTTTTTTAATTTTTTCACCCTGATTAAAATTAATATGTTTTCCTTTGGGTATTAAATAGTTAGATGGTTCTGATCCATCTTCAGGCACAATTGATATTCTTTGTTTTCCTCTAACTTCCTTTCCAAATATAACTTGCCCATCATTTTCAGCAATGATTGCACTATCTTTAGCTTTTCTAGCTTCAAACAATTCAGCAACTCTTGGAAGACCTCCAGTGATATCTTTAGTTTTAGTAGTTTCTTTAGGTAATCTAGCAATCACGTCACCAGCAGAAACTTTTTGACCATCTTTAACTGATAAAATAGAGTCAGGAACTAAATAATATCTTGCTTCATTATCATCCGCCTTTTTAATAACGTTTCCTTTTTCATCTCTTAAAGTAATTCTTGGTTTTAAATCTGTACTTTTTGATTGAGAACGCCAATCAACTACTGATTTCGAGGAAATACCTGTTGCGTCATCTGTAGTCTCTTGAATAGATACACCGTCAATTAAATCAACATAGCTTGCAATACCACTTTTTTCAGCAATCACTGGGGTAGTATAAGGATCCCATTCACAAATTTTTGTATTAGCTTTTACTTTATCACCGTTTTTAAAAAATAATTTCGAACCATAGGCTACTTTATAGACTGCAATTTGAACTCCATTATCGTCCTCAATAGATAATTGTGTATTTCTACCCATGACAATCAAGTTCTTTTTAGAATCCTCTAAAATGTTTGAGTTAATAATTTTTAAAGTCCCTTCATTTTTAGTGACTATTTGTGAGTCTTGTTTAACTGAAGCAGTTCCACCTACGTGGAAAGTTCTCATTGTTAGTTGCGTTCCTGGTTCTCCAATTGATTGTGCAGAAATCATTCCAATTGCTTCACCTACATGAACCATCTGACCTCTAGATAAATCTCTTCCATAAGAAGTAGCACACACACCTTCTTTAGATCCACATGTCATAACAGAATAAACCTTGACTGATTTTATTCCTGCAGAATCTATCTTATCACAACCAGACTCATCAATCATAGTTAACTTTTTAATTATAATTTCACCAGTTATTGGATGCTTTACATCGTCAAAAGTAACTCTTCCCAAAGCTCTTTCTGATAAGCTTACAACAACATTTCCACCTTCCAGAATTTCTGAAAGTTCGATGAATCCAGGATTTTTACAATCACATTCTTTTTTTGTAACAGTTAAATCTTGGGCAACATCACATAATCTTCTAGTTAAATAACCTGAGCTAGCAGTTTTAAGGGCTGTATCAGCTAGACCTTTTCTAGCACCATGAGTAGAATTAAAATATTCTAATGCAGTTAAACCCTCTTTAAAATTCGAGGTTATTGGGCTTTCAATAATTTCACCTGATGGTTTTGCAATAAGTCCTCTCATTCCAGCTAATTGTTTCATTTGTGCTGCAGATCCTCTTGCTCCACTATCTGCCATCATAAATACTGAATTTATTTTCAAACCTTCTGTAGTTTTTTCTGTAGCAGAAATTCCTTTCATCATTTCGGATGCTACTTGATCAGTACATTTTGACCATGCATCAACAACTTTGTTGTATTTTTCTCCTCTTGTAATTAGTCCTTCAGAATATTGAGTTTCATAGTCAGCTATTAGTTTTTTAGTATCATCAATAAGTTTATTTTTACTTTCCGGAATGACTAAGTCATCTTTACCAAAAGAAATTCCTGCTTTAAATGCATGTTTAAACCCTAGATCCTTTAATTTATCACAGAAAATGACTGTTCTTTTTTGACCACAAAATCTAAAGACAATATCAATAATCTCTGAAACTGTTTTCTTTGGTAAAATTCTATCTATCAAAGAAAACTTAATATTATTATTTTTTGGTAATAAGTTAGCTAGTAGAAATCTTCCTGCAGTAGAAGTGTACTTCTCAAATTTTTGATTACCTTTTTCATCAATTGTTTCAAACCTAGAGATAATCGTACTATGGACTTTTATTTGACCAGAAGAAAGTGCAAATTCAATTTGATCTGCATTTAAAAAATATCCAGCTGGCTTATCAGTGACTGGTTCTTGAGATAAATAATAAATTCCTAAAATCATATCCTGACTCGGGACAATTATTGGCTTTCCGTTTGATGGAGAAAGAATATTGTTAGTTGATAGCATTAATATTCTAGCCTCAAGTTGTGCCTCCAAACTTAAAGGAACGTGAACAGCCATTTGATCACCATCAAAATCTGCATTAAACGCAGCACATGTTAAAGGATGTAATTCAATCGCATCTCCCTCAATTAATTTTGGTTCAAAGGCTTGAACTCCCAATCTATGAAGTGTTGGAGCTCTATTTAGTAAAACCGGGTGTTCTCTAACAATTAATTCAAGTGCATCCCAGACAGCATTAGTTTCTTTCTCAACCAATTTTTTTGCTTGTTTAATTGTTGAAGCTAAGCCTAATTTATTAAGCCTTGCGTATAAAAATGGTTTAAATAACTCTAACGCCATTTTTTTTGGCAATCCACATTCATGTAATTTTAGGTCTGGACCTACTACGATGACTGAACGACCAGAGTAATCAACTCTTTTACCAAGAAGATTTTGTCTAAATCTTCCTTGTTTTCCTTTTAACATCTCAGCTAAAGATTTTAATGGTCTTTTACCTGTTCCAGTAATTACTCTACCTCTTCTGCCGTTATCAAAAAGTGCATCGACAGATTCTTGTAACATTCTTTTTTCATTTCTGATGATTATATCTGGTGCCTTAAGATCCATTAGTCTCTTTAAACGATTATTTCTATTAATAACCCTTCTATAAAGATCATTTAGATCTGATGTTGCAAATCTTCCACCATCTAAAGGAACCAATGGTCTTAATTCTGGTGGAATAACTGGAACAACAGTCATGATCATCCACTCAGGTTTTTGACCAGTTTCAATAAAAGACTCAATTAATTTTAATCTCTTGATAGCTCTTTCTTCATTAACTTTTGATTTCGTCTCTTTGATATAATCAACAAGATTTTTTCTTTCTAAATCTAAATCAAGATTTTTTAGCATTTCCAGAACTGCTTCAGCTCCAATTCCAGCTGTAAAAGCCTCCTCACCATATTCATCTTGATATTTTGCTAGTTCTTCCTCATTTAAAAGCTGATTTTTTTGCAGACCTGTTAAACCTGGCTCAATGACAATAAAATTTTCAAAATACAAAACTCTTTCGACTTCTTTAAGTTTCATATCAACAGCAAGTGCTATTCTGCTTGGTAATGATTTTAGAAACCATATATGTGCAACAGGTGTTGCTAAATTAATATGACCCATTCGTTCTCTTCGAACATTAGATTTTGTCACCTCAACACCACATTTTTCACAGATGATGCCTCTAAATTTCATTCTTTTATATTTTCCACACAGACACTCATAATCTTTAATTGGACCAAATATTCTTGCACAGAAAAGGCCATCTTTCTCTGGTCTAAAAGTTCTATAATTGATAGTTTCTGGTTTTTTGATTTCACCATAGGTCCAAGATTTTATTTTCTCTGGGCTAGCTAATGAGATCTTGATACTATTAAAATTTTGAGCTTCAGATATTTCTGAATTTTTAAATAGATCTGTAAGTTCTTTTTTCATAATTAATTTAATTCCACATTTAATGCCAAAGATTTAATTTCTTTAACAAGCACGTTAAATGATTCTGGTATTCCAGACTCAAAGTTTTCTTCACCCTTTACAATAGTCTCATAAACTTTTACTCTTCCAGCAACATCATCAGATTTTACAGTAAGTATTTCTTGAAGCGTGTATGATGCACCATATGCCTCAAGTGCCCATACCTCCATTTCACCAAACCTCTGTCCACCTAATTGAGCTTTTCCACCCAATGGTTGTTGAGTCACCAAACTATAAGGACCTGTGGATCTGGCGTGAATTTTATCCTCAACCAAATGATGAAGTTTAAGCATGTAAATTATTCCAACAGTTACCGGTCTATCAAACTTTTCACCTGTTCTTCCATCCCATAAGTAAGTTTGTCCAGATTTAGGAAGATTTGCTAATTCTAACATTTCTGTTACATTTTTTTCTTTAGCCCCATCAAAAACTGGTGTGGATATAGCTATACCATTTTGTAAATTTTCACATAAATCCTTAAATTCTGTTTTACTTAATTTATCGACTTTTTGATCAAATATTTCCTCACCATAAACAGATTTTAAAAAACTCTCGATTTTTTCATTTCGCTCAATTTTTTTATTATTTTCATTAACTAGATTTTTAATTTGTTCTCCAAATTCTTTACAAGCCCATCCCAAATGAGTTTCAAGAATTTGCCCCACATTCATACGACTTGGCACACCTAAAGGATTTAATACTATATCTACTGGTCGGCCATCTTCCCTATAAGGCATGTCTTCAACTGGTACGATTTTACTAACAACACCTTTATTACCATGTCTTCCAGACATTTTATCACCTGGTCTCAATCTTCTTTTAATAGCAACAAAAACTTTTACCATTTTCATCACACTAGGTAATAAATCATCACCACTTCTAATTTTTAAAACTTTATCTTCAAATCTTTCAGTAATATCCTGTTTTGCTTTATTATACTGATCTTTTAATTGTAATAATGCATTTTCATTTTTTGTATTTGAGACAGTTAGTTTAAATAAATCATTGATAGATATCTTATTAATTGTTTCAAAATCTAATTTAGAACCAGCTTCAACATCTCTTACTTTCTTAGAAAGGGTTTCCCCTGATAAAATTTGAGCAGCTCTTTGTTTGATACTTCTCTCTAAAATTTCTTCCTCAACAATTTTATCTTGTTGTACTTGATCAATTTCTGCCCGTTCAATTGTTATAGATCTTTCATCTTTTTCTATACCATGTCTATTAAATACTCTTACGTCAACTACTGTGCCACTGCTTCCTCTAGACATTCTAAGTGAAGTGTCAGTTACATCTATAGCCTTTTCTCCAAAAATGGATCTTAACAATTTTTCTTCAGGACCTGATGCAGAGTCTCCTTTAGGAGTTACTTTTCCTACAAGGATATCACCCGCATTCACCTCTGCGCCAATATATACTATTCCTGACTCATCTAAATTTTTTAGAGCTTCTTCATTAACATTTGGTATGTCTCTTGTTATTTCTTCTTCACCAAGTTTTGTATCTCTTGCCATTATTTCATATTCAACAATATGTACTGAAGTAAATACATCGTCGGTTACACATCTTTCTGAAATTAAAATAGAGTCCTCAAAATTATATCCCTGCCATGGCATAAACGCTACAGTAACGTTTTTACCTAAAGCTAATTCACCTAGTTTTGTAGAAGGTCCATCGGCAATTATATCACCAGTTTTTACTTTATCACCCACTCTAACCAAAGGTCTTTGATTAATACATGTGTTTTGATTAGATCTTTTAAATTTTTGTAAATTGTAAATATCAACACCAGATTTTGAGAAATCAGTTTCCTCTGTGACTTTAATTACTATTCTCTTACCATCAATTTTGTCTACTAAACCGTCTCTTTTAGCAACAATTGTTACCCCTGAATCTAATGCAACATCACTTTCTATTCCCGTACCAACTAGAGGTGCTTCAGGTTTTAATAAAGGAACTGCTTGTCTCATCATATTAGAACCCATTAATGCTCTGTTGGCATCATCATTTTCTAAAAAGGGTATTAGAGAAGCAGCAACAGAAACCAATTGTTTAGGTGATACGTCAATATAATCTATTGTTTCAGGTTTTGCTAAAAGAAAGTTTAAATTTTGTCTACAAGAAACCAATTCCTCAACAATTTTTCCATTTTTATCAATTTTAGTGTTAGCTTGAGCTATGGTAAATTTTGTCTCCTCCATTGCTGACAAATATTCTACTTTATCTTGAACAACACCTTCTTTTACTCTCTTGTAAGGACTTTCAATAAAACCATACTTATTAATTTTTGCATAAGTAGATAAACTATTGATCAAACCAATATTTGGACCTTCTGGAGTCTCGATTGGACAAATTCTTCCATAATGAGTTGGATGCACGTCTCTAACCTCAAACCCAGCTCTCTCTCTTGTTAATCCACCAGGGCCTAAAGCAGAAACTCTTCTTTTATGAGTAATCTCTGAAAGTGGGTTTGTTTGATCCATAAATTGTGAAAGCTGAGAACTTGCAAAAAAATCTTTTAGTGAAATTGTGAGTGGTTTTGCATTTATCAAATCTTGTGGCATTGCTGACTCAATATCTAAAGTAGTCATTTTTTCTTTAATAGCTCTTTCCATTCTGTAAACACCAATACGAGCTTGATTTTCAACTAATTCACCTACAGATCTAACTCTTCTATTTCCAAGATGGTCAATGTCATCAACATCATCTTTGCCATCCCTTAAGTCCAACATTTTACGAATAATTGCTAAAATATCATCATTTCTTAATATTGTAATTTTATCTGAGCATTCTAAATCTAATCTAGAATTCATTTTAACTCTTCCTACATCAGACAAGTCATATCGGTCTGAGCTAAAGAATAAATTATTAAAAATTTGAGTTGCTATTTCAATTGTTGGAGGTTCCCCAGGTCTTAACATCTTATAAATTTCAGTAATTGCCTCATCTTTAGTATTATTTTTGTCATTCAAAATTGTAGTAAGTAAATAAGGACCTTTGTTAATAGAATTAGTTACAGAAATATCTAAACTTGTAATATTTGCATCTAAAATTTGTTGAGTAATTGTTTCATTTAACTCAGTACCAATTTTTAACAATCCATCCTCTTGATCATTTAATTTTATATCTTTATGTAAAAACTTTCCAAATAATGATTCTTTTGCAACTAGAATATCTTTTAATCCATCATTAGATAATTTTTTAGCGTTTAAATAATTTATTTTTTCCCCTAATTTGATTACAACCTTTCCTGATTTAGCATCAACAACTTCCTCAGAGAAGTTTTTAGCTTTATAATTTTCAGGGTTAAATTTTGTTTTCCACTTTTCTGACTTTGCATCGAAAGTAAATTTTTCTGATTCATAAAATTCATTTACTATTTCGCTTTTTGAATAGCCAAGAGCAAGCAATAAAGTAGATGCAAGAATTTTTTTCTTTCTATCAATTTTAAAATATAAAAAATCTTTTACATCATATTCAAAATCTAACCAAGAACCTCGATTTGGAATTACCCTACAATTAAATAAAAGTTTACCACTCGCATGAGTTTTACCTTTGTCATGATCAAAAAAAACTCCTGGACTTCTATGCATTTGATTGACAACAACTCTTTGAACACCATTAGTTATGAATGTACCACTATTAGTCATCATGGGCACTTCTCCCATATAAACTTCTTGCTCTTTAGCTGACAAAATATCTTTCGTATTTGTTTCTTGATTTATTTCATAAACAACTAATCGAAGTGTACATTTTAAAGCTGAAGAGTAAGTCAGACCTCTAGCAATACACTCTTCTACATCAAACTTTGGCTTTTCAAGTCTGTATGATACATATTCTAACGTTGCTTTGTCGTTAAGATCTTCGATAGGAAAAATACTTTTAAATACTCTGTCAAATCCTTTAGTTAAATCACCTGCTTCAGGATTAAAAAATGTTAATTCGTCGTATGAATTTTTTTGAACTTCTATTAGATTGGGAATGGATAAACTTTCTTTAAGTTTTCCGAAACTCTTTCTAATATTTTTCTTTTCAGTAAAAGATATTTGCATCTATGTCTTAATACTGATTAAATCTAATTAATCAGTACTTAAAAATTTCCTGTTAATTTACTTAAGTTCTACTTTTGCCCCTGCAGCTTCTAACTTAGCTTTAATTTCCTCTGCTTCTTTTTTAGGTACACCTGCTTTTACCTCTTTAGGTGCACCCTCTACTAAGTCTTTTGCTTCTTTAAGACCAAGAGAAGTTGCTGCTCTTACTTCTTTAATTACGTTAATCTTTTTATCTCCTGCAGAAACAAGCATAATTGAAAAGTCATCCTTTTCCTCTGCTGCTGCCGCTCCTCCTGCTGCTGCTGGAGCTGCTGCCGCCATTGGCTTAACACCCCATTTTTCCTCTAATTGTTTTGAAAGATCTGCTGCCTCTGCAACAGTTAAACTTGATAAGTCTTCTATAATTTTATTTAGATCTGGCATAATTTACTCTTTAGGTTGTGTTTCAGAATTTTCTGGTGGTAAACTACTCATTTTTTCTGATCGTGCAAGCAAAATACTTACTAATTTTGATGCAGAGGCATTCAAAATACCCACAATATTAGCCCTTGCTTCGTCTAAAGTAGGCAAATTTGCGACATTCATTACTCCAGCTTGGTCAAGAATTTCGTTTTCCATCATTCCACCAATCAATTTAAGATTCTCATTATCTTTTGCAAACTTTGATAAAATTCGAGCTGACATAATTGCATCTTCTCCAAAGGCAACTGCTGTTGGTCCAGTAAATAAATTTGATAAATCTTTACATTTAGTTTTTTCAAGAGCTAATTTTGTAATTCTATTTTTTGTGATCTTAAAAATTATTCCATGTTCTCTCATTTTTGATCTTAATTCGTCTAATTGAGTCATCGTTAAACCTTGGTAATGAGTAACCATTACCGCTTTACTATTTTCAAATTGCGTCGTCATTTCAGCAATATAATTTTTCTTTTGCTCTTTATTCATCATAACTTAAATATTTTTACCTAATTTTAATTTATATGAAACACCCATTGTTGATGTTAAAAAAACAGATTTAATCAAATCTCCTTTCACAGTATTATTTGATTTTTCCTTTTCAAGCGTATCTATAACAGCATTAAAATTTTTAATTAACTTATCATCAGTAAAAGATTTTTTTCCTATACTTACACCTATATTTCCATCTTTATCGTTTCTAATTTCTGCTTGGCCAGATTTTGCATCTGAAATTGCAGTTTTTAAATTTTCTGTCACAGTTCCTAATTTTGGATTTGGCATTAAACCTTTTGGTCCTAACATTTTTCCTAACTTTGATAATTTAATCATCATGGATGGAGTACAAATTAATTTTTCAAAATTCATTTCACCATTTTTTATTTTTTCAATAAATTCATCACCACCAACAATATCTGCACCAGCACTTTTTGCTTCATCAGATTTTGTATCCTCACACACGACAGCAACTTTTATCTTTTTGCCAGTTCCGCCAGGAAGATTTACCACAGTCCTAATGTTAATCTCACTTTTTTTTTGTTTATTGTTAATCTGAAAACTTAAATCGACTGACTCATCAAATTTAGTTGTACAATTTTTTTTAACTACTGGAAGTAATTTTTCAATTACCTCAGATGGAAGTTCTGTAGTTTTTTCAGGAAGTTTTTTAAATCTTTTTGAAGACATAATTAATCTTTGACCTCGATACCCATTGATCTTGCAGAGCCAGCAATAATTTTGACCGCTTGATCTAAATCAAGAGCATTCAAATCCTCCATTTTTTGTTTAGCAATTTCCTCAGCTTGTTTTTTTGTAATTGATGCAACAATGTTTCGACCAGGTTCTTGGGAACCACTTTTTAATTTTGCAGCTTCTCTTATAAAGAAAGAAGCTGGTGGTGATTTGATTTTAAAATCAAATTTTTTATCTTTATAAACAGTTATTTCAACTGGCACAGGTTTGCCAGCTAACTTTTTAGTTTTATCATTAAATGCTTTACAAAATTCCATTATGTTTACCCCGCGTTGCCCTAATGCAGGTCCAACTGGTGGAGCGGGATTAGCTTGCCCACCTTTAATTTGTAATTTTATAAAACCACTAATTTCTTTTTTAGCTGCCATAAATTAACTTACTTTCTCCACTTGATTATATTCTAAATCAACTGGTGTTGGCCTTCCAAATATAGAAACTGACACCTTAAGTCTAGACTTTTCTTCATCAATTTCTTCAACCATTCCACTAAATGAAGCAAAAGGACCATCTATAACCTGAACTTTTTCACCAACCGCATATTCTATGGCTGATTTTGGCTGAGCAACCCCATCTTTTATTTGACCTAAAATTTTATCAATTTCTTTATCAGATACAGGCACTGGCATTCCTTTAGTACCTAAAAAACCACTAACACGTTTTATGTTTTTTATCATGTGGTAAATATCATTATCCATCTCACTCTTAATTAAAACATAGCCCGGAAAATACTTTTTCTTTCTTTGAATTCGTTTACCTCTTTTAACTTCAGTTACATCATGAGTTGGAACAATAATTTCCTCAAATTTTTCAGAGATTTTAGCCTTATCTGCTTCCTCTTTGATAAGTCCTGCGACTTTATTTTCAAAACTTGAGTGAGATTGAACAATATACCAATTTTTCATTAAATACTCACTTTAAGTAATAACTCTAAGAAAAATTTTAAAACCTGATCTAACAATAGAAAAAATAAAGACATAACTACTGCCATTGCAAAAACCATTAATGCACCCTGAAGTGTTTCTTTTCCTGTTGGCCAAGAGACTTTGAATGCTTCCTGTTTTACTTCCTGTATAAATTTTATCGGGTTCTTCATAATTATTTAATTTATATTGGCAGGAGCGGAGGGACTCGAACCCTCAGCCTCCGGTTTTGGAGACCGGCGCTCTACCAATTGAGCTACACTCCTATATAGAGTTTACTCTATAATTTTAGTTACTACTCCAGCTCCTACAGTTCTACCACCTTCACGAATAGCAAAGTTTAATTTCTCTGACATCGCAATTGGTGTAATTAGTTTAACTGTAAATTTAGCATCATCACCAGGCATAACCATTTCAGTTCCAGCTGGTAACTCTACTTCTCCAGTTACATCTGTGGTTCTAAAATAAAATTGTGGTCTATACTTTGTGAAAAAAGGTGTATGTCTTCCACCTTCTTCTTTTTTAAGTACATACGCTTGAGCTTCAAATTTAGTATGTGGTGTAACAGAACCTGGCTTACAAAGAACTTGCCCTCGTTCAATATCGGTTCTTTCAACACCTCTTAAAAGTACTCCAACGTTATCTCCTGCCTCACCAGAATCTAAAAGTTTTCTAAACATTTCAACACCAGTACAAACTGATTTTTTGGTTTCTCTAATACCAACTATTTCAAGCTCATCACCAGTTTTGAGCACACCTGACTCAACTCTTCCAGTTGCAACTGTACCTCTTCCTGAAATAGAAAAAACATCTTCAACAGGCATCAAAAAATCTTTATCTTTTGGTCTGTCTGGCTGTGGAATAAATTCATCAACATTCTTCATTAATTCTAAAATTGAATTTTTTCCAATTTCATCATCTCTTCCTTCAACGGCTGCAAGTGCTGAACCTTTCGCAATTGGAGTTTTGTCACCAGGAAATTTATAAGAAGTTAGTAATTCTTTAATTTCTTCCTCAACTAGATCAATCATTTCTTTATCATCAACTTGATCTACTTTATTTAAATAAACACAAATAGCAGGAACTCCAACTTGTCTTGCTAAAAGAATATGTTCTCTTGTTTGAGGCATAGGACCATCAGCTGCGTTAACAACCAAAATTGCACCATCCATTTGAGCTGCACCTGTTATCATATTCTTTACGTAGTCAGCGTGACCTGGACAATCAACGTGCGCGTAGTGTCTCTTTTCAGTTTCATATTCAACGTGTGCTGTTGAAATTGTAATACCTCTCTCTTTCTCTTCTGGAGCTTTATCAATTTGATCATAAGCAACAGCTTGTGCTCCACCAGTTTCAGATAAAACTTTAGTGATTGCTGCAGTTAAAGTTGTTTTACCATGATCGACATGACCGATTGTTCCAATGTTACAATGCGGCTTATTTCTAACAAATTTTTCTTTTGACATTACTTATATTCCTCACTTTTATTTTTTTTTATAAACTATTTTTTCTTGGAGCGGGTAAAGGGAATCGAACCCTTACATCCAGCTTGGAAGGCTAGCGTTCTACCATTGAACTACACCCGCACAACCCCAAGAGTAACACTCCAGTATTGCTAAAGATTATTGAATGGTGGAGGGGGAAAGATTCGAACTTTCGAAGACCGAAGTCAACGGGTTTACAGCCCGCCCCATTTGACCGCTCTGGAACCCCTCCCTTAGGGGAAGTGTCCCCTGTTCAATAAAGCTTCAAACAACAAGCGTTTTATATATTTTATTTGTCCAAATGCAACACGTGATTTAATGGGAAAATATTTAAAAAAACGTGTAAAACAATGATAATTTTATGAATAAATCTTCTTTTTTTATCATTGGTCAACATGCAGTAATTGAGGCACTTAGAAATCCAAAAAGAAAGGTTTTGCGGATATTCTTAACTGAGGAAAGTAAGAAAAATATTCATAAAAAAAGTCCTAATAAAAACTTGTTAAATGACGTCAAAGTATATTTTAAAACAAAAAAAGAGCTTGATAAGTATAGCACTAGAGAAAATTTACAACATCAAGGTTATGTTGCAGAAGTTGAGCATATTCAAAAACCAATCCTTAAAGAATACATAAAAGAAAAGAATAATGTTACATTAATTTGTCTTGATGGTGTAACTGATCCAAGAAATATTGGATCTTTGATAAGAAGTGCTGCCTCTTTTAATATTGACGGAATCATTATTAAAGAAAGAAACTTCCCTAGTGAAAGTAAACTTATGTATAAAGCAGCAAGTGGTGCAATTGAGTATATTAATATTTTTGAAGTTTCTAATATCAATTCAACACTAAAAAATCTTAAAGAAAAAAATTTTTGGGTATATGGCTTTGATGGTAGTGGAAAAGAAGACTTTACCGATATTGAATGGAAAGGAAATAATATATTATTATTTGGATCTGAAGGATCTGGGATGCATAAACACACATCAAAATATGCAGATTTTTTAGTTAAGATTGAGATAAATGAAAAAATTGAGAGTCTTAATATATCAAATAGTGCTGCAATTGTATTTCATCATTTAAGTTACCTGAAAAAAAAGAGTTGATTAATTAATAAATAATTAATAGTTATTGCGCATGCCCTTGTAGCTCAGCTGGTAGAGCAATTGATTTGTAATCAATAGGTCCGCGGTTCGAATCCGTGCGGGGGCACCACTTCACTTACTTTTTTATCAAAATAATTTAGGCGAAGATCAATCTTACGACAATAAGTGTTGTCAGATTGTTGTCATTTTGTTGTCAAATCAAGTTGTCGTTTAATAGAGTTATACTTCTGTGCGTGATTTATTTCTTGTTCTCTACAATTTTTATTAAATCTATACACTGATCAAAAAAATATTTCCATGAATCTTGGGTTTTAGATTTTTTATCTGCTTGTTTAGCACAATGAGCTTTATCTTGGGAAGTCAATTTTTGTTTTCCATCACAGCCAATTAACAATAAACCAAGAACCACGATCCATAAAAGTTTTTTCATTTAATCAAAATATTGATAGCCCCAAGCTTGTTTCATTCTAACAAGAAATCTGACCTCTTTATCTTTTAATTCACCATCAGATAATGCAACTCTTTTAACAAAGTCTTTTGCTTGAAATTTTGAATCATCTTTTGTGATATTTCCTAAATAAAAATCTTGAGCAACATCAATATCACCTGAAAATTTTTCGTTTATTTCATCCGATGCATTATGTACGTTAAAATCAACTTTAATCTCTTTTGCAATCCTTAATATTTCAGCGGTCTCATCTTTTCCTAAACCATGATCAGCTAATGCCATGCATACACATAAATTCAAAGAATTGATCTTATCCGACATGTTTAAATCCTTTTCTTATACATTCCTTTATACTATTAGTATAAAACTCACCATTTTTAATATCAATATGAACCTTGTCATAAAATTTATCAAAAGGGAAAAAGAATAATTTTTTCCCTCTTTTATTTATATTGCATTTAATCATAGGAAAATTTTTATCTAATTTAATATTTCGATGTTGGATATTTAATTTTTTTGCAACATCTTTAGCTCTATCAGAAAGTTTTGCAGTTGTCACAAAAACACCTTTGGGAAAATTGTTCTTATTATAAATATAATAAAGAATGGTGCCCGCTAATTGCATCAAATGTTTTTCGTGAATAGTTTTTCTTTTTGACCAATTTTTAGCTTGAATAATAAGAACTTGTTTTTTCTTTGTACAAATTAAATCTCTACCTAAATCACTTTTCCCTTTTAAAATACCATAAGGCTCAACTCTCCAACCATTCTTTTCATAAAGATATCTTATCTGTCTTTCATAGAATTCTCCTATCCCCTTCTTTGAATAAACTTTCTTTTTAAATTCATCAAATTTTTTCTGGAGATCTTTCATTGAAAAATAATATCATTGCGACGTTAGTGTGACTATATCAAAGTTTAATTTTAAAATTCGTTGGAAACAAATATCAATTTAAAGTTTTATAATTGATTTGTAATCAATAGTTCAACGATACAAATCCGTGCAGGGGCACCATCAAGATGTTTCTTTTCTTAATTGTTCTATTTTTATTTTCTTTTGCAAACTTCTGTTTCTATCATAGAGAAGATTAAATTTAATTTTTTGATTAGTTTTTACTGTAATATTTTTTGCATTCCTTACCTCAATATTGTCAGCAACAGCAGAAATCGGTCTTTTTTTAGAATTTAAGTTCTTGATATTTATTTTAGATTTGTCAGTTACAATTTTACCCTTCCATCTTCTTGGTCTAAATGGACTTATTGGAGATATGGATAATCTTTTTGAATTCAAACTTAATATAGGTCCGTGAACTGATAAATTATAAGCAGTGCTTCCAGCAGGTGTGGAAACCAGTACACCATCAGAGACAAGTTTTTTTATTACTTGTTTAGAACCATGATAAATAGATAAAGAAGCAGCTTGCCTACTTTGTCTTAAAATTGAAACTTCATTAATAGCTATATGTTTTTTTGTTTGATTTTTATTATTTTTAACTACCATCTCTAGGGGAGAGATGGTTATCATTCTTGCTTTGTGTAAATTACTTATGATATTTTTTGATGAAAATTTATTCATCAAAAATCCATAACTCCCAGAATTCACACCATAAAAAAACTTTTTAGATTTTCTATTCTTTTTTAGTGTTTGCAGCATGAAACCATCACCACCAATGACAATTGTAATATTGGATCGTTTTATATTATTCTGTTTAATTTTTTTTTGAATTAGTGATTTAATCTTTAAAGATTTTTGATTTTTATCAGATATGATTTGTACCCTATTCATTTAATGGTGCCCTCGGCCAGACTCGAACTGGCACTCCGCAAGCGGCAAGGATTTTAAGTCCTTTGTGTCTACCAATTTCACCACGAGGGCATTAATGAATTTCATGAGTGTTTATGCCAATATTTATAATTGAACAAGATGAATAAGTAAATTTTTTTTATTTTATCTCCCTAGGTTCTAGTCTAGTTCTAGTTATCCCATATTATCCTATAGAGTTTTAGTTAAATTCACTAAAATGTATTTACAATTTCTAGGGTTGCACCATATTCAGGTATTTGACTCATCAAGCTATAATTCGAACTCATTCTGATATCAAAACCATTTAAATCTCTCTTATAACTTAAAGATGCTTTGTCATTATTTAAAGTCATAGCATACTCAGTACTTTCAACAGGCACATAGCCAAACCCTATATATAAGGTATCACTATGAGCAATTTCACTTTGACTTCTTTCATAGATCGTCATTAGAGATAAACCATTATCCATTTCTAAATCAAATCCAATATTGCCTCTAATACTTTTAGAATCTTGACCTATGCCTCTAGTATATTCTGTTGTTTGTGAAATATACCTGTATGTTGCATTTGAAGTGGGGCTAAAGTCTAAACTAAATTCTAAACCTGCATTTGGTTCAAAAGTTAATGAGTTATAGTCAATAATATTACTTAAATTAAAACCTGAAGATATCATTCCAGTTTCAACTACTTGTTTATTATAAACAAGACTAGCTGCCCCTGTTTCTGAATACTTTGACAATTCTGTGTAGCTGAGATCAATTCTTATATTAGGAGAAATATTGAATTTTTCTTTTTGATAAGTAGTAAAATAATTAATTGAGCCAAATACTTGTGATCCATTTCGATTACCTGTTCGAGTATTCCCTCCTCCCTTTCTAACATGATCAGTCTTTAACTTGCTTACTCCCAAAATACCTTCAATAAATCTTTCATCATCATGAGGAAAAGTTCCATAAAGTGATAAACTAACTGAGTCAGTATCCAGTGTCGTGCCAAAAGAGCCTACATCCACTTCATCTCGACCATACCGGAATGCGTATCCATATAATTTATTTTCACTTATCTTTTTATCCATTCCAAACGAGACACCTTTACTATCAATTTTTTTTGACGAAGAATGTGAGGTATCTCCTGCTCTTCCAAAACTAATACTGCCCTCACTCCAAAATGACCATTCATCCGACAATTTATCTAACACCTCATTAGTTTTATTAGATACCGGGAGCATTTCTGATAATGAGGCCATCATTGAATTTGAAAAATTTAATCTAATATTTTGGTTACTTAATTGGTCATTACTTCTATGACGTCTTAACCAAAACATACGATTTAATACTGGGGTGGTTGCGTGGATGGCAATTTGTTTTGCTGTTGCAGTTTGAGAATCGATTGAGCTTAAAATATCTTTACCGCCTTTATATTTACCAACCGGGTCATCACAAGCACCATCAATTACGCTCCAATTACAGCTTAGGTTAAATTCAAAAACTTTATCATTTGCATCACCAATGAAAAACATTTTACTTCCATCGTTGCTAAAAGCCATTTCTCTTGCTTCGGTATCATAAGAACTTACATCAAAGCTACCTTCAAGGGATAAAGTAGAAGCATCATAAGGTGTAGTTAATTTAAACTGAGAAATCGTATTTTGATTACCATTAATGATAAACATTTTGGTACCATCGTCTTTAAAAGTAATTCCATCTAAGTAATTGTGAGAAGAACTTAGGTCTTCAGTATTAAGATGAGTAACTGTGGAGCTAAGATCATATGGTGTACTAAGTGAATATTCATGAATACGATGTTGGGACATATTTCCTGCACCAACTACAAACATTCTGGTACCATCATTGTTAAATGCAACTGAATTTGCTCTAATTTCTTGACCAGAAATAGGAAAAGCACCATCGTGTGTAGCAGTTGAAATATCAAATGCAGTGGTTAGTGACCAATAATCTATTTCCTTTTGATGAGCATGGTTAACAATAAACATTTTTGTTCCATCGTTATTGAACACTACTTGTGTTGCTATAAGCTTTCCATCTAAATATATATTTTTAGTTTGGTTTTCGGTTGCCGTTGAAATGTCATATGCGTTAGTTAATATAAATTCGATAACTACATCATTTGTATCTTCAACCTGACTTTCTAGTGCATACATTTTTGTACCATCGTTATTAAACGTAAGTCCATAATAATGATCGGCTGTCTCGAGTGATTTACTTTGCACAAAGGTTGGCTCCGCTATAGCTTTAGAAAAAATTAAAGCTAAAAAAAATACAATGTAATGAATTTTATAAATACTTTTCACAACAATTAATCATTAATAACTCAATTAATTCAAATAATGAGTGTTAAAAATGTTAAAACATTACAATTCAAATGTCTAGGTAGGACAAAATTCATGATGAATATATATCTTTAATAGTTATTATTATTTAATGAAAAACAATATTGTTAAATCTCAC